>CAZFER010000034.1:16974-62374 GCA_964517495.1 uncultured bacterium | reverse complement strand
AAATGATGAATCAGGGCTTTCCCTTAAACGTTATAGCATCTCTCATAAGATTTATCGATATCATGATGACATTGCCAGCTGATTTGGAGAAAATGTTCATGAATAAAGTCTATGAATACCAGGAGGAAAAGAAAATGCCTGTTCTCGCACCATTTGAAGAAATTGCCGAAAAACGAGGGGAAAAACGAGGTGAAAAACGAGGGGAAAAACGAGGGGAAAAAAGAGGGGAACAAAAAGGGAGTATAAAAGAAGCCCAGACTACCATAATAGACATATTACGCGTAAGGTTTAGTAGGGTCTCGGCATCTCTGATAGAATCAATCAATAGCATAGATGATCTATCTTTCTTGAGGGAACTCAGGTTGCATGCTCTCAAAATGGATTCACTGGCTGAAATAAAGCAGCGGATTAAAGAATTTAAGAATTAAACATAATTCGCCAATATTCAACCAAAATAGATCATTTTTGAATCTCTCATGGCGATCATGGGAAATCGTTGATCTTTGTTTTGGCTATATACGTAGTAAGAGTCGCGTCGATCGGCCCATCAATGCAAACTTATGAATACCTGTCATAAACAAACCCTGGAAAAACTGAAATCTGAATTTTCATCACGCTATGATGACTGTCTCGATCGGATGTGTCTCTTGGGATATCACGCCGTAGGAAAGGCCGATGCAGGTTCAGGCCTCGAGATACTGGTTCTTCTAAAGGGAAATGTTGATCCCAATAAAGAACGCCGGAAAACACTGGACATTGTTCGTATTGCGTGGCCAAATTATCAGTCTCTCCATCGTTGGAAATACGATACCGATGGTTAGGAGTTCTTTTCATCTATGGCTAAGATCGTTTCAAACTCATTGTTTATTCTCATCGCAACTTTTCTTGTTGGCATATTTAGGTTTCATGCTGAACGATGTTATTCAGCGAACAATAAAGAGGAAACGATATCGAAGGGTTTATTTGATTATCGGCTCAACACGCTCAAATCAGCGATTGATGATTTAATACAAACCAATGGTGACCGTTATCCCAATGGATCATCCTATCTTGAGCGGCTGAAAGATATCCGAAACGATAACACGCATTCGATTGATGAACGCGTTCGGGCATTGCACCAACTTCAAAAAGAAGCGCTGTTAGCAAATCCATTGCTTGATTTCGATCAAATCATCCTGGTTCGGCGCCAAGTCAAGGATAACAAACCCATACGATATGGCTTCCCCAGCAACCATGAATGCAACTCGTCATTACCAAAATTGGGATATGAAAACGAACTCGTTTTTATGTCGATACATCATCCTGAAAAGGAATATCGCACATTATATAAACCTGAAAACAGCGGCTATGTGGGAGAAGTGGACCTGCATTGGGATGCCGAACGTTTGTTGTTCAGCCAATCCGGCAAAGACGATTGGGATGTGTGGGAAATCAAGGTGGATGGCTCAGGCCTAAGGCTGGTTTCCCGCACCCCAAGCGATGTTGATTGTTTTGACGCCTGTTATACCCCAGAAGGGAAAATCGTGTTCGGCAGCACGGCGTCATATCAATCAGTGCCCTGCTGGCATGGGCAACGGCATGTTAGTAATTTGTATGTCATGAACGCTGATGGGAAGGAGATGAGGCAGCTCTGCTTTGACCAGGATCATGATTTTCATCCATCTGTTATGCCTGATGGTCAGATCCTCTATCACCGATGGGATTACACCGGCATCAATCATATCTTCTTTCGCCAGTTAATGCTTATGCGCCCTGATGGCACTGGCCAGCGAGCCATTTATGGCAGCAATTCGTGGTTCCCCAATTCGCTGTACTTTCCACGAGGTATCCCTGGGCATCCTGAAAAGATCATTTGCATATTATCCGGTTATCACGGTGTCCACCGCATGGGACAACTCGTCCTCATCGATATCAACAAAGGCTGGCATGAAACGAAGGGTTTAGTAAAACGAATTTCGGGCAAAGGCGATCCGATACAACCCAAGATCAAAGATGAATTGGTGGATCATGATTGGCCTAAGTTTCTTACACCCTATCCAATCAATGATCAATATTTCCTGGTGGCCTGCCAGCCGGATGCCCATTCACCGTGGGGTATCTATCTGGCTGATATATTTGACAATTTAGTGTTGATAAAAGAAGAAACAGGTTATGCCCTGCTGGAACCGATTCCCTTAAAGGAACGCAACATGCCACCGGTTATCCCCAATCGAGTTCGCCCGGGACAAAAGGAGGGAACCGTTTTCCTACAGGATGTTTACGCGGGTGATGGACTTGAGGGTGTTCCGCGCGGTACGATTAAGTCCCTGCGCGTATTTGCATACCACTTTGGTTATCGTGGGCTGGCGGGTCCACACAAAATTGGATATAGCGGGCCGTGGGAAGCCATGCGTATTTTGGGGACGGTTCCCGTTGAAGAGGATGGCTCCGCTGTGTTTAAAGCACCTGCCAATACGCCTCTAAGCATACAACCACTGGATCAGGATGGACAAGCCGTTCAATTAATGCGCAGCTGGTTCACCTTAATGCCGGGTGAGAGCCTTTCATGTGTGGGATGCCATGAAGAACCAGGACATGCTCCTCTGGCGGGCAACGCCAGAGCGGGGAAAATAGAAGCTCATGCCATTGCCGAGTGGTATGGCCCTGCCCGGGGATTTGATTTTGAACGCGAAGTGCAGCCTGTGTTAACTCGTTATTGCGTCGAATGCCATAACGGCCAATCAGATGTTTCGTTGGATTTGCGCTCTGAGAAGTATTTTCCCAATTATAAAGGGAAATTATTGTCCACCTTGGGTGTCAGCCGTTTGCATCCAAAAATGAAAGAAGACACAAAGGGATATAACAAATACACTCCCGCTTATGATGCGTTGTTACCATACATCCGCAGGGTTGCGATTGAAGATGATGTCAGCATGCTGATCCCCGGTGAATACATGGCCAATACCAGTGAATTGATTCAAATGCTTAGAAAAGGTCACCACGGTATTGAACTGGATGATGAGGCGTGGGATCGCCTGATTACCTGGATCGATCTTAATGGTCCATGCCATGGCACCTGGGGCGATGTGTATCCTGTTCCAGATAATGCGGATAAACGTCGTATGGATCTGCAAAAAATGTACGGCGGCCCTGGCGTGGATTTTGAGATAATTCCAGTCATTCATCATAAACCTAAACCGAGGTTCAAGCCTAAACCTTTGCCATCTAAAAAGCCAATCGAATGTGAAGGTTTGCCTTTTGATAGTGAGAAGGCAAAACGCTGCCAGCAGCCATATAAACCGGTTGAAATGATTATTGATTTGGGCGATGGTGTCAAATTGGAGATGGTTCGTATTCCCCCTGGAGAGAATGGGATAGGTGATTTGGGGGATGAACCAGCTGAATATCCCCTGGGCCGTGCGAATTTGATTAGACCCATTTGGATGGCAAAATATGAAATAACCAACCGACAATTCCGCCTTTTTGATAAAAACCACGACAGCGGTTATTATGCCAAACGCCATGCCCGATCGGATGATAAAGGATTGATCTTAAATGATCCCGATCAACCAGTGGTCAGGGTATCATGGAAACAGGCGATGGCCTTTTGCCAATGGCTTTCAAAGAAAACTGGCAAACATTTTTCCCTGCCAACCGAATACCAGTGGGAGAATGCATGCCGGGCCGGTACGGATACCCCTCTGTTTTATGGGGATTTGGATACTGATTTCTCAACGTGGGGCAATATGGCGGATGAGTCGTTCAGCCGGGGATATCGCAAGGATGGCTTGCAAGTAACCGGCGGGGTTGAACATTTAGTGCTCGAGGGTGCGAGTTTGAGCGATGCACGCTTTAATGACGGAGCCATTGTGACGGCGCCAGTTGGGAGTTATCAACCTAATCCTTTCGGCCTGTTTGACATGCACGGCAATGCGGCGGAATGGATGCTTGATAGTTATCAGCAATCCCCAGAATCTGAAACATCAAATGACCCGGTAAGATGTGAAGTCCGTGGAGGTTCGTTCTTTGACCGCCCCGAACGCTGCCGCTTATCATTCCGGTTGAATTACCCACGTTGGCAGCGTGTATTCAATGTTGGTTTTCGAATCGTATGCCTGTCAGATTGACATAGATTGAATAGACTGATTCATGCTATTCATCGATCTTAAAGAGCTGGCAAGCATTCTGAAATGTGATTGTGCTTATCTCTTCAAAGGATATCTCACGCAGGTCAGCCAGTTTTTTGGCGGTTTCAACCAGCATTGGGGGTTCACACCGTTTTCCACGATAGGGAACGGGGGCGAGATAGGGTGAATCGGTTTCGATCAAAATGTTTTGCTCAGGCACGAGGGGGGCTATTGATTGGATGTCTTTGGCGTTTTTAAAGGTGAGAATGCCAGAAAATGAAATGTAATACCCCAATGAAACCGCTTTTTCCATAACGGCTTGGGAAGCAGTAAAGCAATGCAATATTGCCGATTGAGGTGGCGCGGTTTCGAGGATGTGTAGAAAATCCTCATCGGCGTCGCGCAGGTGGATGACAATCGGTTTTTGTAGTTCATCCGCGAGCCTCGCCTGTTGGTTGAAATGCTCGATTTGCATTTCTTTGGGGCCAACGGGATGGTGATATTCCAAGCCGGCTTCACCAATGGCCACCACTTTGGGGTGCTGGGCCATTTGGCGAAGGGTGTCGATATAATTCTCGGGCGCTTGCTGGGCATCATGGGGCGATACCCCGACGGATGCGTATAGATTGGGCAGCCGTTCGGCGAGGCCGATGGCTTTTTGGCTGTTTTGAATGTCATAACCAATCACCACACCATGGGTTACTCCGGCGTGGTTTGCTTCATGCCAGATGGCTTCTTCTGATCCGTTAAAATCATGCTGGTTTAAATGCAAATGGCTGTCAAATAGTGAAATGATGGATAACCTCCTAACTCGTTTGAATTAAATTTAATACATAACTTAAAGGGTCAAAACCGGTCGTTAATTTGATTCCAAGAATAAAGAGCAGCGTGTATATAATCCGATTGAATATTGTTTCATTCATTTTTTTGTTCATCCATACCCCGAGAAACGTACCAATCGGTACAAAGGGGAGTAAGACCAGACTGGTTGATAAACGGTCAAGATTGATTAATTCAAGATAAAAATAGGGAATTAATTTTAATCCATTGACCAATGTGAACAAAGCGACGGTGGTCCCGACAAACAAGCGGCGGCCCATATTTTGAGGGAGTAAAAACATGGTGGCCACCGGGCCAGCGGCATGGGCGAGGGTGGAGGTGACTCCAATCCCGGTTCCAAAAATCACACCATGCCAGCCGTGAGGTTTATAGGCTTTTAACTCTTTCATGATCCAGGATTTACCCACTTCATAAACAACATAAAGTAAGGTGATGACCCCAATCCAGAATTTCAGTTTCATATCCACATTGTTTTGGTCCGCACTCATGGTCCAAATAATCACACTGCCGATGGTAATGCCAATAATCACGCCGGGCAGTAACAACAGGAGATTTTTCTTGTTGAAGGTGGATCGATAGTGATAAAGGGCGAATAGATCACAGGCATTCAAAATGGGTAACATGACTGCAATCGCCGTGTTGGCATCGCCACCCATGGCGAAAATCAATATCGGAACGGCGGCGATTCCCACTCCACCGCCAAAGCCTGCTTTTGCGATCCCGACCAATACAACGGATAAAGGCGCCAGAATATAAAATTCCATTGAATCCTCTTTTCGTTAAATTTCTATATGAAGTGTTATCAATCCCCACATTTAATAAAGGGGGAGACAAGTAGTTTTTTGGGTGTATGGAATTAAATGAATATGCTGCAAAAGGCTAGAGACGTAGCTTGGCCCTCCAAAAATTTTTAAATTTATGGTTTTCATTGATGGATCGAATGGTGTGATCCATCATTTGTTGTTAGCAACTTTCCTTCAACAAGGGATTGCGTCCAACAAGGGGTTACAACCCCTTGTTGCGAATATTGATTGACATATGTTTGTTTTCTCTATCATTTTTAGTTTCGGGGCGCCCCGATTTTATGGTTAGGGGCTTCGATTTATCCTATTCTTGGTTATCTCAGCGCTTTCGCGCTGACGAAGATAAATTTAATAGGCCTTGTTTGTTCTTCGCTAAATGGTCCTCGATCCTCTCGAATCGAGGAGGGTATAATCCTTTTTAATTAGCGCCCTGTTTATTGAATCTGATTAACGTTAATCATTTGGAAAGCACGGGCGATCTTTCGATCGCGGAGGCACGATGTGCTTTCCTACTTATAGAGCTGAGTCCGACTTTTTGGGGTGATTAAAGAATAGTATAAAAGTTATTTTTGGCTATAAGTCATGATTCTTCAAAGGGATATGGAAGGGATATTAAAAAAAACAACTCTGAATCTACCTTTACAACAATTGACACCTGGGAGCACCGGCTAGAAGCCGATGCTCCCCGGATTTGTGTTATCAAATCTTAACGTATCATGCTAATCCTTATAATCTTAAAAGTCAAAGTTAAGTCACTCTCCACTATCCGTATCTCCTTCTCGGTCAGGTTGTCGTGGTCTGAACCTTGATTTGCCTGATTGTCCGATTAATTAGATATTCGGAGATTGATCTGATGCCTTCCAAAATTATAAATCATGGTAATCCACTAATCCTGAAAATCATGGTTCAGACAACGGTTAGAATATGTGACAAATTTCAACGAATCTGTATTGACTCTGAATAATATGGCATTATGTTTGGAACGTATTGAGTAACTGTGTTAGCTGACGCATAATGTGCGCGAATCTGTGGTGAGAGAGAACGGAGTATCCCTATTGGTTATTTCAACAAACACTATTGCTAACATTATATGACAAATAAGGTAAAGTTAGATGACACGCAAACCGAAGAAGCAGAAGAGGAAATCCAGAGAACCGAAGCATCGGACGAATGAGGTATATGTTGGAGTGGCTTGGTACAAAACAGAAGCAGACTGGAAGGAAGTCCGTGCGTTCGCTTCTGATCCCGACCAACTGGAGGAGACGTATCAGGAATGGTTGGCTGTGGCCGAAAAGGCTCTGAAAGATTTAGCATCGGCAGGCGTAGTGGCCGAGAAAATATACTTGGATTCGAAGACCCTGAAAGAATGGTGCCGGAATTGTGGGAAGGAAAACGATAGTCAGTTTCGAGCTGAACTGGCATCGATATTGCTCCAAGAGAGATATGAGCATAAGGAATAGTTGAAGTTATTCTCATAAAATGATTTCATTGGACGGATGCAGGTGCAGAAAATGTGGAAATCGTGGATTACCACTGAGGAGCGTTCAATATGAAAAAAATGAACCCATCACACCCGGTGAACTCTTGTTAGAATAGAAAATTAAGTTAGCTGGTGGGCGGTGAGTTAAAACCGTAAAAGGCGCTGTTTTGAACTCCACCCTGCAGGTTGATTGCTTTGCTGTTTTGCCCTTGGCACCCAGCTGCGTCCCAGGCTAGTTGATTTTCAAGGGGAAAGAACGGCGTTTTACCCTTGGCACCCCGCGCATCATACCTCAATGACACATAAAGCACCGATTCGGTAGAGGGATACCTATGCATTTTACCGGCATAAAAACTAACTTTGTAAGGCAGCCCGTGCCCGATCAATCAATTGATTGTCCGGTTCACCTACATGGCATAATTTGAACAATGAGGCTGCCAAATAATTATCACGCCATCCGGGAGAGATATGGTAATAATCCTCCAATGCGGCAGAACTGTATTTGTAATCGTGAGGGTCATTCCCTTTTTGGAAAATAAGAAGCCGGGCGGCATCAATCAATGCACGAGGTTGATGGCCGCTTTTTAAATACTGATAAGCCTGTTGAGCAGCCGACAAGCGGTTATGGCTCAGTTCGTGGAAAATACTCTCTATATTCTGATTTTTTTCTTTCTTGGCATTTTCTTTTGATAAATCACTGATCAACCGGTCTCTTATATTCCCCCTGTTCCCCATGGAATGTTTGAACATGGGTAAAAACGCGGCGTTTTGCAGCAACATAAGCCGGCGGGTTTTTTCATCATGGCAATGCTGATAGGCAAAATATAAAGCATTGGTTGTGGTTACCGCATGCAGGGCCACAATACCCGGTTGACTCATCAATAGTTCCATCGCCCCTGTAAATATCGCATCCCAGATCGACTGAGGTGAAACGTTCTTGTTAAGCAATTCAACAACCTTTGAACAAATTTCTATTTCATCCATATTTCGTAAAGCAGTCAGCATTTCAACCGTGGCAGCATGGCTTATTTCGCCTTCCTGCCAGTGATCATTAATTTGTTCTGCCAATTTCTGATTATGGCGCCAGGGGCGATCGGCACGGGCATCCCGTTCAGCGGGATTTCCACCTTCATGATTCAGCAAGGCATAAGCCAATGAACGCAGAACAGGTTCAGCATGCCGCCAACCGATGCACTGCAACGTGCGCCAACTGTTGGCAACAAAAATGGCTTTATGGCCGATTGAACGATAATCCCTCGCCCCATACCGGCAAAACAGTTCGAACAGTTCCTGTGCACCAGCCATCCGAGCCAGTGATGTGACAGCCCGATTCGCGGCTTCTTCATCCCAGTTATTCATGGCATCGATAAAAGCCTGCCGAGCATTGTGAGCGGCTGGCAATGTTGATTCATCAACCGCTTTCAAGGTCCAGTTCCCCTGGCTCTCATCACGGGCTTGTGAATCCTTGAAATAATCCAAGGCCCAAAAGATGGGCAGCCAGCGGTCTGAATCCGGAGAGGCCAAACTCGCGAGATGGGCTGAATTAACCACGAGCACCGCATGAAATTTAAAACCCACACTTGGGCGCGGTTGAACGTTTCTAACACCTGCGAGCAGCAGCGAAGCCAGCAACTGCTGATAAGGCAACCCTTTTTTCAACTTAACGCCAACTTCTTCCAATAGCTGATCCCGCGGCGTATCTTCAAGCAGGCGCACGAGCGGTTCAATATCGGGTTTTAATTGAACCATATCAGGATCCAATTTGGCTTCCTCTGCAGAAACCGGTGTTAATCCTGACAAAAACGATAAGTCACCCAATCCCAAAACGGAGGTTCCCGAAATGGATTTCAACAGGAAATTTCTTCTCGATTCTTGTTTCAACATACTTCCATCCTTCGTTCAGCATTATCTTTACCCTAAAATCATCCTCGAAAAAATCCAGTGGAAATTTAGAATTATTAAATTCAATAGATACAAAGTATTTAACAACCTATTTGTTACATAGTCGTCCAATATTCCATTGATGACTTTCGGCTCATAGATTCCTTCTTGTTAAAGGTATATATTGAGAATATGAATCATTTTCAACTTGTTTAATACAGCAGAGGACACACCATGCAAAAATACAATTTGACTTACGTCTGGACGATCTGCCTGATTGCAGCAATGGGTGGATTATTATTTGGGTATGATTGGGTTGTGGTAGGTGGGGCGAAACCCTTTTATGAACCCTATTTCAACTTGACAACCCCCTTGCTTCAGGGATGGGGCACCAGTTCAGCGTTAATCGGCTGCTTGCTCGGAGCAATGATATCGGGAATGATAAGCGATCGTTTCGGGCGAAAACGGTTGCTTATTCTGGCTGGTGCGCTCTTTACCTTATCTGCCGTAGGAACGGGATTATCCTGGAATTTCTTTTGGTTCAATGTGTTTCGAATCATCGGAGGAGTGGGAATCGGTTTGGCGTCCAACCTGTCTCCCATGTATATTGCCGAACTCTCTCCGGCCAAATTACGAGGCCAATTTGTCTCGGTTAATCAGCTGGCAATCGTGATCGGTGTACTTCTCGCCCAATCAGTGAATTGGCAGATTTCTTTGGTTGATCAACAATTGCCGGATGATGCCACCACTGAAATGATTCTAAATAGTTGGAATGGCCAATACGGCTGGCGATGGATGTTTGCCGCTGAAGCCATCCCCGCGCTGATGTTCTTTGGCTTATTATTTATCGTTCCAGAAAGCCCCCGATGGCTCATCAAAAAAGGCAACGATGAGATGGCAGAATCCATCTTGACACGTGTGGGTGGAATGGATTATGCCCGGTTTGAAGTGGATCATATTAAACAAACATTAGCAAAACAGGAAATCGCCCAGGTCAATTATCGCGATCTGCTCGAGCCTCGATTAATGAAGGTCATCCTGATCGGTGTCATTTTGGCCGTCTACCAGCAGTGGTGTGGAATCAATGTTATCTTTTATTATGCTTCTGATATCTTTCAAGCCGCGGGCTACGATGTCAAAGAAGTCATGCTCAATATCGTCATCACAGGATTGGTAATGTTGTTTTTCACGTTTGTCGCGATTGGCACCGTGGATCGATTAGGCCGTAAAATTTTGATGCTGATCGGCTCCGCCGGATTAGCCTTAAGTTATGGGCTGGTTGGTCTCAGTTTTTATCTCGAAACAACCGGCCTGATGGTGGTTATCTTAACCGTGACTGCTATTGCCTTTTATTCATTCTCGTTGGCGCCCGTTGTCTGGGT
Organism: uncultured bacterium; assembly: GCA_964517495.1. Lineage (GTDB taxonomy): Bacteria > Hinthialibacterota > Hinthialibacteria > Hinthialibacterales > Hinthialibacteraceae > CAZFER01. The sequence continues at coordinate 51,882 of CAZFER010000034.1, read as the reverse complement.
GCTGTTATCAGAAATCTTTCCCAACCGCATTCGTGGTGCGGCCATGTCAATCGCGGTGTTTTCATTATGGGTAGGCTGTTTTACTTTAAGTTATTCATTCCCCAGCTTAAGAGAAGGAATGGGAAGCGCTTGGACCTTCTGGCTTTATGGAATCATTTGTTTAGCCGGTTTTTTCTTTGTCTTGTTTGTATTACCAGAAACCAAAGGCAAATCGCTTGAAGATATCGAACGGGAGTTGGTGGATTAAAATATAGGATTACAAAAAAGGGGATGGTTTAAAACTCAGCGCTTATACTAAGGGAAAATTCCATCCCTTTGCGATAGGAAGTTTTGGTAACATCGTCGCCCATATAATCCGAACGGTAGACAGTTTGGATTTTGGGATCGGTGAGGTTTTTCGCTTGGAATTTTAATTTCCAGGAATCACTGAGTTTCTGGGTTATACTCATGTTGAGTGTTCCATGCACTGTCTCATAGACATTTGGAACAAAATTACCTTTTGACTGACCCGCGCCTGCGACTAAGGTATCACCCCTGACCGTATAGAAAAGACTTAATTGGGTTCCTTTCAATCCCAGATCATCCAAATCATAGGTCAGGAAGAAATTGTAAAGATATTCAGGTGCATTGGTCATATGGCGGGTTGGCATGGGTGCATTAATATTGGGTTGCTCAAATTGTGTCGCTTCCTCTTCAGGCAACGTCACCTCAGATTTTATTAATGTCGAATTTGCGCCAATGGAAAGGCCTTCCAATTCCTCCCAAAAATATCCCAACTGCTGCCGGACTTCAAATTCAACACCGTATAGTTCTCCTTCTGGATAATTCACTGGTGTGGTGTAAGAAAAATCAGTAATTCGTTGCACATATTCAATGGGATCTTTCACGTCCTTGTAAAAAAGAGATGTGGAAACCAACCCTCCTTGATACGGTGCATAGTCTAATCGCAGGTCGTAATTCTTTAACGAACTCATTTGAAGAAATGGATTTCCGATAAATACGTCACCACCCAAAAAATCCTGTTGCTGTATCGGAGACAATTCTTTGAATGTCTGGCGTGCGACAGTTTGGCTATACGTTCCCCGTAATTTTACTTCTTCAACCGGTGCATATTCCAATCCAATGGAAGGGAGTGTATCGTTCTGCTTGAACGATACATCCGTATCCCCCGGATTGAGTTGGGTGGATACATTGGTATGAGGGGGAATCCAGGTTACATCCTCTTCAGGAAAATTAACAATATCAATCTCTGTATTCTCAAAACGAGCGCCCCCGAAAACCTTTACAGAGGACGTTAATGGAATATCCATCATGTTATACCAGGCAGAGATTTTCTGTTCACCATGATAATCCACATCAATATCCCCTGCAGTAATAGGATGATTTTCAGAGGGGAACACTTCGCTCCAGAATTCTTCCCAGGAGGTTTGATACTGAGCACCGCTATCACCGAAATTACTGAAGGATTCCTGATTATAAACGCGGTCAACCTGATCGTTAAAAACGCCAAATTTTAAATAGCCTTCATCCCCACTCCATTGTTCAAAGGGAAATTTGATGTCAAAAAAGAATTGATCACTCTGTTCAGATATATCTTTCCAGGTTCGTTGCAAATTCCCCAAGGTGAAATTGGCAGCGGGTTTGAATGGACGATGCACCGCAGGATTAATGGATGGTTGGATAATAGGGGGAAATCCAGGATTATAGGATTCCGCCCACCATAATGAACCAAATTGACGCTTGTCGGGTTGAAACAAATCCGCGGAGTTTCGAGAAACACCCCAATCAAATTCAGGGGTGAGGGAGGTAAAGAAATCCTCGATTTGATAATCGGGAAACGGAAGTTTATGGGTTCCACTTAATTGGAATGTTTGTGTCGTGCGTTCAGTGTATTCAATGGTTTCGGTTCGAATATAAGGGGCCGCATCACGCTGCCGGTTGCCGGGATCTCTGGGATCATCGCGATCATATTCCGGGAAATAAAGGGCTTTTCCCCGTGTATCTTCAGCCAGTGTCGCGACATCTTCGGCAACGCGGGTGTACATGGTTGAGAGGGTTAAAGCGTGATTCTCAGTCTCAATACCAAGAACCCCAAGCCCACCCCACTTGACTTCTTCACTTCCTTGAGTTACATCAAACAGCTGAGTTTTAAAATTGCCCTGGGTGGGTGAACCCTGAACATATTGAGGGGTCATTGGTCCACCAGGGGTTCTAATCCAATACTTATCATCGATACCGTCATCAAAAAAGGCACTATTTCGTTCATAAAAAAAACTGCCAAATCCCCCCACTCTTACATCATTGCTGAATTCATATCGACCTCCTGCCGCCAGCGAACCTTTATAATCCATCGGCGCATTTTCCGGAATCACTCCAACCGCGCCATCCCAGTTGCCGCCGATATTATTGGTTTGAATATCACGGCTGCCATCATCAAATCCAAAAAAATCAACTCCCCCTCCCTTGTAGCTGAGGAAATCGCTTTGCCCGGTCACTTGAGAGAGATAACTGAGTTGGCTGCTGAGTTTTAAAAGAAATTCTTGAGGGATACCTTTGAGCACCACATTCACCGCTCCACCCGAAGCATCGCCTTGTTGGTCTGGAGTAAACGTTTTGGTAACCTGAATACTTTCAATGGCTGCAGAAGGAAACTGATCCAATTGAACAGCACGTTTATCGGCATCGGCTGTGGGAAGGCGAACACCGTTCATTTGCGAATTCACATAACGATCGGGAAGCCCACGAATGACAGCAAATTTACCATCCTGCAACGAAGCCCCGGCTACCAGTTTTAAAGCACTGGCCGCATCACCCGCACCAGCCTGGCTCATCAATTCTGAACTAATGGAATCCATAAGCGCCGGGCTATCCATACGAAGTTCGAGAAGGGCGGCTTCAGTTCCGGTACCAAACAATATATCCTGGACGATGAATTCTTCCATCTCAACAAATTCACCCGTCAACCATGCATCCACTTCGGTTAATTGGCCGGGGGAAACAACAACGTCCGCTTTAACCTGGCGGGTAAAGCCTTGCTTGGAAAAGACCAGCGTGTAATTCCCTGGTTTTACTTCTCTAAAAACGTAATTGCCTTCATCGGTGGTAGTGACATTTTCGCCCAATTCTGCAATCAGCACTTGCGCCTCAGCCAAAGGGACATCGAAGTCCTGATCATACACCATACCGCGAATACTACCGACTTGCTGCGCCCTAACAGATGTCGAAGCATGAATAAACAAGAGAAGGAGAAGGCAACAATTAAAAAGCTGTTTTACCATGGATGGTCTAATCCTTTATAAATCTGTTGCATTCGCGCCCACAGTTCTGCATCAGGTTTAACGGCATGCAATGCCATTGAGTTACAAGTGGCTGAGAGATCTTCTGCACGCGGCCTTGAGTTGGGATTCTCCACCCCTGCTTCCACTGCACGTTTATATACAGACAACGCTGCTTCTGGGTTTCCCATCACATGATAGGTTTCGGCAAGTGGGCGAATGGCTTCCGCGCGATAGATGTTGACAATCTGCTCGCCTTCGGCATCATAAAGCGTTACGAATTGATCAGCTTCGTTTTGTGCTTTTTGTTGATGACCCGTTTGATAACGCAAGCGAATTATCTTCGCCATCAAGGGAAGGCGATGTTCCAATTTCCATTCATACTCGTCGATTAATGTTTGGGCTTCATTAACCAATTCAAGGGCGTTTTTACGGTATGAATGATCCAGGGAAATAGTCGCTAAATCCATCAACAACTGTATTCGAAGGAAAATGGGGAATTTGCCCCAGGAGGTCTTGATTTTCTCTTCAATCATCATACGCCGTTGTTGGTTATTGTAGAAACGGTCATATAGCTGGGCATAGGCATCCAAAGCGTTTTTGAGCACATCAAAGTTGTCTGTGGCGATTAATGCGTCCAGCTCTTTTTTTTGTTCTTCAAAGGAGTTTTCATCACTCCGCATGGCATCAACCTGAGCCACTTTTCCTGTTTCTGAATCAACCACACCCGCTTCAAATTCATCCGCTTTTTGCGTTTGTCCCATCCATGCATATGTTTTCGCAATTTTTACACGGATACGATCTCGACGCCAATCTTCAGTGGTTTCTGAAATATCCTGAGCCTTACTTAATAACTTTAGGGCCTCTTTCTCAAAACCATGTTGTGCGTAATAAAAGGCAAGATCGGCGTAGCATGAACCACGGCGCCAGTTATCAATTTGCTCAATATAACTTAAAGCCCTGACCGGTTGATCGAGTTCAATGCAAGTTAATAAAACATCTTCCTGGCTTCTTGAACGGTCTTTAATGTGTGGTTTGATCGGGATTTTTGTTGCTGTCTGAAAGGATAATTCAAGCAGTTTGACTTGAAATTCATCCAGCGGTTTATCGAAAGGAGACTTGATTTCATCGGCTATTTTATTTACAGTGTTTTTATGAGTTGTCTTATTATTGCAACCATAGAATGTAATTCCTGATAAAACCACGCTTATTATTAAAAACGTTCTCAATTTCACACAGAGGTTCGGCATATTTATTTCCTTATTTCGCTTAAAATTCCTTCATTATTATACGTGATCTTATCCAATCGCAGGAATCGTACAAACCGGAATAGCCAATAAAACTCATGAGTTTTTTGTTAGAGGAGTATTAAGATTTTGTTAGAGCACGCATCGTCATATCATATATATATCACATAAGTAAAATATATACTTCTCGAATAGGTGGATTGTAGAAATGTGTCAGGCCTGTGAAGTGAAAAGGGAGGTGAATGGCATTTCAAATGGCTGACCCCTACAAGTTAAAAAAAGAAAACCGATGGCAGGATATGAATATCGCTGCCATCAGTTTGATCCTAATTTCATGATATTAGACTAACATTACCGAATTCGATTTTGCTTAATACAAGGTGAAATCTGAAATGTTAGTTGCTCCTGTGGTCATACCATAAGCATCAACAGCGGACCAGCCAACCAACCAGTTTTCATTTGGGGCAAATCCACCACGGTATTGAGCGGGTGTGAAGAAGCCATCATCCGGTGCCGCGTTTACACTGGTCAAAGCGTCGTTCGCTGGCATCGGGTTGATGAATTCGACTGGAAGAATGTTCTTCCCGCCTTTTACCACCAAATCACCGCGCCGAATTTCTTGAATCGGGCTAACATCAGCGGTCACGTTATTGTTTTGGGGATCACGTACACCGCGGGCATCCGCTTCCGTGTAGGCATCTGCGTGCTGGTTGTTATAAAACACGCAGTCTGATATTTCGGCCAGCATACCGGATGTATGAACTGTATATAGTTCAGAAGGATCGGCGGTACCGATATGGACCGGTGAGGTGTATGTATAGGGCGTATTCCAGGTTTCTTCCCAGGACAAAGTACCGTTATAGCCATAACCATTGGCGCCGTCACCATCATCATTATCAAAGCGAACCAGTTTTTCACCCAGTTCCATAAAGATGCAGTTGCGATATTGCATATGCGCATTGTCACGCCAGGTCGTACCACCATCACCATCAATGGGCTGACCCACCACCGTAAAGTTGTAAATGGTAGATGTGGTTATGGGTTGAGCGTCGGAGTCTTCGGCACCGTCGGTTTCGAAGCAGTTATCGCCCACGCCGGAGCCTTGATCTGCATCAAGGCTATGACCTTGAACGATCAAACCGAATTGGGCTTTACCGCGCCAGCCTTCGTCCACGTCGAAACTATCGTCACCAACGTTCCAGATATTCACATATTTCAGGTTGACGGTTCCGCCCCAGATTTCGATTCCATCATCGACATTGTTCATGATTTCAATGTGATGGATATCGGTTTCACGCCCAATGGCGCCCAGGGACAGACCATTCAGTTCATTGGCCAGGCCAATCACTTTACCACCATAACGAATGGACAGATAGCTGATTGAACCACTGTCATCGTTATCATTATTCCCGCCGTACACCACTTTGGGATCACCAGGCGCATCAGCGACCATACCTTCCATCTGTCTTTCATTCAAGCCAGTTGGCTCTTTGGTGTTATCGCCAACTGCTTGACCATCGTAGTGAGAGGCTGAAACGAGGGCGTTACCCATAATGGTCAGGTTGCCCCATTCATTGGCGCCTTCATGCCAGGACACCAGGTCATCATTGCTGGATGTCATGATAACCGGGTTTTCTTTGGTTCCGTTGACAAAGATTTTGGCGCCACGGGTAACCGCCAGGCTTCCACCGACACCTGCGGTGCTTTGAATAAGCGTACCGGCTTCGATCGTTAAAGTCGCGCCGGGTTCAACATAAATTTGTTGCTGGAGGTTATAAACGTTATCTGAAGTCCATGTTTGAGAAGTAGCGATATTGGATTCAACCAAAATTTCTGCCGTACAGGCTGGAAATGCCATACCTGCTATAGCAGAAACGAACAGAATTGAACGCATGAAATTTTTCAGATTTAACATAGCTGAAATAACTTAATCCTTTCCTTGTTAAAATTCGTATAACGTGGTTTGGTAAAAAAGTACGCACAGGTACATTGCATGCCGGATAAAAGACCCAGCATCAAATAACCCTCATAAAAATAGAAAATCATTCACTGAAAAAAAAGATCAAATCATGTATTACCCTGCACAGGTAGATCTTTGACATTAATGCCGTATTAATTTATAAGGCTATTATGTTAGAGGATAATTAAGGTTTCATTAGAATAGAGATAAATTCTACCCGTGGGTACGCATCGATATGATTTATGGTATAATTAAGGAATGAAGAATTCAGGCCTATCATTCGGATAAATGATGGCAATAGGATACCAGGAATGATGGAACACGAAACGATGACTGAATTCACTATTTATCTTAAACCGATCAAGATCGCATCGATCCTGCATTTTTCGAAAGTTTGAATCACTTGGCAAAACAGTATGGGTTGTACGTGGAAGATGAAATTGATCCCAACAATAACGCCCGGATCGTACGTGATGGACTCGATTGACTGATTGTTGTGATTATTTAGTTGATTTCTTGATGGGTTTGCGGGAGAATGGAGTTGATGTTTCTTATAGAAAGGGGAGAGATCATGGCTAACCATTCAAACAAAACACGATCGAATCCAACTCGACGCCGGTTTATCAAGGCGGGGGTTTCAGCCGTTTCGCTGTCTGCATTAAATCCAGGTTTATCAAACATGAGGACATGGGGTGATGGTGAGGGAACGGTATTGCCGGATATTGATCCCGCATTGATTGGTCCGTTTTATTATGGGGATGAAGAAGAAGAGGCGGTGGTTAGCGTGGTTGATTCTGGTTCGCCTTTTCGTTATTGGGGACCAGGGAAGCCGGAGCATGTCAATCGATTTGAAGAGCAATTTGCCCACTATATGGGAGCACGATTTGCGGTTGGGGTTACCTCGGGGACGGCGGCATTGGATTGTGCAATAACCGGTTTGGGTGTTGGACCGGGTGATGAGGTGATTGTTCCCGCCTATACCTGGTGGTCCGACTATACCTGCGTGGTTCATGCCGGGGCGCTGCCGGTGTTTGCGGATATTGATGAAACCTTTAATCTCGATCCTGACAGTTTTAAATCCAAAATCACACCACGTACCAAAGCGGTGATTGCCGTTCATTTGTTGGGTGGGCCGTGTGATATGGATCCCATTATGGAAGTCGCAAAACAAAACGATATTGCTGTGTTGGAGGATTGCGCGCAATGTGTTGGTGGGTCATACAAAGGCAAAAAACTGGGGACCATTGGTGATGTGGGGATCTATAGCTTTCAGATCAATAAGATGATCACATCCGGTGAAGGTGGTGCGGTGGTGACCCATGATCCAACCATTTATGAACGGGCTGTCCGGTTTCATGACATGGGGGGAACGCGAAGTGTTTTTAACAAACGCCTTGGAGGCGCCCAAGAAAAAACCTTTGCCGGTGAGAATTTTCGTATGAGTGAATTTACAGGAGCTGTACTGGGTGCGCAGTTGAGTAAATTGGATCGTATGATCATCGATATGCGCCTTCATGCTGAAGCCATACGAGACGGAATAGCTGATATCGATGGCTTGGTGATGCGGACCATGCCTGATCCGGAGGGGGATATTGGTTATGCGGTTTATTTTGACGCAGGGGATAATGAAGAACGTGACCGTTGCATTCGTCAATTGCGAAAGCGGAATGTTCCGGCTTCAGCATTAAGCGGATCTGTATTGCTTCCCATTCAGGAATCCGTGATCAACAAGCGAACCCGCCATCCCGCATGGCCGTCGTTTAACAGCCCGGAAGGAAAGGCCATCCAATATGGCCGTGAATGTTGTGCTCAGACACTTAATGTATACGACCGGTTTGTGCAGATTCGGATTGGGCCGAATTATACCATGAAGGAGGATGAGTATATCGCCAAAGCGGTTCAGAGACTTTTTACGGCATAATATGATATTTTATGCTTTTTTATAGTGTTTCAGGACGATTTCGTAGTCACGTACCTTGCGGTATAGGGTGGCCTGGCTGAGGTGAAGACCTGCGGCGGCCTGGGCGACTTTACCTTTGGTGATGCGTAAGGCATGTTCGATTGCTTGTTTTTCGTAGACTTCGATGGGGACTATGCCATCGCCAGCCGTGAAATCGGGTGAGGTATCATCTTGCCTTTGTGAGGATGTGGAGACTTGTAACTTGAGGCTGGATCGAATGCCTTCAGGCAGCATGTCCAGTTCCAACGTTTCTCCATTATTCAAGACCACGGCTTGTTGTATGCAGTTTTGAAGTTCTCTGACATTGCCGGGCCAGAGATATTCACAGAGAGCACTTTCGGCGTCATTACTGATTTCCAGGAACTTCTTGTCATTTTGTTTGGCGTAACGAAGCAAAAAATGATGAGCTAAATCGGGAATATCTTCCGGACGTTCGCGTAGAGAAGGAATGGGGATATGAACGACATTCAAGCGATAATAAAGGTCTTCCCGGAATTTTTGGTCGCGAATGGCATCTAATGGATCGCGGTTGGTGGCGGATACCAGGCGCAAGTCGACAACGATTTTTTCTTTACCGCCAACCCGGTAGAATGAATGCTCCTCCAAAAAACGAAGCAACTTCGGCTGCAGGGAAACATTCATCTCAGCCACTTCGTCCAGAAAAAGGGTGGAGCGGTTTGCGCGTTCACAACGCCCAATATAGCGTTCATTGGCGCCGGTGAAGGCATTTCGTTCATGGCCGAAGAGTTCACTTTCCAATAGATCTTTTGGTATGGCGGAACAGTTCACATCGATCAATTCATTCTTGCTGCGGTCTGAGAGTTGATGGACCGCTTGGGCCACCATTTCTTTTCCAGTGCCACTTTCACCGGTGATGAATACGGGGGCTTTGGTGGGGGCGACATTTTCGATGATGCGATAGACAACCTGCATATCTGAACTGCTGCCAATCATGCCACAAAGCCCGGTTTTTTTGGAGCGTTCGAGTTTGCTGACGCGTTGTTTCAGGGCGTACCATTCAACTGCATTTTTAACAGAAACCGAGAGCCGGTTAAAATCAACAGGTTTGGAGGCAAAATCATATGCACCTCGTCGCATGGCATCCACTGCTCGTTCAATGCTTCCATGAGCGGTAATGATGATGACCGGCAATTCAGGGGCAGCCTCATGAACCTCATCAATAAACGATATCCCGTCACCATCCGGTAGATGAAAGTCCATGAGCACGGTGTTGAATTCATCCTCCTTCAACGCATCTCGCATTCCGGCACCAGAAGATTCACAGCGTGTTCGGTACCCTAACTTTTTGAGTTGCATCTCCAGGAGTTTGAGAATGGATTCATCATCGTCGACTATTAATATTTGTGGATGCATAGTCTCCCCATGTTAACTTGATTATTATCTAAGCATTATACCTGAAAATCCTTATTACCCTATGCTTAATTATTGGATTTAAAATAAATATATAGTTCACATGATATTGGCGGAAGTGTTTCATTCTTGGTATATTAAAGTACGGACTCTCAACAAAGAAAAGATTGAAAATCATTAAAAATACCATGGAGAAATAATACTCGATTGAAAACATTCTTGTTCATCCCACAGCTGCATAGGGATTGGACATCATAAGGAGGGGAAAATGACGAAACGCTATGCATTAGGAATCGATTACGGTACGGAGTCAGGGCGTGCCTTGTTGGTGGATATTGAAACAGGTGATGAGACAGCGACCCATGTATATGAATACAAAAACGGGGTGATGGATCAAACATTGCCGGATGGGACAAAACTGGGGCCTGATTGGGCTTTGCAAGATCCAAATGATTGGTTGGAAACAATAAAACAAACGATCCCTGAGGTTCTAAAGGAAACTGGTGTCAATCCTGATCAAGTGGTGGGGATTGGTGTTGACTTTACATCATGTACGGTCTTGCCGGTTGATGAAAAGGGAGAGCCACTTTGCTATTCTTACCCAAACCGCCCTCATGCCTGGCCGAAATTGTGGAAGCATCATGCCGCGCAGCCGGAAGCGGATCAGCTTACCAAAGCAATCCATGAGGCTGGTGATCCGATCCTGGAACGATATGGGGGAAAAATGTCCTCTGAATGGATTTTCCCCAAGATCATGCAAGTGTTGGATGAAGATGAAGAGATGTACGACGCAGCGTCCCGGTTTATCGAAGGCGGTGATTGGGTGGTGGAGCAGCTGTGTGGTAAAGAGGCACGCAGTTCATGCATGGCTGGATATAAAGGCATGTGGGACAAAGAAGAAGGTTTTTTGAATACGGAAATACTGGCTGCGTTGCATCCCAAATTAGGTTCTATCGTTGGAACCAAATTGACGGAAGATATCAAACCTCTCGGCGGCAAAGCAGGGGGGTTAACTGAGCAAGCGGCTCAGCTGACAGGCTTGAAGCCGGGCACCGCGGTGGCGGTGGGAATCATCGATGCACATGCGGCAGTTCCCGGCACGGGAGTAACTCAAGCAGGAAAGATGTTGATGGTGATGGGAACATCGACCTGTCATATGTTGCTCTCTGATCAAAAAGTGAAAGTCGATGGGATGTGTGGATGTGTAAACGACGGCATATTACCCGGTTTTTATGGTTATGAGGCAGGACAGCCGGCTACGGGGGATATCTTTGCATGGTATATCGATGAGTGTGTTCCCCATTCGGTTTATGAGGAAGCACAAAAGCGGGGAATGAGTGTCCATCAATTATTGGAAGAACGGGCAAGCCAACTGATACCGGGACAAAGTGGTCTTGTGGCATTGGATTGGTGGAATGGCAACCGCTCGGTATTGGTGGATGCGGAACTTTCAGGCCTGATGCTGGGGATGACGCTTACCACCAAACCGGAAGAGATGTATTTGGCTTTAATTGAAGCCACCGCGTATGGCACCAAGCGGATCATTGAAGCGTTTGATTCATCCGGCATCCCGATTAATGAATTGTATGCGTGTGGGGGATTGGCCAAACGCAATAAGTTATTGATGCAGGTATATGCGGATGTAACCGGCTTGGCCATACACATTGCCGATTCGCAGGAAACCTGTGCATTGGGGGCGGCGATTTTAGGTTCGGTGGCAGCAGGCAAAGCCAATGGTGGGTATGACACTCCACAAGAAGCGGCGGAAAAAATGGCGCGCCTTAGAAAGAACGCCTACACGCCCACGGCAGAGCGGCATAAAGCCTATTCCGCGCTTTATAAGGAATATTTACACCTTCATGACTATTTTGGCCGCGGTGGGAATGACGTGATGAAGCGGTTGCGGCATATGCGCCAAAACTATAGTTAAAAAATATGCCCTAAACAAAACAAAAACGAGCGGGAAGGGAGAATCCCGCTCGTGTTGAGAAAGGAGATTGCTAATTGAATTTTCACTGGTGGGTTTTTGTTATTACTTCACCTCCAGTTCCTGCGGGGTGTCGGTTTCTTTGACCTCAGGGTTGTAATATTCATAGATCGTTGATTCAGGTGCTTTTGCCATCATGGGCAAGGTGGCCTTCATGGGGATATCGAGTTTCAATGTTTGCCCACCTTCCATTGATTCAAGGTAAATGAGCAGCTGACGGCTCATGATGGTGAATTTGGAGATGATTTGATCTTCGAGGTAATCATCCAAAGCGGATTTTTCCACACGGAAGCCAGGGGGGATGCCAACATCGATCATTACCATTTCCGCTTGGAAGGGCCGAGTGTTTTTAGCGGTGACCTGGCAGGTGACGGTATCGTTGCGGCGAAGTTCAGAGCGGTCGTAATTCACGGCGATATCAAATGCTTGCGCCTGAGTTTTGGATTTGTCCCAGGGGACGTAATATTTACCCACCACTTGATAAAGTAAATTGCCTTTACCGTCCAGTTTGATTTCCACCTTATTTTTCCCGGGTTCAACATAATTGGATACATCGATTTGGCGGAAGATGTCGGAATATTCAGGGGTAATCTCCAATGTTTGTGCTTCTTCATCGTTCACGGTAATGCTGACGGTCGCATCCGCTTCCTGGGTCAGATTACCAAGGGAATAAAGCAACGCTTTCAACGCTAAAACAGTACCATGTGTAGTGCCCCAGGTGCCATTGGGATCTTTCTGCTCAATAATCCAGTTCAAGGTTTTACCCAGTTCGTTTTGGAAGCGTCCATCTCTCAGCAGGGCCAAGGCTGCCCAGGCAGTGGTTTCGACATTGGCGTGATTGCCACGGGCGAAACTCAAGCTGGCTTCGGATTTCCAATACATTAAATCACCTTCAACGATTCCCATTTCAACCAGGCGGTTGACGCACGTTTCTGTTTTTGGATTTTGTGGTGCCAAAGCGAGCAGGGAATTGCAGAGGATTGAAAGCGTGTAGGCATCCTCGGCTTCATCCGCATGTTCCATTAAGTACTGTTTGGGTTTTTGCAAATTGGGATCAAGGTTAGCTTGGCGAGGTGTATTGGTCATCTGATTTTGGGCCCATACAGTACTGAAACGCGGTCCATCGCTGGCGCGATCGAGTGCATAAGCGATGTAGGCGGTGACGAGCAGGTCATTATCCTGGATGTTTTTCCACATCTCTGCATGAGCATAATTTTGATCGGGAGCCCAGCTGCCGTCTTCATTCATCTGGTTGAAGAGCCATTGGCGGGTGCGTTCAATGACGTTTTCATCAATGGGATAGACTTCATTCATATCGCTGAATTCCAATAGGCCATAGGCGGAAAGCACGCGGGTAGCCGGGGGATTCCCAAAGACCTGGAAACCGCCTCCATCGATTTCAAAGGTCAATAGACGCTGGTAACCCAGGTTGATATACTCACGGGCTTTCATTTCGATGGCGGGAGTGATGCGTCCGGTTTGTTGCATATAGTTAAGAGCCAGCACATTGGGATAGGTGGTTGAACTGGTTTGTTCGAAGCAGCCGAAGGGCATCTTTAAGATGGCATCCAGTCCCTCGACGATTTGGCTGAAGACGCCGGGATAGATTTTCACGAACAATTTATCGGCGCCTTCAATGCGGTTTGCGGGATAATCTATCGTCTCTTCGACAATTCCTTTAAGTTTTCCGTTTTTGGTTTGAAAGTGTGCTTCGCCGTTAGGCCGAACTTCGATTTCCCGCCCAATGGCGTCGTTATCTTCGCTGCCCCAGCCATATACCGTAATTGGTTTATCGCCCAGTTTCTTGGCTTTGATGCGATAGGACACTGAAGAAACCTCATTGGCGGCGATGGAGACAGTGCGGGTTAAGTCACCTTCGAGAAGGTCAAACCAGGAATCTTTTTCCAGAACCACTTGAACATTCTGTGGTTTATCGATGTAGTTATAAACGGCGACGGGGATGGTGACTTCGTCGTTTTGTATCAAGGCTACCGGAAGATCGATATCGACAAAGAATGGCTTAAATACCTTCATGGCGGCGGTTGTATCACCGACTGCGCCGTTTTTGGCGTTGGCCATTGCGTTCATACGCCATGTAGTGATGGAATCGGCGACCGGGAAATTAAGCGCAACTTTTCCCTGTGCATCGGTGATGATTTCCGGTGAGTAGAACAGGGTTTCGGGGAAGTAGCGCCGTACACGAACGGATTTTTGTTCACTTCTGCGTAAAGCACTATCGTCGGTAGATGTGGCCGTTACATCATCCGTTGGTTTTATGGATTCATCAAGCACTTTCAAATCAGTTTGCAAATCTTTACTTAATACTAGTGATTCAATATTGGCGAACGATTCAGCTTCCTTTTTCAATTGCTTTTCGTCCAGTTGTCCATTGACCACCAAGGGGCCTTCTGATTTGCTATCACCGAAAGTCTCTTTCATGTTTTCCGTGATGAAAGCTTCTTTTGAACGGAGTTCGGATTTATCCGATAGGGCTATTTGTTCTCCCGTTTTTATTGGGGAAGATTCAAGTTTACGGGAATCGTGTGAATAGTAGTCGGTTTTAAGGCTATCGTCCAAAGTATCTACCCGATCGAATCGCTTACCAACAGCGAATCCAGCCATATCTTTATCAGCCCATTCATTTGCTTCCATATTTGGTCTGACGTCTCTTGCAACTTCTCTATCGACGGGGGCATTGGCTTTGAACTTCATCATAGGTCGATTGGGTGGTTGGGGTGCCATTTTAGCACCAAAATTAGCTTGGGGTTCGGCCTGCGCTCTTCCTGCTCTGCGTTCCGCTTTAAATAAAAATTGTCGTTCCTGGCCTTTCTGTTCTCTTAATGCAGGTATAGCCCCCCGGACGCCAGCCCCTCCAAAACCACCACGTGCTCTGAAACGTTCAGCCGGTAGGGCGGTTACCGGTTTTGAAGCGGTACCTGATTTGTTTTCTTCTAATTCTTCAAATTGCCGCACGATTTGACCTGATCCATCCTGGACGATAAAACCCCATTGATAAGCCGGTGTGCGGATATCATCACTGGTTTGAATTTCACCGTCCCGCCCCTGGCTGGCCAGCCAAACGTTTTGGTCAAAATGGACGACATAAGGTTGATGCCAGGGATCCATGACTGGATACTCGGCAGGCTCTTCACCAAGAGCGAGCATGACTTCGTCGACGGGCTTGGGCTTGGTGCTCAGTTTTAAAGTTTGGGTGGTGAAGAATTGCTGCAAGCGTTGGAGGTCGGCATTGGCCTGGCTAATCTTTTCATTGGAGGTGTTTTTATTTAATGAAAAGGAACTATGCGCATCCAGTTTGGATAGCAATGCTTTGGAGAGTTGGGCGTTTTCTTCATATTTCTTGGAAGACAAGCGCACCACTTTATCCAATTTGTAGCCATGAATCTCGATCTTGGGTTCCAGTAACTCTTTTTCGATGGCAAAGAACACTTTGGCGAGACCGGGTTCTTTTTCTGAAAGGCTGTATACGCTTTCATCGACGATGTGCAACCCCAGGGCGGCTTGTACAGGCTTGCCAGCGCTGTTGGTAATGGCGATTTGCAGTTGGGCTGGTTCGCCGGGTTGGTATTCTTTTTGGTCTGGAGTGATCTCTATCTGCAAGTCGTCGCTGCGCATAACAATGACCTGGCGGGTATCTCGAACCATATTGCCATCACGCCGAATGAGATAGGCATTGAGGGCCAATGTTCCGGTTAAGGATTGATCCAAGGGGATGGTTGTTTCGGCCTTGCCCTCTTTAAGGCGGAGGGTGTGAGTCAATATGGTTTGCTTATTCTTGACAATATCAATGAAGACCGGTTCGTTTTCGCGGCTTGATGAAATCACGTTGAGTATCATTTCCCCACCCATGGAATACACACCACGATCGGGACGTAAAAGCAGTTTTTCGTTGTCACTGCTGAAGGGAAGGTTTTTATCAATACGGACAGATTGGTTATCCAGTTCAGCCTCAATGCGCAAGGCCGGAAGGTGGGGGCGATACACATTATCACCTTGTGATGGAGTCAGCAGAACGGTGGCAATGCCGTTTTCATCACATTCGACGGTGGTGTCGGATTGCAGGTAGCGAGATTGCACGTGCAGTTTGGGTTTGGCCACACTGCCATCGGGCCGGGAGGCAACCAGGTAAACTTCGTTGACGACATCCTCAATCAAACGGCCACTTTCCGGGATGGCCTCGATTTGTAATGGATCAGTGGCGACATGAAATGAATGAATTTTCTGCTCTTCATGATCGGCGGTATCGAGCACTCGGACATCCATCTGCACGATAGTATTGCCTTTAAACAGAGGTTGCCCAACAAGTCGTTCGGGGATGGTGAATGAATACTCGTACTGGCCTTCGCTATCGGTTTTCCCTTCGACTTTGGTAAATTCATTGAATCCAACGTCGAAACAGTTAGCGGTGATGGTTACCTTGGCGCCATCGAGCGGTTTGCCGAAAAAATAACGGGCGTTGAGGGTACCTTTGACTTCATCTCCGGGGGCATAGAATTCATTTTCGTTTTTGACATTGACGCGGAATTTGGGGAGAACGTATTCAAAAACCTGGACAGTTTTTTCGGTGATATCATCATCAATTAATGCCTTGACGGTGTAATCGCCCTGGTTGACTTCATCCGCCAGTTGGAAATCAGTGGCTGCGACACCGAATTCAGAGGTTTTTTCGATTCGCTTGAAGACTTTGTTGCCCTTGCCGTCATACACTTCAATGGTAATGGGTTGATCACTGATGGGTTTACTGGTGGCTTTGTGGGTCGTCAGAGTTCGCAGGTGCATTAATTGTCCGGGTTGATATACGGGCTTATCCGTAGTGAGGAATATTTTGTTTCCACGTTCGATATTAATATCCGAGTTAATGGTGTCTGTACCATAATCTGACTTAACTTCGATTTCCAACATACGTTGCCCGGCAATGGATTGAGGAATCTCAAATGCGAAGGATGCGGTGCCTTCATCGTCGGTCTTGGTTTCAGCATGAACATAGGCTTTTCCGCCGGATTGCGGGGTGGAGCGTATTTCAACATCCGCATCTTTTATAGGTTTGCCGCCTTGGCTTTGACTGACAATGACGCGGATGGAGGCTTTGCTGCCCGCCAGCCATTCGGTTTGGCCGATAACGTGGACTTCCTGCTCCGCTTTTTGCCGGTGAAAACGCTTGAGCCATATCTGCCCCATGAATTCGATTCTGACAATACTTTTATCGATTTCCGGTGTATTTTCTGCGATGGGCAAGGCAATCTGTTCAGATTGGCGGCCATTCAGTACGATGACTTTTTTAACGCTTTTGGCGAGTGATTGGTATTGGCTGTTCAGTAGCGTTATGGTCATATCTTCGATCAATGGTTTATCTGTTGGATTGATAATCGGGACAGTAACGACCACTGAATCATTCATCTGTTGAGCATTGATCTTTTCGCGGTCCAGTTCAATATTTGCCCAACTTAAAGAGTGCGATATTAAAATGAAGGAAAGAATTAACCATTTTGTTCTCATAATGTCACCTCATTTGTCCTTCACGGAACTAAATTGTGCCCGGAGCAGGTTGGTATCATTCAGTTGGATGTCTGAATCGGTTTTTTGTTTTAATGGATCAATATATAAATTGGGGATGGTGAGCCCGGCATCATCGAGTATTCGTAATGAAAATTTCCAACTGGCGTTGCGAAAGATATACACTTTTACCAGGAGTGTGTTCCATCCTTCCTGAAGTTGAGTGGATACTGAGAAAGCATCTCGTTTATAACCAGTCTTTTGCTTCTTGGACCAGACCAGATCGTTATTGATCCAAATACGCGCTCCACTGGCGACTCCAAAGGACAAGTTCACGCGCTGGTCTATTGGGCTATGAACATAAGTCACTGCAAAAACAGAGGCATTTTTACGAATCGAATCGATGATTTTGGATAAATCGACATCCCCATGTTCATTTTCGAAAGGCCTTTGCCAACGGATAATGTTTCCATTGAGGCTTTCAAAAAATGATTCTTTAACGTCATAAAATTTATTGGGTTTGTTGTTATTCTGTGTGTTATTGTTGGTAATCATGGGAAGATACCCTTCATCAAAAGGTCCCACAATCCACCAATCTTTTATATAGGAATAGTCAGCAAGTTGTTTGTCTACCGCTTGGGCAAGGCGATGGGCCTTGTTCCAGGCAGGATTGGCTTCTGATGTTTTTTCGGTTATCCGGCGGCACCAGATTAACGAGTTTTCAGGATTATGCGTTTTCATTTTTTCCGCATAGGTAAGGGCAGCCTCAGCAAATTCGGGTGTTTCAGGATATAGACGTTCAAATTCGCGCAATGCCTTTTCCGCTTCTTTAAGCGTGTCTTCATGGTTGAGCAGTAATTTGACAATAGAAAAGCGTGCCTGTTTGACATAGGTATCCATATTGGGAAATAGTTCAATCATGCGTTGATACGTTTCAACCGATTGTGTGATTTGACCGAGCGCACGGTGAGAATCGGCCATCAATATTAGAGATAACGCGATCCACTGGTACTGGTCAGCGCATTTTTCTTCCAAATCACGCAAAAAGACAATCGCGCTTTTCAGCATGGCTTCCCGTTCTTCACCCACTTTGGTGAACGCGGTGTTATATAAGGTCAGACCAGTTCGAAACAATTCTTCCGCTTCCGCTTCGGAAATAGAGCGATTATTGGACATACTCCGATGTTTTTTACTGGTATGGGTTTGATCAAACGCCAGATAACTTTCAGAAGATTCGGGAGATGGGGTGATGGTAAGCGGGCGGTTGGTTGTACTGGATGAAGAAGGGGGCAATGAGGATATCACCCCTAATTCATTGCGATTGCGCTCTTCATTTTTAAATGAATATGTGGAAGATCGGTTGAATTCTTTTCTTGTTTCATTATCCGATATATTTGCTTTAGGCTCTTCAAAGTTATGGACTACCTCATTATTTTGTGGGGAATGGAACCACAAGGCGAATGGCAAATAGGCTATAGCAAGGAATGATGCGGCAGCCATTAGATAGCGGTATACTTTTCGTGATCGATTTGGTTCCAATTTTAATCGATCTGATCGGGCACTGTTTAAAATGGCTTGTTCAAGATGAGCGGGGACGGTTTCATCGGGTACGGAAGCCAGTAATTCATGCATGTTTTTCACCTCTTCCCATTCGTGGGCGATATCTGGATTTTCTTGAATGAAACGCTCTAACCGGCCTTCATCTTTGGGAGAAAGCCCTTCATAGATTCGTTCCATCATTAGGCGCCGGGCCGTTTCGCGTCTCATGATGATTCAATTCCCCGCTTTCTTAAGGCTTTTCTTAACGCCAGCAACGCATAGTGCATTCGGCTTTTGGCCGTATTCGGTGAACAACCCAATATTTTCCCTATATCATCAAATGTCAAATCCGTTTTTTCACGGAGTAATAAAACTTCACGTTGTGCTTCCGGCAATGTACGTATGGTTTCGTTAATGGCATCTTTAATTTCCATTTCCTGTAACATTTCGCGTGGTGTGAGTTCCTGCCCTGAAGGATCAATGCTGACAATATGTTCAGCTGAACCATCACCATCAGGGAAGAGCGGAATGATTTCCGCTCGTTTATTTTTTCTCAATTCATCAATACACACAGAACGTGTTATCGTATAAAGCCAGGTTGTAAATTTTGCTTTTGGCCGATACCGATGCCGGTTTTGGATTACCCGGATAAAGACATTCTGGAAGAGGTCATCCACCGAATCAGAATGGCGGGTAAATCCGAAAATATAGGCATACACGGCATTCTTATGCCGTTGAACCAGCTCATCAAATGCCTCAACATCCCCGTCGGCATACAACTGCATCAACACCTCGTCGGAGGTGGCTGCATGCCTGTTTTTAGACTCTTCAACTGTTTTCATTGCTGGTGCGTGCATTTCGATAAATGAAACGCAAGTTCATAGGATTGGTTTTAAAAAATTATAATAAATCACTTTCCCATTGTTCAGCGTAGGAGGATTTTTCTTCATTGATTAATGAAATAAAACATTCCATCGCACTTCGAGCTTCTCCTATGGGGTAATAAAAGGCATTCCAATGTTCGCTGTCTTCTCCACTGTGGCAGGGAATCACATAATCGAATTTATAAGCTTCTTTCATTTCATCAAAGGCAGTACCGCAGCGAATTTCAATTTCCTCCGAATCAGGGAGGGAAAGAATTCCTTTATGTGCTTTGGTGCGGCGCAGCAATTTGCGACGCATAATATCTGTGACCAGTGCTTTAAGATCAATCCGGTGTTCCCGTTGTTTGAAAAAAAGAATTTCCTCTCTTGATAGTGGGCTAAGAAACATGGTGATGGAAGGAACATCTTTTAGCAGATTTTTGTCTTTTATAGCCGCTACGATGGCTGGATTGCCTTCATAAAAGGCATCAAATCCTTCATTCAAAATGGATTGAATGCTTTCCACATCAATAGCCTGAAGATCATTTCGAACCGGTATGACCAGACAACCTTCGCGATCACTGAGAAATTCAATTTCACCCCGTGGACGGAAATAATAATCCACTCCATCCTGTTCCCCTGGCCGGGGTTGACGGTCGTTATACAACACAACTTTTTTCAAACGGGAAGCCTGATCAGGGTGAATTCGCCGCAAGGCTTTAAATAATGGACTCTTCCCCACACAGGAAGGGCCGGATAAAGCTATAAATCGTGGCATAAAATACCTCGTTTCTATTCTTTACGTTTTCGTTGTTGAATATACTATAGGAGGTTTCAAATTTTCATCATTGCATTTTTCTTTCCTCTTGGTTGTTTGATCAATTAAACTTAAAGTATCCTGTCGCTTAAGTATACGGGAGTTGAAAGGAGCATTATTTCGTGTTACGAAACATCTTACTTACATTAACGATAGCAATGACACTTATCGCCTGTTCTGATAATCAAGGGGAATTAGTGGATAAATCTCAAGATCCCTCCTCTCAGAATACAGACTCCAACACGCAAGAGCAATCAAACCTCCCACCAGATCATCCACCCATCTCTGGTGTTCAAGGTGGAGCATCGGGAATGCCTTCGGGTGGCGCAGAGGCCAGTTTGCCTCAAATCGAAGGGAATCAAGTTACTGTTGCTGGTATTACTTTTCAGATCGATACCGCATGGAAGGCAGAGCAACCCAGCTCGTCCATGCGTGCCGCCCAATTTAATTTGCCGGCCCCTGAAGGGAGTCGTGGTTCAGCGGAATTAGCCTTATTCCAGGGTATATTTGGGTCGGCTGATGCGAACATTAAACGCTGGATTGGGCAGTTCGTGCAGCCCGATGGAACCCCTTCATCTGAAGCGGCTAAAATCAACAGCATGAAGGCCGGGGAATTTTCAGTGACCACACTGGATATAAGTGGAACTTTTTCAGCGGCTCCCATGATGGGAGGTGGTGCTGGACCACAGGAAAATCAGCGAATGCTGGCAGCAATGATTGTCGGTCCGGGTGGTCCCTGGCAGTTTAAGTTGATCGGGCCTGAAAATACGGTTACCCATTGGAAAGCGGCATTTGATAAAATGCTGGAGTCACTCAAACCAGCCTCATAATAATATCTGTTACATTGCTTTCCCTGTGGGTTAAGGTGATTAAAATGTCTATACTTTATAAATCTGAACAGCAAAGGGTGGTAATCAAGCATGCGAATTGGATTTAAACATTTGATAGGTTTTGTGTGGATTATGTTGATGAGCATGAGTGGATTCACTCAAACCATTACTCCGATTTTTCCTGCGAATGGTTCAACGGTTTCATTTTCTCAATTGGGAACTGAAGGCTTTCAGTGGTCCTCCTCAATGGGGAATGTACCGATGACGCTTTTTATTTCATCCACTTCTTTCCCCCCCAACCTTCCAACCTTAAAGGTTGAAGATGTTGTTTCACCCTATCCCATTACCTTTAATCAGAGTGTCCAGGTTTATTTAAAAACCGGCACGGTGACCTGGTGGGTACGTGAACCAAACAGCGGGATTGAATCAGCACGCCTTAATTTTAATATCGCCGATTCCACTCTGGATTTAAAACCATCACCCACACCTCAGGTTCAACCTACTCCCAGCGGTGATATTGACACTTCGCTGCGTATTGATGCTGGTGATCTTTTGCTTCTCGCAACCCATTGGGGGAGAGAAACAAATAGTTTTAGTTCTGGAATGGACTTAAATCAGGATTCCAAAATAAGCCAGGATGATGTTATTGCCTACATCAAACGTTATGGTCAACCAGCCCCTGAACCAACTCCGACACCCCCTGTTGGACAACCTTTTAATATTCGTTTTGAACCTGGGGAAAGGGTTAGTTTTGCGGATTCACCAGATTTTACCATTCGTTGGAATAAACCTACTTATCCTGAAGGTACTGATTTTGTTTATGATTTAATGGTTGAATATCCCAGCCATGTCAATGTTAACGATATCGTTGAGGAAGGCTTGACTGAAACGTCTTTTCAACCATTTCCCAACGGATTGACTTTGGAAGGGGATTTTAATGTCTATCTTCGTGCCCGAATCCCTCAAACTGGTAACAGCACTATCGCAACATCCAAGTTCTCTGTTGTTTTAAGTACACCTCCAACACCTACTCCTGTGCCATCGAATGCCGATCTTTCTCAGGATCAGGTTATTAATGAGCATGACGTCGCCATGTTTGATTTGGCTTTCGGATCGGAGGATGGAGATGATAACTTTAATCCCAGTGCGGACTACCATACCGATGGTGTTATTGATGCGCATGATTTGATCCTCTTCTTTGCCTTTTATAACAACCGGACTGATACACTTCCAAAACCGCTTTGGTTGTCCGCTGATGTTCCAACGATGGAATCCCAAGGATTTGGTGGATGTACGGAAACAAGCCGCGAAACAATTTTCTTTACTTCAGTCGATTCAAGAGTCATCAATTATGAAAATCCATGTGCCATTGCTGAACTGAATGACACAAACCTCACATTTTCCGCTATCACCGATGCGGTGGATTATGAGGTTAAAATTCAATCAGCAACTACACCTTCAATGTTTATTCAAAACCGCACTGATGGCGCTATCACAATTCCTATTCGATGGACTTTATCCTTGTTTCAAGAGGAACTTAATGTAACCGTTCGTGCGGTCTTTAGAGACGGCCGTTTAGGTGAAAATAGCGATCCCTTAGTTCTCACTTTACCATAGTTATATTTATATGCTTCATATTTTGCTTTAATGTCAAAAATACTTATACGTGTTCCAAATTGGTTAGGTGATGCTGTGATGTCGACCTGCGCTGTGAGCAGGTTTTGTCTTGAGCATCCCCATGATGAGATTACCTTGTTTGGTGATCCTGCCAGTTTGGAAGTTTTTCATCATTTCCCCCATAATCCAATCCTATGGCCTTATTATCGAAAGGGAAAACATTCTGGATTCAAAGGATTTCGTCAATGCATTCGTGAATTAAAACGAGTGGATTTTGACCAGCGTATTCTGCTTACCAATTCATTTTCATCTGCATGGATGTTTTTCCTTTCAGGGATTACTGAACGAAAAGGATATAAACGGCATTTTCGCAGTGGGTTATTAACACAATCGGTTTCTGTTCGTAATGAAGATACCCACCAAGCGGCTCGTTATGATTATCTATTGAATGATAGTGTTCATAATCCCTTATGCCCACACATATGTGTCGATGATATTGAGCGTGAAGCAGCCTGTTCATTGATTCAGAAACTTGATCTTCGGCCAGGAGAATGGATAGGGATGGCCGTAGGGGCTGTAAAAGGTAATGCAAAGCGATGGCCAATTGACCGTTATGCTGGTTTGGCAAGCCAATGTGTACAAAGTGGTTTGAAAGTTGTTCTTTTTGGAACATCGAAAGAGAAGCAGTTAACTCAATTTGTGTGTAAATACGCTGAGAACGGAGTTTATGATCTGGCAGGGAATACAACTTTGCGTGAGTTGTTTGCCTTGGTTGAGCAGTGTCCCTTAATGGTGACCAATGATTCAGGTGCAATGCATGTTACCACTGCTCTTCAAACACCCTTGATTGCTATATTTGGACCGACCGATCCACAGGATACAGGTCCCCTGGGAGAAATGCATAAAATCATTCGAGTAAACTTGGAGTGCTCTCCCTGCAAAAAGGCGGAATGCCCGCTTGAGCATCACCAGTGTATGAAAGATATACCAATTGATACTGTTTTTGAAGAGATTGAATCTAAACTAAAATTTATGAGATGTTAATATTCTTTTTTAACTGGCAATTCATCCTCAATGGTATCAAAATTGAACTGAGTATTTTTCTCTTCCGGAGGGGTGAAATTTTTGGATAGATGGTGGTTGTTATGATGCCCATTCCAGGGGATGGGGTATTTTCCGCTGAAGCAAGCCGTACAAAATTCCTCTTCATTTCCTCCCACGGCTTTGAGCATGCCTTTGATTGACAAATAGTAGATGGAATCGACCCGAAGGTGAGTCTTAATTTCTTCCAAATTGTGTGTGGCGCCGATCAATCGATTACGTTCAGGAGTATCGATTCCATAAAAACAAGGTTCAATCCAAATCGGTGACGCGATACGCAGATGAATTTCGGCAGCCCCAGCTTTGCGGAGCATCTTTACGATTTTACGGATTGTTGTTCCCCTAACGATTGAGTCATCCACCACGATAACCCGTTTTCCCTCAAGAACAGAGGGGACAGGATTGTATTTAATCTTCGCGCCAAAATCGCGAATACTTTGGCTGGGTTCAATGAAGGTTCTCCCAATATAATGGCTGCGAATGATACCATGTTGCATGGGAATACCACTCTCCATCGAGTAACCCGTAGCGGAACAGACACTTGAATCCGGGACTGGAACAACCACATCGCCTTCAGTTGGGCATTCCTGAGCCAGCACTTTTCCCAAATTTTCTCGAGCCGGATAGACTTCTTGCCCATATATTTTGCTATCTGGCCTGGAGAAATATACCAGTTCGAAGATACATTGAGCATGTTTCTTTCGAGGTGCGTAGAAATTGCTGCGAATCCCATCTTTTGAGATAATTACCATTTCTCCAGGTTCTACGGTACGAACGTATTCCGCTCCTATAATGTCAAGCGCGGTTGTTTCAGAACAGAAGATGTATGAATCCTTTAATCGGCCAAGGGAAAGAGGCCGTATACCCCAAGGATCACGAAGGCCAATGGTGTATTGGTCGTTCATGATAACCATTGAATAAGCCCCCCGTAATTGTTGGAGAGAATCTTCAAGGGCGCTGATGAAATCCGTATAATTAGAGCGTGCAAGAAGATGGATTAGTATTTCGCTATCTGCCGTTGTGCGAAAGATCGATCCTTTCGATTCCAACTCGCTTCTTAGTTCCAATGTATTGATAATATTTCCATTATGGGCGACAGCGACCCACCCCCGCCGGTATTCGCATAGGATGGGTTGAGCATTGACAAGGTCGCTTGATCCTGCCGTGGAATATCGAACATGGCCGATGGCACGATCCCCGCGTAAACTTTCCAAATCTTCTTTTTTGAATACATCCGCCACCAATCCCATGCCAAGATGGGAATAGGGATGTTCACCTTCGGTTGTGACAATTCCCGCACTTTCCTGCCCACGATGTTGTAAGGTATAAAGACCGAGATAGGTGAGATTGGCTGCTTCATTGTGTCCTGAAATAGCGAATACGCCGCATGCGTCTTTAATGGGTTCAGACATTTTTTGGAAATCTCCCGGCAAGATTATGGATACTTGAGTATAACAATTTAATGAGGATATTCAACAATATATTGTGGTTTTTATGCATTTTTTATACTAAATAGGCTAATTTAATGGGAACTCAACCAATTCCGGATTATTTCTGCGGTACTTTCCGGACTGGTGGCACCGAATTCCCGAGTCAATTCGGTTAGTTTTAATTTCCTTTGCTGTGATTCAGATAATCCCCCCATAGAATCTAAATCGTGTAAGCCGAGTTCTGCATCGGTGAATTCATGTCTTTTCGGTTCTGAAAAATTTGAGCCGGTGTTCATCGATGGAGCATATTGAACTCGTAAGGATTCATTAGTAGATGCCTTTTTCGGTCTAAAATCTGTCCAGGCGAGGTAATATCCGATCAAAAAGATGACAAATAATCCAACAAAGGGGAGACTGTAATATACGAGCTCGGAAAAAAAATTGATGACTAAAACCATTGTTTACCACGCTAATAAAGTCTAAATATATTTTCTTTGGATTAGCCCTGATAATCAAGCTTGATTTTTCAAATACCCGTGAAAAAAGAAAATTAATATGGGATATTTCCATTAAGCCAGCATACGTTGCTCTGCGATCTCAACGTGCGGATCCAAATGCATGAGTTTGCGTAGATACCAATTTAACACATAGAATAAAGGGGTATCGAAAAGTGCCACCAGCAATTTGAATATGAATCCACTAAAAACCAACCCCCAATAATCTCCCCAGACCATTTCTTTTGTGAGTAGGCAAAGCAGAAATATCACCGCACTGGTATCAACGAATTGAGAGACAATGGTGGATCCGTTGTTGCGCAACCATAGATGTTTTCCTTTGGTAAGGCGTTTCCAAAAGTGAAAGATTCGAATATCGATGAACTGGGCGGTTAAATAGGCTGTCATGGATGCAAACACGGCAGGTCCGTACAAGCCAAACACTTTATCAAACATTTCATCCGAAACGGGTGAATTTTCCATCTGCGGAACTGCCTGGGCAATAAGTATAATCGTCATGACAAATAAACTGGAAACAAAACCGGTGATGACGACTTGATCTGCGCGTTTCTTTCCATAGATTTCTGAAATGATATCAGTTACCAGAAAAGTGATGGGGTAGGGGAGAATGCCAACCGACAGGCGGAAGGTATAAATGCCTAATGGTGTCCATTCAAAAAACTTTTGGAATATGAGGTTACAGGTCACCAATGAGGCAATAAATATACCGGTACATATTAAAAACACACGCTCCTGAATAACTAAAGCGCGTTGATGAGCCAGCTCTGCTTGATTATTCACAAATGTTTTCCCCCTTTAGAAAAGGTGTTTTCTTTAATTAGCCACGGTTAAATATGCCAATTCCCCAGGAAATGGGAAGGGAAAAGCTGATTCACTATTTTGATTTAGTTTGCTTAATTTATTGATTTAATTTGGATTGTAACAATATTTCCACGATTTTTTTACTGGCCGTTCCATCACCATAGGGGTTTACTGCTTGTGCCATGGTTTGATAGATGGACGAGTTGTTGAGAAGGATTTCAACGTGTTGAATAATCGATTTCTTATCGGTTCCCACGACTTTCACGCATCCCGCTTCAACGCCTTCAGGACGTTCAGTTTTCTGTCTTAAAACCAACACAGGTTTTCCTAAACTGGGGGCCTCTTCCTGCAAGCCCCCCGAATCAGTAAGGATTAAATAAGAGCGTTTTATCAGGTGAGTCATGGTTAAATAGTCGAGCGGGGGTGTTAAAGTTATGCTTGGATGATTGCCAAGTAATTCATTTACAACACCTTGAACATGGGGATTGGGGTGAACGGGATAAACGAATTGAATATCCGGGTGAGACTGAACAAGTTCCAGGATAGCCTGGCAAATATTGGCTAATGGTTCACCAAAATTTTCCCTGCGGTGGGCTGTCAGAAGAAAAAGCCTTTTTGAATCATCAATGTGTGGTATGGGTGACTTTGGATTGGATGGCAGTTGTACCACGTGATGTAAGGCATCGATGACGGTATTTCCGGTGATGTGAATACTTTCTGAATCAATACCTTCATTCAGAAGGTTTTGTTTTGCCCGCTGGGTTGGCACAAAGTGTAGATCAGCGATCACATCACTAATACGCCGGTTGATTTCTTCGGGATAGGGATGCCATTTGTTATAGGTTCGTAGTCCTGCTTCGATATGACCAACGCGGATTTTAAGGTAATAGGCAAGCAGGCTGGCGGTCATCACGGTGGTGGTATCGCCCTGTACCAGTATCCAATCCGGATTAACCTCTTCAAAAATGGGGGTCATTTTAGTTAGAATTTTAGATGTTAATTGGGGAAGGGTTTGATTGATTCGCATTAAATTCAGATCATAGTCAGGTGTAATTGCAAACAGTTTTAACACCTGATCCACCAGTTCGCGGTGTTGTGCGGTTAAGCATAGTTCTGATTGGACTTGATCTGGATAGTTCTGAAATTCCTTAATAACCGGCGCCATTTTGATGGCTTCCGGGCGTGTACCGATGATAGATAGTATTTTGATCATGGATCGTAACGGTCTGGAAGGTTGATGGCTATTTGAATTGATCCATCAACACAACACTTTGATTTATTTTTTTATACTTTACGCTTTATCCTTAAAGCGATTTCTTATAAGTAGGCTTATAATACTTGTATTTATATATTGATATTAAGGCGTGTAGTGGATTTTTACTTGATCTTGAGGTTTTGGTTACTCATATAAGGAAATAATAATGATCGGCGAAATGGTTGAAATCCATCTTTTGAATGGCAAACGCTTTTTAGGCAAAGTGACAGTAAAGGATGATCATGGATTGGTCATGTATTGCCTTTCGGTTAAAGGGTTGGAAAGTGTCCCTCCAGGTACGGGAGCGCTTGAGGAATTGAGGGAAATGCTCCAAACCATTTTTTTCCCCTGGGAACAGATTGAATATGTGGATATTGGGGGAGAACCGATTGGATTTGAAACCTTATATGCCAGTTGGTTTCAAGAACAATCGATAACCGGTTTCTTCGAAAAATCAGCCATTTCTGTTAATCAAAAGGGGAAAGAGAGTAACCACTCGTGAGGTTTACTTGCATAACTAATTCATTGATATTTCTCTACAAGGATTATTTAAGGGGTTAGCCCTTTGAAGTACCATTCCCGTCTAGCGATTCTAAAACCTCCTGGAATCCCTCTTCGTTATTGGCTATCCACTTCTCCCCCAAGCCTGGGGGAGATACAGAGGGTGTTGATGGTTGGCCCCACAACTTTTGGGTAAAGATCAGCCCAAGACTGGCAGGCGCTAGAAGAGAGTTGATAAATTACCCTGGAGTAAAACCCCCTCCTAACCTCCCCCATTTCATTGGGAGAGGAATAGTGGTACCACTTTAGTATTATTCAAATTCTTCTTCAAATGACTGACACGTTACAATGGGATTTTCATGAACCATTGGACGATTCACTTAAAATAATACTGAATGTCGATCCTTGCCCGTATTTGCTGTTTACCACCAATTCATACCCCATTAGTTGGCAAAGTGATCTTGAGATAGCCAATCCTAAACCGGTGCCCCCGTATTTTTGGGATATTGTGGGATCCGCCTGCTGGAAGACTTCAAATATTTTATTCAGTTTTTCATCAGGGATTCCGATGCCCGAATCAATGATATCAATTCGTTTGGGCTGACAGGACATATTTTCAACGATAATTCGAAGGCATATGGTACCTTGTTCCGTAAATTTAATCGCATTACTCAATAAATTGAGCAATACTTGCTTCAACTTGGATTTATCGGTATTGATGGGTTGTAATTGGTTTGGGATTTCTTTTTCCAGGATCAACGATTTGCTTATGATTTGGCTTCCTATTTGCATTTCAACATCGGCGATAAGTTCATTCAGGTAAACGGTTTCAACCTGAAGTTCCATCCGGCCGGCTTCGATTTTTGAGATGTCCAGGAGATCATTGATAAGGGTAAGCAAATGCTCGCCATTGGCGACAATTCTGGAGAGCAAATTCAATTCCTGGCGATATAATGTGTGATGTTTGTTCTTTAAGAGAATTTTGCTGAAACCGATGATGGAGTTAAGAGGTGTTCGAATTTCATGGCTCATATTGGCCAGAAATTCACTCTTTGATTTACTGGCTTCTTCGGCTTCCATGGCCAATCGATTGGCTTTAACGATGGCTTGATGAAGTTGATGATTAATGGTCCTTAATTCATCGTTTTTTTGCCGGCGCTGAAACACCATCTCCGCTGCCATACTAATAATTAGCGTAAAGAAGATAAGCGTGGAAATAGATCTGTGGGGTGCGGAATCGTACAGCACGAGGTAAACCGCCAGAAAAATGAATGTTATGATTGCCAATGAGACATAAGTGTAACGTTTGGGATACGTGTGGGCAGCAAAAAACATGGGGAAAAAGAGGAGGGTGAGAAAATAGTCTATGAAAAAATAGTTGGTTAAATTTTTAAAGTAGAGAAGAATTTGAACGAATAGTATTGATGATACCGTAAAGAACAGCAATAGGATTAATGTTTTTTTCCCTTGAGAGAATGGTAGTGATTTCATGGTTACCAGTATTCCTATTCAGCAGTCATCAATTTTAATTGCATTATTTATAGCATTTTATGCTCTCTTTTATAATTCCTAGTAAAAACATTCCCCAAAAAGCGAGTGACATCAAGCCCCTTACCCCGTGCTTTGCATCGCTGCCGCGATTCCAGCAATACTCAAAACCATGGCTTCGGTCCATTTGTTTTGATCGTTGCTTTCTTGCTGACAACGATCAAGCAACATCACTTGGATTTGGTTCATGGGTGAGACAATCGGATTGCGAAATTTGACAGTTCGTTGTACCACGTTTCGTCGTTTGAATGATTCTTTCTGTTGAGTGATTTTTGAAATCCATTCTTGAGTTCGTTGAAATTCCTCTTCAATCTCGGTATGAATTTTTTGTCCAATCGATTGCGGTTCCACTCGGTTGGCATAGGTGGACGAGGTTGGAATATGAGCGCGCATCAATTCAACTTGCCCGTTGTTCATTATTAAGTTAAAGAAAGGCCAGTTTTTGTACATATCCTGTAAAAGTTTGAGATTGTTTTCATCTTGATTTGCAAACCATTCCAGTGCCCGGCCCATGCCATACCATCCTGGAACTAAATAACGAGATTGAACCCATGAGAAAACCCAGGGAATGGCTCGCAAATCTTTCATCTTCATTGAATCGCCACCTCCACGGGACACGGGACGGGAAGCGATAGAAAGATGCCGAATGTATTGAATGGGAGTGGCTTGAGTATAAAAGGTCCAAAAATCAGGATTCTCATAAATTAATGATCGGTAGGTTTGGCGTGAATGGTTGGCTAACGCGGACATGGCCTCTTTCCATTCCGGTAAAATTTCTTCGGGGTATTCCTGTTCGGAAGAAGCCAACAAAACCGCACCCGCGATTTGTTCCAAATGCCGGTGAGCAATCGGAAAAAAACTATAGCGAAAGCTGATCACTTCACCCTGCTCTGTATAACGTATACGTCCTCGAATACTATGCGGTGGCTGGGAACGTATGGCAAGATAAGCACGTCCACCCCCACGGCCAATTGTACCGCCACGCCCATGAAACAGCCGCAGGTCAATATTGTATTTCTCACATAGCGTTCCTAATTTATCTTGGGTGTTCTGCAAGTGCCAGTTTGCCGCCATATAGCCGCCGTCTTTGCTGCTATCGGAATATCCCAACATAATTTCCTGGAAGTTATTTCTGGCTCTGAGTTGGATGGCGTAGGCTTCGTTATTGAATAACGTTTCCATAAACTGGCTTGAGTGCTCCAGGTCATCAATGGTTTCAAAGAGAGGCACGATATTAATATCACTCACATAATGATATGTATCCCCTTTCTTCTCCCAGCGAATTAATCCCGCTTCTTTTGCCAGGATCATCACTTCCAAGACATCACTTACGGAGTGGGTCATGCTTATAATGTAAGACAATACTGAACGCGTGGAAAAAACATGACGAGAATGACGCATGACTTCAAACACATCCAACACTTTTTTCAAGTTATCGGAATGTGACATCTCCCGCGAGATTAAGGGACGGGGATCATAAAACTCTTTGGTTAGTAATTCAATCTTTTCTTCCTCTGAAAGTTCATGATAAACCCGGCCATCGGAAATCATTCGTGCTTGTGAAAAGATATCATCCAGAGTTTTTTCATGCTCACTGCTGTGCTGACGGATATCGAGGGTAGCCATGTGAAATCCAAAGGATTCGACCTGGATGATTAAATCTGCAAGTAAACCTTCATCCGCCAGAGTAAAGGCATGATTGTTTTGCAGGCTTTCATGCAGCCGCTTCAAATCGTTTAAAAACATTCGAGAGTCTTTATAGGCTTGTTTGGGAGGTTCTGGATAAGGGCCTGTTAAAGGATAATCCCTATAATTTTTCATATGTTTCAGGGTTGCCTGTAATCGAGCGCGCATAAACATTAATTTGGATGAATACGGTTCATTTTCTATCCGCTCAGGTTTTATGTGAGGCTGTTTGATTTGATCGAAATCCTCTCGAAGCGAGTTCATCAAATCCTCATCCGCTGGAACAAGACGAGCACTTTGAGTCAATTCACGTAACAATTTGTTTATCTGTTTGATATAGAGCTGTAAAATAATCTTTTTATGATAAGCCAGGGTTTTCCAAGTCACTTCTGGTGTGACATAGGGATTCCCATCGCGATCTCCCCCAACCCAGGATCGATACTGAAAAAAAGGGGGAATACGAAATTCCTTGCCGGAATACACTTTTTTCAAAGCGTTTCGTAAATCGCGATGCAAACAGGGGACCAAATGAAAGATGGTATGTTCCATAAAATAAATCGCATTGTGTACTTCTTGATCCACGGTAATAGAGCCATGCGTGAATTCATCCGTCAACCAAAGGGCATTGATTGATCGTAGTAAATCATCTTTGATATGATCCTTTCGATTGATTGGCTGTTCCATATGAATCAAGCCATCGGGATGGCCCAATTCAACAAGCCAGTTCCCAATGTTTTCCAGTTTATCCAACACCGCGCGACGCCGGGATTCCGTGGGATGGGCTGTCAATGTGGGGCACACATCCATACGATCCAGCATGGATTGCATTTGTTGAGCATTAACACCAGAATCATGTAAACGTTGAACGATATCAAGTAATGATTCACTGCGATGAGATAAATGTGATTGACTTTGCCGTAACAAATTGATTCGTATAATCTCTTTTTGCTCGGTTAGATTTAGCAGCCGAAATAAAACCGTATAGGCGCGTAAAAGTCGTTTGCAAAAGGCTGGATCCTTTAACTCCTCAATCTGAGCCAGTTTTTTGACGGCCTCGTCGTGAGATTGTATTTTATAGATCTCTTTGGCGAGTTTTAAAAAACTTTCACCTTCATGCTCATACAGCACTAATCCAAGCAAATGATCCAACAATTTAATATCTGAACAATGTTCCTGAGTCAGTCCATATTGATCTGGCTCTAAATTCAGAAAATGAATTTTGGATGGCTCAACCATCGCTATCTCCCAATACCAATGTTTGTTACCCTTTTCCCCCTGTTATAGTGATGTTGTTAATAATAGGGTAAATAGAATATCTTTCAATGAGAAATCAATCGGCCATTGTACACCTTATTTCAACATTATATCTTTGGCCATACCCATTCACCACACATAAGATTCCCGGCATAATCCTATCGCATGAATTGCAAATTGGATTTATTGTCTGATTTGGAAGTAATTCCAGATTGTTTCAGTGGACTTATCGGAAGAGCAAATCCTGATTCGATACCCCACACAATTCCCCACTGGCCGAGAGGGTAGTATCCAAGAGACATAAGTTATTGAATCTCTCTTTTTGATGGAAGGTGTTTCAATTTTCTGAAATGATTCAGTTAAGGTGGTTTGGTACTCCGCTGTGATTGAACAGCCGGTAAAGCGGGATGGGAATTTGGCGGTGATGGTAACAGAATCCTTTTTAGATGGTTTCGAAGGTGTGTGGAAGACCTCAAAGGTTGAGAATAAATCCGATCGATTGATTTCTGTTTTTTGCCAGCCCAGTTTTTCTTTTTGATCTTCATCGATCCAGGTTTTTTGGATCGAATCCACATATTGGGCTAACCCCATCACAGAATTGTTTAAAGGCTCAGGATGAGGTAATCCGATGGCATGGCCGATACCCTCATGATAAACCACACAATCTGAACCCTTGATCGGCACTCTCCAACCATCGGCGGTGACCAGCCCTAATCCAATATGTTTTTCGGGCCAATATACAGAGCGTGCTCCACCACATCGGCTGCCCGGCCGGTCCTCACCTTGATCGGTTATCCATCCCTGGCAATCTGAATGCGGTGCAGGGAAGGGGCATCCTTTCCCACTGCATGTTCGGGACCAGTCATCATAACCAGGGGAGAAATTCATATCAGAAAAAACCAAGAGAATGGGAAAGGAACCCGTGGCAAATTCGATCATTCCTGAATGCCAGACATCATTGATGATATGCCAATAAAAGGCGTTAACATCATCTCTGGGGAATTCATTCTTTGGTTTTGTTGCGTTAAATGGTTTGGGATAAATGCTGTATGTCAAGCGGGATTGGCTGGCCAGTTCTCGATGATGGAACTTTTGAGCGCGTTGTAAGTGGTAATCCACCCGTTCATTCCAGTCACTCAATGGAGTTGCGCTTTGAAACAGGTAATAGACAGCATATACATGAATATGCTGGATGTTATCCTGCCCGCCAAAGGTATGAATTTTTGGAGGTGAATTTGTTTCGGTTCCCCACGAGATTAGGGGGGAAAGTAAACAAATGCAGAGAAAGGTAAAACGGAAGAATGGTGTCATGTCTTTAATCAAATTTGCCAACACGTTCAAAACCGCTTCCCCTCAAGGTTCGTTCTACATTTTGATTGCACCCAAAGGCTTGTACATTGTTTTTACCAAAGCGTCCTCGCTCCAAGGCGGAAATAATAAAAGGAGCACTATCAATGGACAATGTGGCGAGTTGAGTGCAATCAAGTGCCAATTTTGATGGTTTTTGCCGGGCGATTTTGTTGATTTCTTCCGCCAGGTCCATGGCATCTGTTTTTTTGATGATACCAATTAATGAGAGAATGACTCCGTCATCGGTTTTATTCACTTCGATTTGCATGATTACCACCTGCATTAATATCTGAGCTTTACTCAAAAATTCCTGAATCCCTGGAGAGTGTGCGCTAATCCTTCAACCCTCCCCTGAGCGATCGGGCACATCGTTTACACTTCTCCCCCAAGCCTGGGGGGATACAGAGGGGATTGATCGAATATAGGGTAGAATTATTTGATACCCCTATTATGAATTTACCGTAACCAGGGCCTCTCCGCGCTTTTCCCA
>CAZFER010000034.1:0-16874 GCA_964517495.1 uncultured bacterium | reverse complement strand
TTTGATACCCCTATTATGAATTTACCGTAACCAGGGCCTCTCCGCGCTTTTCCCAATCCATTCCTTCTTCCACCCAAGTTTTGATTTTATCGTGAGTTTCTTGATCAATGTTTAAAGCTGTCTGAAGCCGATTCATGGCTTCCAATTCGTTAGGATGGAGTTCCCGGTCAGCCAGCATCAATAACAGGCATTGTTGGTAAACGAATTTTCTTTGTTCTTCTGTTTCAAATTGAGCTAATGTTTCAATCACTTGTTCCAGACTTTGGGTATCTTCATACAATGCTTCATCTATTTTTGATGCATTCAGGTCTATTTTCAGGCCTACCATGCGGATGCGTATGGCTTCAAGACTGTTAAAGTTTCGATCCTGTAAGGCTAAATCCTTTAAAATACAAATGATCAGGTACTTTTGATGTTCGGATAATTTGATCATTGGTGTGATCCTTTCTTTGGTTAATTTTGTACAGAAATAACTTAATAGGAAAACGCTGGACCGCCAAGGTTTTAAAGATGATTTCAATCATTTGCGAGATTTTTTCTTTATCACCTCATATGCATCCAAAGCACGCTGGCGAGCCACCGAGTGATCAACGATTGGAAAGGGGTAATTGCTACCAATCTTTATGTCGGCCTCTGTGAGAATGTGCTGTGGAGCCAGCCAGGGTTTATGGATCCACTTGTTGGGTAACTGTGCTATCTCAGGTACCCAACGCCTGATGTATTCTCCTGAAGAATCAAACTTTTCGCTTTGGGTGATGGGATTAAATATTCGAAAATAAGGGGCTGCATCGGCTCCACACCCTGCTGTCCACTGCCAGCCCATGGTGTTATTGGCCAAATCGGCATCCACCAGCGTATCCCAAAACCAACGCGCCCCTTCATGCCAGTGAATCAACAAATGCTTCACCAAAAAGGATGCAGCCACCATCCTTACCCGGTTATGCATCCAACCCGTATGCCATAATTCACGCATTCCAGCATCAACCAATGGGTAACCTGTTTTTCCCTGTTGCCACGCTTTTAAGGCGGCTGGATCATTTCGCCAAGGGAAATTTTCGAATTCACTACGCAAAGGATTTTCCGTCGTTTCAGGAAAGTGATAAAGGAGGTGATAGGAAAATTCACGCCAGATTAATTCACGGAGAAAGGACATTACATTAGTACGAAAGGTGTTGTTATTCGATTTTTTTAACTGTTGGTGAAGCGTATGCCAGATATGACGGGGACTGATCTCACCAAAATGCAAATGAGGCGAAAGCCTGGAGGTGTTTGCCCGGGCAGGGAAATTGCGTTCTTCATCATATGCTTCAACACCTTGTTTACAATAATCAAGAAACCGCTGGTATGCCCCATCCTCACCCGGAGTCCAATGTTCCAATATGCCTTCGTACCATGTGATCTTTGCTAAAAGGCCCAATTGTTCGATTGATAATGAATCAGGCCATTGCTTGGGAGCCGGAATCCTTTGTAGACAATTCAAGGGAATGTCCGGCGAAGGCATGGTATTCAATGCTTTGTAATAAGGAGTAAAAACTTTGTAACAATGGCCACTTTGATTTTTTATTTCCCAGGGTTCGTATAATAGACTCGCATTGAACGATCGCACGTCCAGCCCCAAGTTCTGAAAATATGACTTTACTTTTTTATCCCGCTCCAGCGCGTAAGGTTCATAGCGGCGATTCCAATAAATTGCGTTGGCATTGGATTCATTCAAGACCTCTTGAAGTTGGGATAACGATCCCCCTTTGCGGATAATAAGGCGGCAATTCCGTTGGCTTAGTTTGTGTTCTAACTTTGTCAAAGCGTGATGAAGCCACACGCAGGATGCACCACCGGGCGGCCACACACCCTCTTCCTCTGGAACCCATATATATAATGGAACAATTGGATTCCCTTTTGCGACGGCATTATAGAAAGCGGGATTATCCCCTAAGCGTAAATCCTGGCGAAACCAAACGATGGTGGATGGAGAACTTTTTTTTGCCATAAATATATCAATCCAATGACTCGTGAAAATAAACAAGAAAAAATTAGCTGAGTCCAAATTGTTTTCGATATGTTATATCGTTACGTTTTCAATTGGAATACGTTTAAAAATCAAGAGAATTCAAAAATTAGTTGTCATTTTATTTTTTTTGCGATATCTTTAAATAAGATTTCATTTAAGTGTATTTTTCGTTTTGAATACCAACAACTTATTGAAACTTTTTCTTGGGGAGGATCGTATTATGTTATCAGGTTTCATTAAGTGGTTTGGTTATCATGAATGTACTAGCAGGAAAGAGAAGGTGTATGATGATGAACTCCTCCCCAACCCCCCAACAACTGCAAGACAAACTTACCCATCTGGAAAAAAGTAATCAAAAATTGCGTCGAATGGTATATATCGTCTTTACATGCACGATGCTGTTATTGCTTGCTGGAATAACAGAACGTTTTGGGATGGACCTCATTCCACGCGAAGTGATTCGAGCCAAATCGATCATTTTAGAGGATGCCAATGGAATCGTTCGGGCAGAATTGAGTGCCACTGAAACCAGGACCATGGTATCTCTTTTTAACGAGCAAGGATTGCCCAGCATTTCTTTAGCAAGTACAGATAATGAACCGGGAGTGCATGTCTACGACGAACAAGGTATTCGGAAAGCGGCATTTGGCCTCAATCAAGAGGGCGCCAGTTTGACATTTATGGATAATGGCGGTCTCCAACGATCAGGATTGATTACTCTGAAAGACGGACGAACCAGTTTAATTTATCGGGATGCCAAAGGAAAAATCGTTAAAGTGCCATTTAACGATATTGACCTGAAGGATCCTTTGAAAGATTTAACGGATGAAAGCTTAACCTTTTATACTGAAAACATAACCGAATTAAATTATTAATCCTTTCGAAAAACCCTCATAAAAGCCGGACGGATTTTTATAAAAAATATTCGTCCGGCTGCGTAATTCCTCTTATTTTTCCACAAAAGCCGGCCTCATTAAATTGCTCGTCGATTTACCATACAGATAAAACGCGTTTACGCTTCCAGTAAACTTTCTTTGCGATTGAGCCGGATTGGCTTTTGATTGACCGCATCGACGCTCAATACTTGATCCTTGAACGCACAGGTCCCAATTAGCCTGCGATCCTCTGTACCTTGTCATCCTACCGTTGATATTTCATACTTTGCTTGACTATTCCAACAACGAGTGAGGTTCAATTATGAGTGAATCAGCGGTCCTGTTAGCGATCGATATTGGAGCAACCAGCGTTAAAACCGGTTTATATTCCCTGGATGGGCGTTTAATCGCCGTGGCAGATCGTCCCAACGGTCCTAAACCTCAACCAGACTCTCCCCCGGAATGGCGTATTTGGGATTTGGAAGAGATTTGGCAATCGATCTGTGCGTGCTCAAAACGCGTGTTAGATGAGTTTGGAGCGCAAGCGGAAGTAAAAGGTATTGCTGTGACGGGTTTTGGGGCGGATGGCGTACCGATGACAAAAAACGGCGAAATGCTCTATCCGTGCATCAGCTGGCATTGCACTCGGACCGTGCCTCAATGTGAAGCCATATCAAAAAAAATTGGCAAAGAGAGAATTTATAAAACCACTGGCTATCATAACTATCCAATAAATACCTTGAATCGTTTGGTTTGGCTAAAGGAGAACGCTCCTAACGCTTTGGAGCAAGCCGATTATTGGCTACATGTGCAGGATTTTATCGTTTACAAATTAACCGGTGAATTTTCCACGGAAAGCACCATTGCCTCGACCATGATGTGTTTGGATTTGGCGAAACGGACATGGGCGGAGGATTTGCTGGCGGATGTTGGCCTGAACAGCCAGTTTTTCAGCCCTCTCCATGAATCCGGCTCTCGAGTAGGGACGGTTAGCAAAAAAGCCTCCGAAGAAAGTGGAATCCCTGAAAGCTCCGTGGTGGCCACCGGCGGACATGATACCGAAATGGCCATTATTGGTTCGGGGATCAATAGTAAAGATACGTTCCTGGATATCAATGGCACGTGGGAAATTTTAATGGCCATCACTGATTTTTGCCGCCCATCTGAAACAGAATATTCACAGGGTTTGGATTGGGAATGCCACGCCATCGCCGGTTGGTGGAACTACCAGGCCTTGATGCTGGCAGGTGGAGTGATTGAATGGATTCGAAATCATTTTTATCGTGATACATCTGATTATGGGACGATGATCAATGAAGCGGCTCAATCACCCCTGGGTGCAAAAAATGTCTGTATATTACCCGCGTTGGTTCGTGGTATGGGCCCTGCCCAGATGTATGATCCCTTGGGAACCATCCTGGGAATGACGACCCAAACCAATCGTAACGATATTGCCCGAGCCACATTTGAAGCCCTGTCATACCAGATGTATCAACAAATCAACGCTATTGAACAGAGTCTGGGGACCAAAGCGCAGTCTATTCGAGTGGCTGGCGGGGGACAGAAAAATCCCTTCTGGATGCAAATGAAAGCGGATGTATGTGGCCGCAGTTTGGATGTACTTAAAGATGTCGAAGCGACCATGCTGGGCGCCGCTGTTTTAGCTGGAATTGGCGGCGGTGTTTATCGTGATGTTGATGATGCATTGGCACAGATCCAAATTCCATTGGAAACCGTTAATCCTGACATGGATGCTCATGAACAGTATAAAGATCGGTACGAAACAGTTGTATCCCAAATCCCTGAAAATCTACAGAATGTATATAAAATTATTCATAAGAGTATTGACATGTGAAGTTCCATTCCCCTCTCAAGATTGCAAGGGGCTAGGGGAGGGTTGATAAGAAAACATTGAGCACAATCCTTTAACCCCCTCCTAACCTCCCCCATTTCATTGGGGGAGGAATTGTGGGGCCAATTGAAATTTTTCAATATTTTTCACAGCATGTGGATGACATGTTACGATTGTTAATGGAAAATGGTTCCATTGTGTGTTTTAATAGGTATTCAAAGAATGACTTGATAACAAAATAGGGGAGTTTATATGATGAAAGCAAATCAACCACGTCGTGAATTTTTAAAGCAAGCCGGTTTAGGTGCATCGATGATGATGCTGCCTGCTTTATCGGCAAAGACACAAGAAAGTGAAAATGGAAAATTACCCAACTTTGTTGTTATCTTCTGTGATGATTTAGGCTATGGTGATTTAGGGGTATTTGGTCATCCCACCATTCAAACCCCCCAATTGGACCGGATGGCGCGTCAGGGTCAGAAATGGACCAATTTTTATGCGGCAGCCAGTGTGTGCACACCAAGCCGGGCTGGGCTATTAACGGGACGCTTGCCTATCCGCAGTGGAATGTGCAGCAACAAACGCCGCGTCCTCTTTCCCGATTCAAAAGGCGGCTTGCCCCAGCGTGAAATCACCATCGCCCAGGCGTTAAAAAGCAAAGGCTATGCCACTGGCTGTGTGGGGAAATGGCATTTGGGGCATCATAAACAATTTCTGCCCACCAGCCATGGTTTTGATTCATATTTTGGTATTCCTTACAGTAATGATATGGATAAGACCGTGAATATTGGCCGCAAAGCGTTTGATGAACCCAAAATAGAATACTTCAATGTTCCTTTGATGCGTAATGAAGAAATTATCGAACGGCCTGCCGATCAAAACACAATAACCAAACGCTATACCGAAGAGTCAATCAAATTTATCAGGGCTAACAAAGACAAACCATTTTTCCTTTATTTGGCCCATAGTCTTCCACATGTTCCCTTGTTCACATCGGATAAGTTTCGTGATACCAGTTTTCGCGGATTATATGGCGATGTAATTGAAGAAATTGATTGGGGGGCCGGTCAAATTCTAAAAACTTTGCGTGAGGAAGGTTTGGA
Source organism: uncultured bacterium (assembly GCA_964517495.1). Lineage (GTDB taxonomy): Bacteria > Hinthialibacterota > Hinthialibacteria > Hinthialibacterales > Hinthialibacteraceae > CAZFER01. The sequence continues at coordinate 11,036 of CAZFER010000034.1, read as the reverse complement.
TGATAATACGCTCGTGGTTTTTACCTCAGACAATGGTCCTTGGTTAATTTTTGATGAGCAGGGTGGTTCAGCAGGATTGTTAAGAGAAGGGAAGGGGTGCACATTTGACGGTGGTATGCGCGAGCCAACCATCTTTTGGTGGCCTGGAAAAGTGAAAACCGGCGTCGTAACCGGTATGGGTTCCACCTTGGATTTATTACCCACGATTTGCCAGTTGGCCGGTGTTGACATTCCTGATGATCGCACCTATGACGGTTACGATCTTTCACCCGTACTTTTTGAAAATCAAAGTAGCCCCCGAAATATCATGTATTTTTATCGCGGAGCAGATTTGTATGCTTTGCGTAAAGGACCGTTTAAAGCCCATTTCATTACAAAACCTGCCTACGGTGGAGGGGAGGCTACTCATCACGATCCACCGCTGCTTTATCACTTGGGCCATGATCCCGGCGAACAATACAACATTGCCGATCAACATCCTGATGTCATTAAGGATATTTTGAAAGAGGCTGAAAAACACAAAGCCACAGTGAAACCTGTTGAGGATCAATTGGCAAAGCGGTAAGGTATGAAATCTCGAGTCTATATAGATACCTCAGTTGTTGGTGGTTGTGAAGATGAAGAATTTAAAGAACATTCACTTCAGCTTATGGAATGTTTTAGCATAGGTGAATTTAAATTAGTGTTATCATCTCTCACAGTGCAGGAGTTAGTAGAAGCACCTGAAGTTGTACGTAAACATCTTAAATCAGTTCCTGAGAAAAATATCGTGGTTATCCAACTCGATTCAGAGGTTATAGAACTTGCAGAAGATTATATTAATGAAGAAGTTGTATCTCAAAAAATGCGTGCTGATGCACAACACATTGCCTTTGCCACCATTGCAAATGTTGATGTACTTGTTAGCTGGAACTTAGACATATTGTTAATTTGTTTCGGATTCACGGTTATAATACTGTTAATCTAAGAAAGGGATATTCAATCCTTGAAATTCGTACTCCTGGGGAGGTTCTACCTCATGAAGCGGAATGAAAAAAAATTTGATGCTGTTGCCATGATGCGTTCTATTCGCAAGAAAATTTCAAGTGAAATTGAAGGGATGACTCTTGAGGAAGAATTGGAATGGCTTGCATCTCAAGAATATCAAGATCCATTTATGAAACGGTTACGTGATAAAGCTCATATTCAGCATAAAACCAAGGGAAACAAAGAAATCTATCGATAGATTAGTGTGAATGTAAAAATCCTGGCAACCAAAGGGAGATATCAGGTACAAATGTAATCAATAACAAGGCGCAGCCTTCAGCCAACAAAAAGGGTAATACGGCCCGGCTGAGGCGTCCCATGTCGATTTTAGAAAAAGTGGAGGCAACGAATAGGTTCACACCCACAGGAGGAGTGATCTGACCGATTGCCAGATTCACTGTAAGAATGATCCCAAAATGAACAGGATCGATACCAAACGCCTCCATCACAGGTAAAAAAATGGGGACGAAAATGTAGGTAATGGAAATGGCGTCGATAAAACACCCTACAATCAACAGAAATACATTGACGATCAAAAGAAAAATGATCTTATAACTGGTGACAGTCAGTATCCATCGGGCCAGTGATTCCGTCAGTTGGGATTGATGCAAAACCCAGGAAAAGAGGGTCGCCCCCGCAATAATGAACAGGATTTGCGCGGAACTGCGGCCTGCCTGGGTTAGCACATCCATAAAAATGTCCCATTTAAAAAGCGAACGGTAAAAAAGTAGGTCCACAATAAATATATAGAGAACTGCTGCACCTGCTGATTCAGTTGGGGTGAAAACCCCCAAGTATATCCCCCCTAAAATAATGCCGGGAGCGATGAGCGCCAACAAAGTGCCTTGCAAAACACTCCACGTTAAAGGAGGTTTCTGTTGCGGGATATAATCTTTCCGTGATAAAAACAACACAGCGATGATCAGGGACAGACTGATTAACATACCCGGAAACACACCAGCCAGGAATAACCTGGGAATCGATGTCTCAGCGACGACCCCATAAATGATCAACGCGATACTGGGCGGTACAATGATCCCGATTCCTCCTCCGGCGGCCAATAGGGATGCTGACCGCTCCTGAGTGAATCCTGATTTGACCAGCATGGGGAATAAAAGCACTCCCAACGCAGCCACATCAGCGGGGCCTGAACCGGAAATACCGGCAAAAAGAAGGGAAACGATAACCGTAACAATAGCCACTCCGCCCCGGATTGAACCAACTGTAATCAATACAAAATCCAATAAGCAGGCTGATAACCTGCTTTTGCCTAACATATGTCCTGCAACCAAAAATAAGGGGATGGCTAACAACAAGGGTGAATCAAAGGCAGAAAAAAGTTGTTGGCCGATTAATAGAAAGGGGAAATCACTCAGTTGGAAAACGAAAATGACAATAGCGGCGGATAATCCCAACGCACAGGCAACCGGAACCTCAAACAAGAGTAACAAAAAGAATAAACCAAACAAAATCAATCCAACTGTAGTCACCCACGTTCACCTGTTTTTTTAGATATCATGGTTATTTGGACTCTGAACCATATGAGGATGGGATGTGATGTTCTTTTAATTTTCGGTACAATGTTCTGGGGCTGAAACCGAGAATTTTCGCTGCAGCCTCCTTGTCACCTTGAGTCATTTCCAATGTCCTGCGCAAAATAACGCCTTCTGATTGTTGCGCCGAGAATCCCAGCGGGATTACGATTTTGCTCGGTTGATCCTGTTTATCCCCTGAAAACGATTCGGGTAAATCCTCAAGCACGATATGATTGCCACGAGCCATGATTACCCCGTGTTCAATGACATTTTCCAATTCACGAACATTTCCCGGCCAGTGATATTTTTCCAAGGCTTCCAAGGCATTGCGGCCCAAACCAACTATCTCCTTGGAGTTCTTTTTGGCATATTTTTCAACAAAATGGTGAGCCAGAAGAGAGATATCCCCCTCACGCTCACGAAGGGGCGGCAAGCGCAAGTGAAAAACATTGATGCGATAAAATAAGTCATCACGAAATTTCCCTTGTTTCACCCGTTCTTGAAGATTCTTATTGGTTGCAGCTATGACGCGAACATCGACTTTGACTGGCTTACTGCTTCCAACCGGTTCAAATTCACCCTCTTGAAGTACTCGTAAAAGACGCACCTGGGCTGAGAGGCTCATTTCTCCAATTTCGTCCAGAAAAATAGTTCCACCATTGGCGCTTTCAAAACGGCCTTGATGATCTTTATACGCATTGGTAAAAGCCCCTTTGACATGCCCGAATAGTTCTGACTCCAACAGATTTTCCGGTAGCGCTCCGCAATTGACTCGGATCATTTCTTGATCTTTACGTGGGCTGATGCGATGAATCATATCGGCGATCATTTCTTTCCCAGTGCCGGTTTCGCCGGTTATCAATACAGTGGCGCTACTGGGAGCCACCTGCTCCGCTTGTGCGATCACCTTACGCATCGCTGTGCTATTCCCAATAATAAGGTTTTGGGCCTGATAATCCTTTAGACGTTCTTTTAATTCATGAACTTCGGTGAGCATTTCATGAGAGGCTAGCGCTTTTTCAACATAGACTTGTAATTCGGCCAAACGAACCGGTTTGGTGAGATAATGATAAACACCTGCCTTCATGGATTCGACCGCGTTATCGATGGAGCCATAGCCGGTGATCATGATGACAGGGATGTTGGGATCGATGGATTTAACGCTGCGAACAAAGGTAACACCATCAAATCCGGGCATGACCAAGTCGGTTAGGATCAAATCAAACCGCTTTTCGTGCATGAGGCCAAGTCCTTGATCACCACTAAGCGCAACATAACATTCATAACCCTGAGCACTTAATACCCGGGACAGAGTTTTGGCCATGTGTTCATCGTCATCAACAATGAGTATATGTGCCCCAGCATAAGGGCTGTTTTTTTGAACAACATCTTTGGACGTCATGTTTCCTCTTCCGTATATGGAATGGAGATAGTGACTGTGGTGCCTTTACCTTCTTCACTGTCAATTGCCACTTTCCCTTTATGGGCCTCAACGATTTCACGGACTAGATATAGCCCCAGGCCTGTCCCTCCTGGTTTATTGGTGTAAAAGGCTGAGAATAATCGTTGGATTTGGTGTGAAGGAACGCCAATTCCAGTATCATGAAAGGCAATTTCAACATTACGGTCCCGTTTTTTGGCCACAATGGTAATCATACCTTCCTTCTGGATAGCGAAAGTTGAATTTTCAAATAAGTTTAAAAAAGCCCGCCGGAATTGGTCTGTATCGATATTTACCATTATATCCTCATCCAGCACGTTTAAATAAAACATGATATCTTTATCAGAACGCCGGGAAGATAATTCATTCAAGATCGATTCGAGATAAGGTTTGAGGTGAATTTGCTTTTTGTTCGGTTGTTTTATACGCGATAAAACCAAATAGTGATCCACTATTTCATTTAATCGGTCGACCTCACGTTGCAATTCAATAATCAATTCATTAATCTCATTTTTAAGTTTAACCAGGCTCCCTGTTTCATTGCTATTCATTATTTTGGATACACTGTTTGATAAGAGATCCGCAGTGAGGGCCATAACCCCTAATGGAGTGCGGATTTCATGAGCCACACCAGCCGTGATTTTAGTCATGGCGGCCAATTGTTCCATATTTTTCACTTTATTGGCTAATCGGCGGATTTCGGTGGTATCACGCACAATCAAGGTGGAGCCGACATGAATTCCCTTATTGTCCCGCAATAGGGTTAGTGTGACATCAGCGTGTATGGTTTGACCGTTCTTATTTTTCCATTCCGATTCATAAGCCGTGGCAGAACCTTCTTCTTCGGCGGTTCGCTTTAGCTCATTGATAATATCAGGTTGATGCAATAGATCACTGAGAGATTTATCCAATATTTCAGACGTTTTATAGCCAAATATACGCTGTGCCCCCTGGCTCCATGTTGAAATACGATCATGTTCATCCAGGCCGACGATCGCGTCACCGGCCTCGGTTAAAATGAAAGATAGAAGGCGGTCTTCCATCCAAAGCTTTTGTTCCAACGATTTACTGGCATCAACTAATTCCCCGGCGTAACGTTCGATATACGCTTCGACTGCAATTTGAATATCCAGAAAGAAAGCCTTCATTAAGGTTACACGTGCTTTTTCCTGTCGCTCAAAGTCATTTGGATAGATGTCTCGTAGATGAGCAAATATTAATTCACTGAAAATGGAATAGGCTCCGATATACCATCGTGGTTCCAAACCAATTCTCTCGTGGGTTTTACCAATCATTCTACGGGTGGTTATATAGGATTCATCAAATACAGCATTAAAAAGGTGTTTGAAATATTCATGTAACACCTCTTTTAAATGGTCCACTACACCCGGCGCTGATAAATATTGATCGAATAATTCAAATGATTGTAAGTGTGAATAAAATTTGTCAAGAATATCCGGGATTTTGGGCATGAGCAGGGGCCCTACCTCACGGATAATGGCTTTTTCTTCCTCTGTGACATGAAGAAATTTTAAACGCTGATGGTAGGATGTCATATTTGACAAAGTCGTTTTTGGCGATGGACTCATTTCCGCTTTATGTTACCTTTATTGATCTTTATTACCAAATTGATGCCTATTGAGGGACATTGTCAATTTTGTCAATAGGTCATCTTGCTCTATTGTAATTCAATGCTGCCATTCGGCAATATATGAGGGCAGGAATAATGGTGATTGGATTGATCTATAGAGGATGAAAAGTATAAAAGGCCCTCGAGAGAGGGCCTTTTATTGTTGGCAGGGTAGACCGAGATTAAGTTGTTGATGGTACACGGTGTTGAAACAAATCGCGGAGGTGTGGAACCATGAACTCAGTTTAACGTGATGCCGTACTCAACGCTTTTGTGCGGTGGTAAGCGTGTGCTGAAAACTGACCTTCATGGCTTGATCGGAAACGCTGCGATGAGGTTGAAGCCGAAGATTCATATGAATCTTCTCGATGCTGGCTGCAACTCAATCCACCCTGCCTCCGTAAATAACGATTTGACCCCAATCCTGATCAAAGATGCCTTACTTGGTTGTGGAATTCATCAGCGATGATGTCGTACTTGTTGTGCTTGCAAAGTTGCGATTAAACAAGATGCCGTACGTGTTGCTATTCCTGATGAAAAGCCATGCTGCCGTACTGATGCTTTTGCGAGTTGCGGATTCAAATGCCGTACAAAGATGCCTTATTCGATGCCGTACCAGATGAATACCTGATTGCCTTACAAGATGCCGTACTGTTGATTAGACATGCTGTTATGACTGATGCGTTACAAAGTTGAAATCATGATGCCGTAACGAAACCGCTGATGTTTTGATGCCGTACAAGTTGCTAATTTTATTGGGGCCGTCGTATCAGGCCGTGTTGTTTTGTTCAATGTTGACATCTCTTTTATATGCATGAAACGTGCCAAAAACGGTTATATACTTAACTATCACGATAAAAAGATTCTGAATTTATATAACATATTGTAAATACTTAACTTAAATAATCAGGTTTCATGGTTGGTGATTATTGTCTAAATTTTCTTTTTAAGCCTTTTCCGATTCGTTTTTGCCATTCTTGTCAATCATGTTAGAATCCTATGACATTTTGGTCATGAAATGATTGTTTAATGAGTTATGAGTGCTTATAATCCCCTTTTTAGTCCATTCAAATAATCCCAAAGCTCTCAAGCAGTTTGCCAATACTGGCATAACCCGTAATGAGAGTAGGTATCAGATAAAACAAGGGGATTATCACCACGGCCCATAAGAAGAGAAAGATACCCAACTCAATAAAAAATTCCCCCCAATTGCGTTCGCCAAGCATTTCTTTCATCGTCAAAATATCCCCCGGTAACTTGTTTAAGCAATGCCCGCACCACGTGAAATAGATCATAAATATGACCACGTATCCTATTATGTAGAGCATTGAAATCCCCCTTTCCCACATTTTTTTAAAGCAAATAACGAAAGCGATCTCAATTAGTTATTCAAGGTTTTAACTTTTTTTTTACATTATGTTTCAATATGGAACATATTACCTTGTTAGAGATATTGATGAGATATCTTTTTCCCATTTTTGAAACAGTTTAATGTTGATCTAATCAGTATAATTAACTGAATTTTATACATTTATCTTTTTGGCCTTATTCTTGTATATAATTAAGGTTAGTTAAAAAAAATCCCAATTTTAGGAGAGTTTTATCATGGATCAAGCAGCATGTGTTGTTCTGGAAGAAATTGAACCGGTACTTGCTCAATTTGATCACGAATCAAATTTTGAAGGACAAGAAGTTCACTACAACAGCTGGAGCGATTTGATGTGGGAATATGAACTCGAAGGCCATGGAGCAGACTAAGCCTGATCTCCTCAATTTGAGCCTTATTCTTGCATTCGCAGGTATTTAAAACCTGTGGACAAGCATCGAAGTTGCTTAAATAAGATTTAATAATAGGTGGTCTGAATGAGTTTTAATTTTTTGGTAATGCTTTATCGAGCGCCCGCCTTTTTATAGGGCGTTCAAAATGTTTTAACTTCGAGAACCTGCTGTGTCTTGCCCAATTTTTGTTCCAATGGTTTTTTATCAGAAATTGTAAACAACGATTTTCCTATTCCTACTGTAACCAATCTATAACTCCCCCCCAAAAATTCCGCCTCTAATCGCTTTGATATGGATATTTTAACTTGAAAATAAAGTTTACCTGATCTATCATATTACTCGATTTAGTCGAAGTTTATGGTATAGTTACATGTCAACCCTATGAAGTGGAAACGAATTGAAAACTTATAATCGGTCCCACTATTCCTCCTCCAATGAAATGGGGAGGTTAGTAGGGGGTAAAGGATGTTACTTACCATATTCTTATCAACCCTCCCCTACCTCTCTCAGTCGAGGGAGGGGAATGGTATTTCAAATGGCTGATCACTTACATGATACATAGAAGGTTTAAATGAGAGGTGAAGGATTATGCAGAGAGTATCATTCATAGCATTATATGACGAATATTGCCTGGGCGTTCGATATATGTCCTCCATGCTGCGAGAAGACGGGCATCATGCTAACATCATTATTTTTAAAGGAGTGGAATATATTTCCCCTTCAGAAGTTCCGCCCCCCGAGCAGCAGGATGAAGATGGGTATTACAGCATGTGTACATACACCACAGGAAAAGAATTGGAATTATTGTTGAAAACCTTAAAAGAGCAGGAACCCAACCTGATTGGGATTTCTTTCACCTCCATAAGTTTTGGATTAGCCAAATTTTTAACAGAGAAGATTAAAAAAGAACTCAAAGTTCCTGTTATGTGGGGTGGTGTTGATTCAACTGTCAGTGCGAATGAAAATATTCAATACACGGATATGATATGTCATGGTGAAGGTGAATATCCGGTGCGTGCGTTGGTCAATGCTATGGATCGAGGGGAAGATACCACCTGTATTCCCAGTATATGGGTGAATCAGAATGGAAATATCAAGCGCAATGCCAATATGCGTCTGGAGCAAAATCTGGATAATTATCCTTTTCCTGATTTTGAATTGGAATACAAAACCGTAATTATTAATGATGAAATATATCCCTCCCCATTTCCTCCGAAGAGCCACCTTTATACCAATTTCATTATCATGGCGACGAGAGGGTGTCCTTTCACTTGTACATATTGTTGCAGCGGGCATGATGATGTGTTGTATAAAGGGGACCGCTTCTTGCGGCGGCGTTCAGTGGAGAATGTGATTGCTGAATTGAAATACCGTATCAAAACCTGGCCCTGGAATATTGAGAGGGTTGAATTTTATGATGACGTCCTTCCGTTAAACAAACGATGGATTGCTGAATTTTCACCCCGTTATGCAACGGAGGTGGCCTTACCGTTCTTCGGATATACCCATCCAAACGTGGGTGATCCTGAAATTCTAGCGAACCTGAGTGAGGCGGGATTGAATTATCTGATCATGGGGATTCAATCGGGAAGCCAGCGCACTTTGCGTAAGTACTATGATCGGCGGCATCCCAAAGAAGGAACCATTCGGACTGTCAATAATATTATGGATGCTGGCATTAAAGTTTTGTGTGATTTCATTGGTTATAATCCCCTCGAAACAGAAGAGGACAATATCGAAACGTTGGATTTGATTACTGATCTTCCCCGTGGGTATGGTATCATCAAAATTAATCCCATGGCATTTTATGATAACTACAAGATATTCCAGCACGCCCATAAAGAGGGTATTCTTGATGAATTGGAACGGCCCAAAGGTGTTCATGCGTTGCAAGCGAAGATGAAGCCTTATTATATCTTTTGGGAGTATCTCCACACCCTGGGTCATTTTGAAGGGTTCACAAAAGAGAATTTGATGGGATTGGTCAATGACCAATATCTGCGTGAAAATCCTGGTTTGTTACAAGAAATGGTTGAAAATCTTTACAATGCCACTTATCAGGATGCCAATCCGGTAGTCAATAAAGATCAGTATATCCAACAATTAAGATGGCGTTTGGCCCAAGCCGAGAAATCCACCTTTTATCGAGCTTACAAGAAAGTTCGAAGTTTAGTGGCTTAATTTCTATAAGATGCTGAAAAACTTGATTTTAAAGGGCGTATAATCCACGCCCTTTTTTTGTGGTATAAATCTAGGTGTTAATCTGGGGAGCATCGGCTTCTAGCCGGTGCGTCTCAACCGGGCTGACATGCACTGGCTCGAAGCCGTTGCATTCCGGGTGGCAAATGTTGTCAAAGTGGCTACCGGGCTGGTTTTGTATTGCCCATGCCATGTGTACTCATTCTCCACAGGTTTGAGTATAATTCAGGTAGAAATTGAAATTAATTCACAAAGATTTACCGTAATTGTAAGTGGTCAGCTTTTGAAGCACCATTCCCCTCCCATGACGGGGAGAGGTTAGGGGAGGGTTGAAGGAATGAAGTACAATCTAAACTGAATAGGAGTTAAAGGGTATGGCAAGGAAAGAAGATTTTTTAAAACAAAAAGTTGAACATTTTGATATAAAGAAACACAATGTGATTCCTCTTGTCGATGCAATGAAACACATGGCATTTAGTGCCCGGGATTTATCGCGGGCGGCTGAAATTTATGACCGCATGATCAAGGATAAGGATTGTGTGATTATTCTATGCCTTGCCGGTTCATTAATCAGCGCGGGGTTAAAACGGGTATTTGCGGATCTTATTCAACATCGAATGGTGGATGCCGTTGTGAGTACCGGTGCGAATATTGTCGATCAGGACTTCTTTGAGGCATTGGGATTCCGCCATTATATGGGGGAAGAGCGGCTTAAAGCGGGATTGGATGATTCAACCCTGAGAGGACTGCACATTGATCGTATTTATGACACTCTGATTGATGAAGATGAATTGCGAATTTGCGATGAGACTATCCAGCATCTTGCGGATGAAATGGAACCGGGAACCTATTCATCAAGGGAATTTATTTATGAAATGGGAGCCTATTTGGATCGGCAGGGGAAGGCAACCGAAGACAGTATTGTATACCAAGCCTATGTAAACAACCTTCCCATTTTTTGTCCCGCCTTCAGTGATTGCTCAGCTGGTTTTGGTTTGGTTGCCCATCAAGCGCTTCGAGGGGATTTACCGAAAATCGCTATCGATAGTGTAAAGGATTTTCATGAATTAACCCAAATCAAAATAAACTTTCCTGACACAGGAATTTTTATGGTCGGTGGTGGAGTTCCCAAAAACTTCACCCAGGATATGGTGGTTGCGGCTGAAGTACTCGGCCATGATGTCCCAATGCATAAATACGCAATCCAGGTGACGGTCGCGGATGTTCGTGACGGTGCTTTGTCGAGCAGCACATTAAAAGAGGCGAGCAGTTGGGGAAAAGTTGATACGGTATATGAGCAGATGGTATACAGTGAAGCGACTCTGGCTGTCCCATTAATTGCAGGATATGCCTATCATCAGGGGGATTGGAATCAAAGGAGCAACCGTTATCTTAATACGTTGTTTGAGCAAAAGGCCGTAAGTGA
>CAZFER010000033.1:0-62715 GCA_964517495.1 uncultured bacterium | reverse complement strand
ACTCAGAAACGGGGTAAGGTTCAAAATTCACTTGAGCTGAAACCACCATTCCCCCAGTGAGCAACACCATCGTAAGAAGCAGGCTAAAGTATTTTATGTGCATTATCTTTACTCCTTGCTGAAATACGTCAGACTCTATACAGGCGATACTGACATTTTTAAGATAAGCACAAAATGGGGTGGCTGGCAATAGAAAATTCACAGATTTCATCCAGAATAAAGTACGGTACTTGACGAAAATTTACTGCGAGAGCCAAAATCCACCTTTTTTCCCATTATTCATCCATTTATTTAGATAGATCTATTGCTTGATGCTTCAAAAAACGTAACCCATCCTACATATTTAATGTACATTGGTTTCGCGAAGATGTCACCCTCCCGGGAAATCCGACTCGGCGGGAGCCTCGCCCTCCCAATTTAGCACCAGCGCATATTAAAGGTTGCAAAGCCATAACATAGGGCAAACACATAGGTTTTCCCCTACAAAAGGGATAATGCAATTGTTTATTTCTATTAAAAGGCAAACAGATAGATATGCCTAGACTAATAGATTTGCCCTTGCTGAGGTGAGGATTATATTTATTCCGCGGGTAAGGTTTCGATGTCCCATATTATTTCCCAGCCGGGGAAGTAGAATTCGGGGGGGATGGGTTTGATGCGGTCCCAGATGGTGGAGTTGGCATCGGAGTGGCGGCCGGCGAAGGAATCGAGCATTAACCGGCTTCCATCGGGCAGGACCAGGAGGTCGCGGGCGAACCACCGTTGAGCCCAGTAGGAACCTGCGGCAACACTGACGCTGTAATCGCGGGTGTCGAATTTGGCGCCGTAGGCGTCGAGGGTATACCAGCCGTTACCATCCTCAGTGGGTTCAAGATCGCGCGCCATATCAATGCCAAACCAGGGGAGGTCCAGGTTCAGTGATGATATATCTCCTCCGGAATGGTGGACTGCTCCATAGCCATCCAGCATGATGAAGATATAGCCATTCTCTTTCTCGATGATTTCCAGATCACGGGCGATGTCAAAATCGAAGTAGGGTAAATCGCTGGGTTTGGCCAGGGAGGGTGGTGCGGTATGGATGCCTCCGTATCCATCGAGCATATACCAACCCTGTCCCTGGGGATCGGGTTCCAAATCGCGAATGATGTTGATTCCATTAAAATAGGGTAAAAATGGCCGGGCTTCGGGATTGGAGGTGTGAATACCACCAAATCCATCCAAAATAAACCAATCCCGTGGCAGCGGTGTGGGCGTCGGTTGGGCAGGGCCAGGAGTGGCGGTTGGCGTTGATAGCGGTTTGCCTGGTTCGTAGAGGGGGATCAGTTCCCAAATTTTGCTGTCACCATGGTTGAAGAAATAGAGGGATGAACCATCACCCGAGGCGGCTATATCGCGGATATAGGCGGAGGTATACAACACAGGCTGGACACGATCGTCAGCGATGACATAACGGTAAATCACATAGTTACTTGAAGTAAAGTAAGAAAAGTTTTCGGATGCGACAAAATAAAAGGCCTGATCCTGGGCGACGTATTCCATCTGGCTGCCGAAATAGCCTGTAAATTCATGGATGATTTCCACGTTGGCGTTTTCATCAAAGCGGACGATCTTTCGTCCATCGAATCCATACAAGAGGCCATCCGGTCCGAAGCAAATGTCATACAAACCACGATCGCCGACCAGATCGGTGGTGGCTTGGGGGACGGTTAGTTCGTGGTATTCGATGGTGGGCTTGTTGGGATCAAAATGCCAGAAGATGGGTTTGAAGTAATCATGATTATCGTGACATAACACGTGGCCTGCTGGCACATTCAAAAACCGGGATTCTTCCGTCATACGTTCCAAGTTTTCAGCGCGATAGCCTGGATCACTCAAAGGTTTATCGGCATGCGCCTGAAGGATGACGTTATCAGCGAGGTATATGTTCCCATTTGGCGCAATGAGCATGTCATCACATTCAAAAAGATGGGCGACTGTGCGGGTAAATTCAGGTTGGCTGAAAAGAGGTTGATATCCAAACCAGGGAAAAAGCGGTCCTCGAATAAGATAATACCGCTTGGAAGAGAAAGGAGGCTCCCAGCCGGTTCGGACTCCATGGGGATGCACGTAATATAAAGAGCCATCGGTTGGATTGGCCGCCATACGTTCAATACGATTGGGGGCTTGGGCCGTTATGTTTAGTTTGACGTAGGGATTGAGAGGGATGGGATTGCCGGATGGATCCTGAGGCAATGCGGTTGGGGTGAATGTTGATATGGCTGGCAGGGGTGTATTGGTCGGGGTGGGGGTAGGTAATTCATTGGCATAATCCATATCCAAGGTATATACCTTGTTGTTGTCACGGTTGTGATAGCCTTGTGATACATAAACCACGTTGTTTGTGTTATCGATTTCCACGTTCTCGACAGGAAAGGGGACATCATAATTGGTTAATTGATGAAATACGCGAAAATCGGAAGAGACACGGAATAAGCCCTCCCAACTGCAGAGCAGAAAGGTTTGATTTGTTTGATCATAGGCCATATCAGTGATGTTTCGGATATCAAAGGGTGAGCTGGGATCATAGAGTGTGGTATAGGTATGGTCTTCCTCCACACGGTGGATATGGGAAAAAGGTGTTCCCTTATTTATATAAAGGTGGTTATTCGGCCCAAGTATCATGCGGGTAAATTTTTCATGCTGGCCTTTCATTTCGAGGATTGGCTCTGCGGTATCTTCTCCATCTTTCAAGAAATAGAGCGTTCCGTAAGGATTTCCTTCTTCATCGAGGGTTGTGGCGATAAACAGGATGCCATTTTCATCAAAGCCAATTACGTTGGTGAAACCATCGATCACAAAGATAGAGACAATGTCATAATGGATGCGCTCATCGTAATTTAATGTGTAAAGTAATTCCAACCGATCGTGGCCATAGGGTAAGCGAAGGATAAACACATTTCCATTGATCTGCGATGGTGCGACGATATATAAATCGCCCTTGGCATCAACGGTTATATCGAAAGCGTGATCAATACCTCCCAGCATTTCATCCTCTTCCAACTCGATCGGCTCATGAATAGAACTCTTTCGAATTAATGATTGGCCGTGTTGTGCAAAGATTTTGAGTTGGTTTTGTGTGGGGGAGTAAACGTAAAGTTCTCCTGTTTTGGGATGGACGGCCATGTGATCCATATCCCAGGAATCATAATGGAGCGATGCATCGGTTTTGTAAAACTTGACACTGGGAAACAAACCGGCATGTTCAACATTCTGATCTGGAATGCGAGTCACTGTTGGGGTTGGAGTCAGGGTGGGGGATTCATTTATCGTTGGTGTGCTTGTGGGTGTTTCGGTTGGTGTTTCATTTTGGGAACAGGCTGTTGATAGCCAAAATAAACAGATGGCGATGGAGAGAATAATGGATGTAAACAGGCGCATAGCAACCTCTATTCATTGTTCTATTTTGTTAAATGAGGGATTGTCGTCACATTAATTATTTATATATCACTTTTTCGTAATTGTCATTTATTTTTTAGGATTTAAAAAAAGATATTATGTCAGCCACATGAAGAAAAAAGGGAAGGAAACCTTAATAATTCGATTTTTCGATAAAATTTTTACATCACATTTCCATTTTTTAATTTAAATAACTGATGAAATGTGATACATTAAATCAGTTTTTGGGGATATTGATTAATTTTCATTTAATTAAGTTATTAAAATTTATTGTGATTTTTAGATTTAATTCACAACTCTGACATTACACCAAATATTATCAAGCAAATGCTTGGAAAAGAAATGGGGATATGAATATGGTCATTTCAGCTCGAATCATACGTATAACCTTTTTTTGTACATTGTTTGCATTCATGTGTGCAAGTGGTTTTGGGGATGTGCTTTATGTGAAATCCAATGCCAGTGGAAGCCAAAATGGGGAGAGTTGGGAAACAGCCTATAGAACCATTTCCGCTGCGATCAACAAGGCCAACACGGAGGATGAGATTTGGGTAGCCAATGGTATATACAATGAGTACCTGGAATTGAAACCTCATATCGCCTTGTATGGTGGATTTGAAGGGACAGAAACGGAGCGATCCCAACGTCAGGTGGACACGACGCAGACCATTATCAATCCAAGGGGTGAGGATTTTCCCTTTGATGTATTCGCCATAGTCAATGCGGCCAATATGAGCATCATGGAGGGATTTGTAATTTCAGGCAATAATTCGATCCTTGCCTTAGGAGTGAATATAGAAAATGAGGATTTTGAATTAAACCATTGTGTTATAGAAAAGGTGGAAGGTACTGCCTTAAGCGCTTATTTTTCATCGCTCATGCTTAATCAATGTACGTTTCGCCAAAACCAATATGAAAGTATTTTTGTTGATCGTTCGGTGGCGGGGATAATTGATTGTAGAATTCATGATAACCGTGGAGGGGGGATTTATTTCAGCAATACCGATAGCCATGTGGTTAATAGCCTGATTTATGATAACAACAATGAATTTGGGGGCTCGGTGATCTCCATTGATTATTCGAGCGTTGAATTTCTGAATTGCACGATTGCGGGTAATTCAAATCCCTTTGGGGCGGGAGGGATTGATATTTATTCAGGGGTAGGCGAAACCATCATAACCAATTCCATTTTATGGAATAAAGGGACGGAGATTTCAGTGGGGGACAGATCAAACATTCACATACAAAACAGTTGTGTGGTAGGGGGGTGGCCAGGAGAAGGAAACATTGGTGTATATCCGGAATTTGTTGATCCGGACAATGGTGATTACCGGCTTGAGGATGGTTCACCGTGTATTGATTCGGGTTTGGCCAGTGAAGCGCCGTCAGCGGATATTGATGGCACGGAGAGAAGGGCGACGGATAGTGAAGTGGATATGGGGGCTTTTGAATCGCCGGATGCCTATGCGCCTCAAACGATTGGCGGCACGCCGGAATATGTTTATGTGCGTTCCAATGCTCCTGTGAATGGAGATGGCACCAGCTGGGGGAGCGCTTATCGAACGCTTGGTGAAGCCCTGAGGTTTGCGGATAGTAAAACGGAAATATGGGTTGCTGCGGGAACCTATCGTGAATTCATTACATGCGAGCCCGGAGTGGAAATTTATGGAGGATTCAGTGGAACAGAATCACAACGAGCGGAACGAGACTGGGAGCAAAGCAATACGATTATTGATGCATCTGACTTATTCAATGGTGATTTCGTTCCAGAAGGTGTCGTGATTGATGCTGACCACGCCCGAATAGACGGGTTTCATATCAAAGGTAGTGAAGATTCGTTTACGCCTGGTATTTATTGCATACATGATTCTTTTGTGACTGCCAATTGCATGATTATGAATTTTGGGAGTTCAGGAATTTATTGTGAATTAACACCATTAAGTTTATTTGAACATTGTACTATTGAAAACAATCAATTGAGTGGATTAGTGATCAGCCATGCCACGGTTACACTTGTGGATTGCTTGATAAGGAATAACCGCGAAAGTGGAATCAACTCATTTGATTCGAATATAATTTTACGGGATTCAATCATTCGCGGAAATGTTAATGAAGTGGAAGGCGGGGGAATTAGATGTACAGGGGGGCATTGTACAATCGTAAATAGTTTGGTGACCAACAACCAATCTGAATCACACGGGGGAGCGATTGCGAGTTATTTTGCAACGCTAGATATTCAATTCAGCACTATAGTGAAGAATACGGGGAATTTTTCGATAGGAGGAATTTCTATTCTTTCCAATTCGACTCTCATAATTCAAAACTCGATTTTATGGAATCGCGGTGTTGAAATTTCTGCCTCCACTGAAAATTCAAGTAATTCAATATCAGTGCTACATAGTTGTATAACTGGAGGTTGGGAGGGAGAGGGTAATATTGGAGCCTATCCCTTTTTTGTGGATCCTCAAAATAATAATTTTCAATTAATGAATGGTTCACCTTGTATTGATTCAGCCACTTTCATTGAGGGGATTACTTCTGATTTTTTCGGGAATTCCCGGCCAGGAAACGATGGAATGGTTGATATGGGAGCGTTTGAATCACTGGATGAGTTTGAGCCTGATTTATCCAAGTTGGAACCGGATATTCTTGCCGTCCGATCCGATGCACCATCCACAGGAGATGGCTTATCCTGGAACAATGCCTATAACACTCTGAGAAAAGCGTTGGAATTTGCCAAAGAAGGGGACGAGATTTGGGTGGCTTCAGGAACCTATCGAGAAAACATCCAAATGGAACCGGGAATTTCGATGTATGGAGGTTTTACTGGAAATGAAATCGCGCTGGATGATCGAGAATTGGATAATAACCACTCCATTATTCGTCCATCCAATTCATCCAAACCGATCGCAGTTGGAGTGGATGCCATTACCTTTGATGGTTTTAAACTAACCGGGGGGGAAGCGGGTGGGCTTCAATTTTGGAATGGGGCCTCCACTCAAGTGAGTAACTGTATCATCACAAAGAATTCATTCGATGAGGAAGAATTTAATAATAATGGGGGATGATCAAAACCAGAACATGGTCATTTGGCAAAGAGGATTTAATAACGATACTGAATTTTTCTACTCTGTGGGCAGAATTCAGGATGATAATTCAACCTTTGAATGGACTCCATCTATCCAATTAACGGAAGATACCGTTGGGGATTCTCAACCGGCTTTGCTTATTATGGATAATGGGAGTGTTTTGCTTTCCTGGTTGAAGCAGGATTGGGAGATTGAGGATGATACGGATTTGTATTATATGGAACTGGATCCGGAGGTGGATGATCTCCAATGGTTTGTGCCGCAACCTGCTCCTGAGGAAATCCAGAGGTTCGAAGACGATATTCAGTATGCGAATCTTAGTTTAGATGAAGTATGTGTTGGAGTTGTATGGGGAGGTGATGATGGTTTTTCAATCCCTCAATGGATTCCTTGGATTGGTGGTAAATATAACTATTCCATCACAGGAGAATCATGTGCAACAACAGGAAAATGTGTTTATACAGGAACGAACCGTTTAACTGCTACTATTCATCTTTCAAAACTCCTTAAAATTGCAGGTGCGGGCCAGATATCAAAAGATTGGCAAGCAAAAAAAGTTGGTGATAAGTGTGTTTTTATCCTTCAAAAATCATCTATATCCATTGCTGGAGGTACTAGTATACGTTATCCCGTATGGCAAGGTAAATTGAAAATACTCGATTTTGAAGCCAATATTGTCCTTACAGGTAATCTTACCCTAACAGCAGACTGGAAAGGCCGTTCTCCATCTATCTTTCACAAACCAACGAGTGGATCTGGTATGATCCAAGTTGGCCTAGGTGGTGAAATTGTTGCCAAAGCACCTGCTATAAAAGCGGAAGGATCTGGCCTGGTCATTGGTTCAGTAGGAGCGGGGTATTCAACACAAACCGGCTGGGGACCGAAATATTGCGGACGTGTTATCGTAACACTCAAATTCTTTGGCGGATGGTTCGAGACACGTTTTATATGGCAAGGGGGAAATTCCTGTCCACCTCCATCTGAAGATTTGAATAAAATCGCATCACGTGGCACGAAACGACGTGTCATGCGAACTTCTCAAATAATAGATGGAGCTTTGGAGCAACAACTTATTGAACTCAGTGTCAATCCAACAGACGGAACAGGAAATGTATATGGTTATCCGACTGTATTAGATAACATAAATAACGACATAAAGGGGGATGGAGCTCCCGCCATTGCGAGAAGTGAGACCGGTGAAACACTGATCACCTGGACCAAAGATTCGATTGATCCATTTGATAAACCCGGAACCACTGTTCTTGTTTCGGCCTATAATGGTTCAAACTGGTCTGAACCTATTGAAGTCGATAGCAATGATAATTTTAATCAAAATCCAGTCATCGCATTTGATAGTGATAACAATCCTATGGTGGTTTGGTCACGAGCTAATGCCATGGTAACGCTGGATAGTGAAATTGAAGATATTGAAGAAAATATGGAACAGTTTGATATCTACTTCTCAAGACGGCTAAATGGGGATTGGACTCCCCCTCAGGCATTGGCTGTCCAAGATGGACGTGATGGTGAATTGAATATTTCGGCACATAATAAGCAAATGGTGATCAGTTGGTTAAATTATAATGAAGAACAAACTCAGATTTATTCATCCATTTGGGATGGAAATCAATGGAGTGCAGCTCATGTTATTTCCAATTCTTCACATGCAAAGAATCCATCATGTACTTTTGCCGATGGAAAACCAATGGTGGCATGGTCACAAGATATTGACAATGATGAATATACCTTTGAAGACGATCGGCTATTCTACTCACAATGGGATAAGCAATGGACTGCTCCAAAACTAATTGAAATTTCGGAACCTGAAACAACAGAGAATCAAGCGAAAACTGGTAAACGGCCAAAAATAACTGCAAATACTTTGGAACAAGGAAATATAGATCCACCACCTACCTGTTGCCCAACAAAAACACCCACCCCAACACCAAAAGAATGTGAAGAAAACAGTGCACAGTGTACACCCGAGGCGACCGCTCAGCCCACAGCGATCCAGCCGATTGATCCTAATGAGAAGGTTGGCCCTCTTGGAAGTGGGGCGCCTGACTATGCTGTGCCGGTCACACAGGAGTTGGAATATATCATTTACTTTGAAAATCAATCATCCGCGTCAGCGGCGGCGGCTGAGGTTGAAATTATTGACCAGTTGGATCCCGATTTGGATTGGGATACCTTTGAATTGAAAGCCTATTCGTTTGGTGACCGGGTTATTGCGTTGGATGATAACCTGAACCACCATTATACACGGGAGACGGTTGATTTGTGGACGTATCTCGCCGCGGATCAAGTATGGGCAGTTTCTGGAGAGGCGACGTTGGATATTCAAGCATCGATCAATACCAATACGGGTGAAGCCCGCTGGCTTTTTACCTTCCTTGATCCTGAAACCGGGACTTTTCCTGAAGATCCATTTGCTGGATTTTTACCACCTGAATTGGAGAAAGGCGAGGAAGGCTATGGCCGCGGCCAAGGTTATGTGATTTACACCATTCGTCCCCGATCGGATATTACTCCTGGAACGCAAGTTACCAACTTTGCCTCGATTGTATTTGATCAAAATCCGCCGATCATAACAAACACGGTATTGAACACGATCGTTGAGGAATTACCGGAGCAGCCTGAAGGACCGCATCCTCCGCATGGGGCGGTTAACATTGATCCAACCACCCATTTCAATTGGAGCGACGCACCTGGTGCGGCAGCTTATGATTTGTATTTATGGCCTTCAGGTCAAAGCAAGCCCGTCCAACCACTAGCAGAAGGTTTTAGCTGGAGCCATCATCAACCAACCAGCCCCTTATCGCCTGACACAACCTATAACTGGCAAGTGGCATCAAAAAATACGGGAGGCGCGGTTGAAGGGCCGGTTTGGTCGTTTAAGGTTAAACCAGAGATTGTTGTGGAAGCCGTTACGGCTGATTTTAATAAGGATGGTGAAGTCGACCGGATGGATTTGGTCTTGATGACGAAAGCGTTTATGCACTATGACAGCCGTTATGACTTGAATCGGGATGGCCAGATCAGCCAGGAGGATTTGGTTATCTTTTCAGAAAACTGGGGATTGCATTTCTCGTTTAATCCAACTCCGACTCCAGTTAGTGGGCAAATTTCCAGTAAGGAACAACCTTTCAGGCGACCGACACCAACACCCGTGAATCCAGCGTTTTTGTCCAACGAGGAGGTTGAACAATAAAAGATAGAATGATGTATGTACTTCATGGATTAAGAGTTAAGGCTGCCGCTCATCCAAGTTGAGCGGCAGTTTAGTTTTTCTTCATGCGATAGATGAAATTCAAATTTTGAACATACCGCTTAAATCGCGCAGCATTATCAAGAGAAGGATTATTTTATTAATGAATCAGGGAGGGATTCAACAAAGTCTTTTATTTCATCACGGACACGACGGTAATGGTTTAGGGCTTCTTCATCGGTTTGGGCCTCTTTGGCTAATTTGGGGGGATCATCAAATCCATGATGAATGACTCTCGTTTTCCCAGGGAAAATGGGACAATTTTCATTGGCATGCCCACAGACGGTGATCACATAATCAAACTGTGTGGTGCTGAATTCATTCACGTTTTGTGATTTTTGATTGCTGATATCCACACCCGCTTCTGCCATAACCTTAACTGCATGAGGATTCAAACCATGGGTTTCAATACCGGCGGAATAGGCTTCAAATTGGTCTGCTTTTAATGCTCTAGCCCAACCTTCGGCCATTTGGCTTCGGCATGAGTTACCGGTACATAAAAAAAGGATTTTCATTTTTGACATTGTTTCCTGCACAATTCCTCCGGATCGATTTCCAGAATATGGTTAATTGCAGCATGATCTTTATTTATGGTTTCATCGTCGACCAAAATCTCCGCCAACCACTTGATCAAGAAATCCCTCTCGTCAAACATGTTTTTGGCAATATGATAGTGAATCCATCGGCCTTTTTTTCGTGATTCAACCAAACCGGCTTGTTTCAAAATGGACATGTGTTTTGAAACGGTCGAAGGTGCTAACTGCAGAAGTTCGATGATTTGGCAAACACACAGTTCATGGTGACGCAATGCAATAAAAGCCCGTAAGCGGCTCTCATCCGAAAGCGCTTTAAAAACCGCAGAAACAGAATGGATATCAATTCTATATTTCACCATTTATCAAATTATATAACCTGTTGTTTCCACGTCAATTCCACTGGACTATTCAGGTTTATATTATGAATGGATCAATTGGAAAATAGAAACACTTTACAATAAAATGGTGTCATTTGTTAATTGTTGACCAGGCTCTCCCTAAAAGGATAAAAAAGCGGTAAAATTTCATACTTATCCAGAATAATCCAAACGAGCAGTCAAGTGAGTTCTATTCGAGACATTGGAAGAAGATTAGATTGGTGAAAGGAAGATAAAATGCATATTGAAACATCCGTTGTCCATACCGGTGTAAAAAAGGATCCTGGCTACAATTCGGTTACAACACCGATCTATACCACGTCCACCTTTGCCTTTGATGATATCAACACAAACAAAGGGTATGATTACACTCGCTCTGGAAATCCCACCCGGACTGCTTTGCAAGAAAACCTGGCAGCCCTGGAGGGGGGAATGATGGCGTGGGCTACTTGCACTGGTATGGCGGCGGCAACCACCGCGATGTTTCTATTTAAACGAGGAGATCATATCATTGCGTCCAGTGATTTATATGGAGGAACCTATCGCTTGTTCATGGAAGGTTTTGAAGCATTTGGACTGGAATTCTCATTCGTGGATATGCGTGATCCTGAAAATATTCGTAAAGCGTTGCAAAGAAACACGAATGGTATATGGATCGAAACCCCTTCCAATCCATTATTAAATATTGTGGATCTTGAAGAAACCATGAAGATTGCGAAAGAACGCGGGCTTTACACCATCTGCGATAACACGTTTTTATCCCCTTATTTTCAGAGTCCATTCGATTATGGGGTGGATGTCATTATTCACTCAACCACAAAATACATTAATGGCCATAGCGACGTGGTGGGAGGCGCCATCATGGTAAATACTGAAACCATGGCTCGGCGAATGAACTATATGGTCAATACGCTAGGGACTGCGTGTTCACCATTTGATGCCTGGTTGGTATTGCGTGGAGTAAAAACGCTTCCTCAGCGGATGGAAGCCCATCAACGGGGCGCCATGGTGGTAGCGGAGTATCTTGAAAATCACGATCTGGTCAGAAAAACCTTTTATCCTGGACTCAAAAGCCATGAGCAGCATGAATTGGCCAAACGGCAGATGAAGGGATTTGGTGGCATGGTGACATTCGTGCTGGATTTGCACAAAGCGGATATTTTCACCTTTTTTGATTCCATTACCTTGTTCACGCTAGCCGAGTCACTTGGTGGAGTGGAGTCGTTGATCGAACATCCGTGGACCATGAGCCACGCCTCGATGCCTGAACCTGCCCGCCTGGAAGCGGGTTTATCACCCGCAGCGGTACGGCTTTCAATTGGCATTGAGCATCCGGATGATTTAATAGAAGCACTGGAGAAAGCATTGGAGAAGGCAAAGTATAGAGTTTATTCCAAATGATGGTTGGTATAGGTCACCCAAAGAGTAAGAAAGAGGATTTTCAAGTCGAGTAAAATAGACATATTGTTGATATACGCCAAATCATAACGCAATTTATGCTCGACGGGTGAATTATAAAATCCATGGATTTGAGCCAAACCGGTTACCCCGGGGCGAACTGATTCACGCAGCCGATAGGCGGGAATTTTCTTCTCGAATTCACGGGCAAAATGTGAACGCTCAGGCC
The DNA here is from genome assembly GCA_964517495.1 of uncultured bacterium. Classification (GTDB taxonomy): domain Bacteria; phylum Hinthialibacterota; class Hinthialibacteria; order Hinthialibacterales; family Hinthialibacteraceae; genus CAZFER01. The sequence continues at coordinate 50,383 of CAZFER010000033.1, read as the reverse complement.
GAGGGCCAACCAGGCTCATTTCTCCCTTCAAGACATTTATGAGTTGGGGAATTTCGTCAAGATGCCAGCGGCGCAGGACACGGCCAACCGAGGTAACACGGGGATCTTTATCCCATGATAAGACAGGGCCAGTTGCGGTTTCGGCATCGATGTACATGGTTCTGAATTTATAAAGAGTGAACAATTTCCCATCTTTGCCGATTCGTTTTTGTCGATATAAAATGGGGCCTTTGCTGTCCAGTGTGATCGCTAGGATAATTGAAGGAAGTATGAATGAGAGGCCAATCAGCGCGACAGCAGAGAATACAATATCGATTGACCGCTTGACAAACTCTCCCCAATCACTCAGCGAACCGGATCCTACTGTGATGAGAGGAATACCAGCCACCTGACCTATTTCAACCTGTCCAATGGTGACTTCATAAAGTTCGGGAAGCAATCGGGTTTTGCAGCCGGTTGCTTGACAGGCGGAAATGATTTCCAGCAGTTCCTGCCGATTGGCACGCCGGCTGGTTACTATAATTTCATCAATGTTGTGTTCGCCGACCAGTTCACCCAAATTGTCCAATCCACCCAAAATTGGAGCACCATTTGAACGGCGTTCGATATCATCATCCACCAGACCAACGACTTCATGGCCAAGACGGGAATATTGCTTGATATCACGCTGTACACTTTCACCCAATGCACCTGCCCCAACAATAAGGATACGTGTACGATCATAAGCCCATCGGCGTCGGCGTTGCAAATAAAGGACACGCCAGCCTGCGGCTCCCGCCCAGCTGATTATAAAGTTCAACAAAAAGATGGATCGTGAGATTTCGTAGGATGGTACAATAAACGTCCCGGCGTAAAGGATGATGAGATCTTCAATGGCATGGGCAGCGATCATCGCCGCGCCGGTGAAATAAATGATATCAAATCCAGTATAATTGCGGCTGAAATCATATAGGCGGAAAACAGCCAACGCGCCAAGGCGTATAAAGAGTATAGGAACAAGGAGAGGGATATAAATCGCCAAATTTTCAGGGCGAAAATCCTGAAATCGCACCAAAAAAGCCAAGGCTAACGCACCCTCAACCACGAGGATATCAACAAGCAGAAACTTACGCAACGGTCCCTTGGGAACGCCTCTTTTAGTCATGAATTTATCCAAAAAAGCAACACGATAACCTTGCGGCCAACGTTGCTGATATGATTAGATTATTTTAAAGTTAAAGTACTTTATCATCTTCTAACGAATCACCCAAGACGGGGTTTTGCTTTCAGGATGATAAAGACAGTGAAGCAAGGTAAAAAACAAAGTGTATTGCTTATATGATGTGGAGATATGATACAGGTCCTTTATAATATCATCACCTTTTGATTATGCTATCTTAATCAGGGATATACTTAAACCGCTTTTCTTTATAAATACAACTGATAGGCAAATCGCATGTTCAAATTGTCAAACCCAAATAGGGAGATAAAACTAAATCGCCATTTCATATATTTATTGTTGCTTTTCATTATAACGTTAGGGTTTCATTTTCCTATTTTGAGCAACAGCGCTATCCCCCTGGATGCAGATTCATTACTTTTCTTTTATCCTTTACGTACGCTCCACAGTGATCCCCAAGTGGGCCTGTGGGATCCTCACCTTTTTAGCGGTTTTCCACGAGATGCCAATCCACAATCGCAATTACTGTATTGGCCGAACATAATTATGCATTTTACATCTCCACAAACAGGCTACGCTATATTGCTGCTTGGGCATTATTTGTTGGGGGGATGGTTGATGTATTTGTTGTTAAAAGGGTTGCGCCTAAGCCCTGAAGCAGCGTTTTTTGGAGCGTTAACCTTTTTATTAAGCACCTTTTGGCGATGCAAGATCACCAACCTTGGGTTACTGGAAGGGATTAGTTGGGTGCCGGGAGTTCTGCATTATTATTGCAGGAGCATTGAACGGCACAACTGGACCTATGCTTTTCCCGCGGGCCTTTTGCTGGGATTTATCATCCTGGCGGGGGTACCCCATACTGTGCTATTTACTATGATTTTGTTGTTATTAATGGGTTTGAGCCTATGGCTAAATGGCGGCTCGTTTCGTCATGCGGCAAGTGTGATGGTTATCACCATCGGTTCGGCGGTTTTATTGAGTGCAGGGATGTGGATTCCAGCCTATCTATATGCCTCCGAAGCCTTGCGCGGACCATTGGAGCTGAATGAAGCCACCGCAGGTGCATTGGGTTGGCATGAGATATGGAGAGCGTTTGCAGGAGGATTAAGCCAACAAGGCATTTCACGCAACGATCCGTGGGAAGGAACCTGTTATATGGGAATTACCGCCCTGTGTTTTATCCCATCAGGGTGGAAACACACCCCACGTCACTATCGTGATGGATTGATTGCAGCCTTGATTATCGGACTTTTGATGACACTGGGTACCAATGGGTATTTATTCACCCTCCTTTATAATTTATTCCCAGCTTTTCAAATGTTTAACCTTCCCAATCGAGCCCTGATGCTGGCAGCTATTGGATTGCCTATTTTTGCCGCTTATGGTTTTCAATATTGGGTGGTAGCAGGATGGGTGACGGCTAAATGGGTGTGGACATTATTGATCGCAGCCAGTTTGTGTTTGCTGGTTTATCTGATCGGATTGGTAGTAGATCCCTGGGTTTGGACAACCACCATTTATTCGGCGATGACCCAAACCTTTTATCCACAATCCATTTCAGATACCCAATGGGCATTTATGAATATGTGTATGTGGGGGGGGATCACAGGATTGATTCTTTTTGCAAAGTTCAAACAGTATATTACTCCCCGCCTGACGATTATCCTATTTTGCTTATTTGTTATTGCCCAATCGGCTCAATACAATCAACGTTTATTTTTACAAACCACCGAGCCTGATTATTTCGTTAATCCCTTGAGCGTCCGGCATGTCCAAAAACAATTAGACAAAGAAAAACAGCAACGGGTATGCGGATATCTTCCGTTGATTGATGCAGGGAGTGACGTCCGAGTTCCTCTGATACGCCCTGCTTTGATGCATCGTTTCAGTGAGGTATACGGTTTGTATGACATTCAGGGATATGATCCCATGGCGCCAAAATCATATGCGGAACTGCTGCGGGCCTGGGGCGACCATTCCCCTGCAACAGATGCAAATCGGACAGTGAGGTTAAAAACGCTGCCAAAAACCCTGATAGATTTATTGGGGGTGAAATATGTGATCGGCATGCCCAACTATAAATCAATGTACACTGGGCGTCAGGATAACAGAGGGCCATGCAGCCTGGAAAGCAAAATTGATCAACCGGAAACCACCCGTTCCGTTCTTTTTCGCTGGCTGGTGGCAGGCGAAGGAGCCCTTCCATTAGGCACACCCGTTGGGAATGTCCATGTTAAAAATGGAACGAAGGTGATTGAGACTTTTCCCATACGGATGGGAGTGGATATCGCGAATTACATCCTTGATTCGGATAAGAGAGTACAACCAAAGTTACCGGTCAAGGTGTTTCGATGGTTTCCTATTCCCACGCAGGGAGGTTATACCCGGGTACAACAATACATCGCACAATACGATCTGAATCATGCAACCGATGTTGATCGGGTAGCCATTGAGTTTTTTCGGCGTAATGTGCGTTTCACCGTATTTGATATTGCACTTTTGACTGATAATGATCAAGGACTTGATCGCCTTGAAATGCAAGGTGAACTGCCTATTTATGAAAATCCTGATGCCCTGCCCCCGGTTTATTTAACCCGAAACCTGGCCTGGTATGATGATATAGACGAACTCATAGCGGGAATGAACCATCAACCGACTAATGCAGAACCTCCTGTTTTTTTACATCGGAAAGATGAGGTGTTGATGGAGAAGTCCCCGGTTCAGAGTGAGCGATCCTCCAATACCCGGGTGAATTTCACTCGACCTGATTCGGACCATTATTACATACACCTCCGCACCAAATATGACAGTGTGCTTGTGGTGACAGAAAATTATTCCTCCTCCTGGCATGCCACCGTTGACGGTGTGGAAACACCCATTCTGCAAGCCAATCATACCTTCATGGCCGTGCCGGTTACCAGCGGGGAACATTCCATTATTTTGCAATACACACCAAGAGCATTTTATCTTGGATGTATAATAAGTGCTCTCACATTTTTAATGATCATTTGGGGAATTACATTGAGATTCAAGAGCAAAAGTCAATATTCAGGAGAGCGGTATGATCGATAAGGCAATACGTAAATCTATCCGCGATTATTTACAAAGCCAAAAGAATGAACTTATCAAGTTAACCCAGGATTTGTGCGCGTTTGCAACCGAAAATCCACCGGGCTGTGATTTTAAACCCTGTGTGGATTTTTTAAGTGATTTGATGCGCTCAGAAGGATTCAAAACCCAAAAGGTACGTGTCCCTAAAGCATATGTCGAAGCACATACATCACCAGCGATGTGGGATTATCCACGCTGGAACCTGATCAGCCGCTGGGATATCAAAGTTTCCAAGACAATTCATTTTAATAGCCATTTCGATGTTGTCCCTGCGGGAGAAGGGTGGAAAACCAATCCGTTCAATCCCACTATCAAAGGAAAGCGCTTGTATGGCCGTGGAACGAGTGATATGAAAGGATGTCTTGCAGCCTCGATATTTGCTGCCAAAGCACTAAAGGCCTGTGGATTAAAGCCTTCGTGGAACATGGAATTTTCCTTCACCTGTGATGAAGAGATCGGTGGTGAATGTGGAGTTGGTTACATAGTAAAAGAAAAATTGGTCAAACCGGATGCAGCGGTGGTGTGTGAAGGGGGAGATGGCCATATTGTAGCTTATGGACATCGGGGTGTGTTATGGGGGAATATTGAAGTAACCGGTGTTTCAGCCCATGGTTCTTCCCCCAAGAGCGGGATCAACGCGTTTGAAAAAGGCATCAATGTTGCCAAACAGCTGTTGGTCATGCATGAAAACGTAAAAGAGCGCAAGACCAATTATCCCATGAATTCCAAAGAGTTTGAACGCCCAACTTTAACAATGGGTGGGGTGGCAAAAGGCGGTACAAAAATCAACATAATCCCCGACATGTTTCGTTTTTCCATTGACCGGAGGTTAATTCCGGAGGAGAGCGTCAGCCAGGTGAAAAAGGATTTCAACAATGTACTTAACGCCATGAAGAAAGCGGATAAAAACCTGAAAGCCAAATTTATTATCCAGCGTGGTTTCAGCGCCGGGATTAGTGATCCCCATTCATCTCTTTGCCAGACAGCCAAAGAGATAGTTAATGAGTTGAGCAATAAACCAGCCGAACTCCTCATCTTTGGAGCCTTTACTGATTTGCACTTTTTTACCAACCAAGCCAAGTGTCCCTCGATCGGTTATGGCGTAAAAGGGGCGGGATTACACAGCAATAACGAATATTTGGAAATACAGTCGTTGATTGATACCGCCCAAGTTTACGCCGAATTGGCGTTGAGAATGCCTTGAAAGCAATTTAAGCATCCAAATTTCTATTGTTCCTCGTAAAGATCTTTGTAACTAATCAATTGGATACCTCGATCTTCAATTACTTTTTTTACCTTTTCACTGGTAAAAGCAAAGGTCACTCCCTCGCGGTCAGCGGCAACGTTTCTGTAACCGATATGGCCGATAGGCTCCATTTCCGGTGTATTTAGAGCGGGATGTTCGACAAAGAGATAGGTGCCGGGTTGCAGGTTTTCGAGAATTTCCACCATCCGGCCTTCTTTTTGGGTGGGTGTGGTGTGACTGCCACCGAATCCACCAGCACGCTTCAGGTAAGGTGGGGTATCAATGGGAAGGTTGAATTCCCTGGCGAGTTTATCGACAATGGCTTTGAGCTCCTTGGTGGCAGTCGGTGTACCCATATGACTGGAAAGATGACTTACCTGTGGGATTTTCTCGATGGCCAATTCAATCTGAGCACGCAATTCTTTCTCCACTTCATCCAATCTGTAATTGGATTGCAAAAAACCGGTGTTGGGTGGGAAATTATTACGTTGGGACGTCATGGGGAAAAAATGCCCCTGTGCATCCACCAGGCTTGGAGCTTGGGTAATTGGTCCCCATTTGTAATATTCCCATTCGCTGGTGAGATCAAGATGAACCCCTACATCAAAGCCTGGATTTTCATTCAGCATCTTGACTGCTTCATTGAACCAGGGAGTGGAAACCAACACCTCAACACTCCGGACAATTCCCTCTTTATACGTCTTGAGGCAAGCCTCATTGACTGCATGAGCAGCCCCCATATCATCAGCACGAACTAATAGTCGAATTTCATTATTTTCATTTTCCTGGGAAAATGAATGGTTTACATTGGCAACCAACATCACTAAACCAAAAGCGAAAAAAACAAAAGAAGGGTGGGTGAAATGTTTCATGGTCTAACCTTTCCAATGGATTTAATCCATCATAGTTTCATTTGAACCGAACGGGCGATATCCTTGGCTTTTTCAACTAATTGGGAGCCATCTTTTTTTAAATCCTCATTTTCTCGAATATACGTATTTAATGCATCAATTAATGTCACTTCACCGGTAAGTGAAACAGAACGGCGCCGGGCTTGCGTTTCACGGGGTATGCGATGAAAACCGGCCTTGCTTTGGGCTGGTTTCAGGGCCTGATGAATTCGCTTCATATCAAGCGATTGCACTTCCGCATCATCGGCCACATAGGATAGCCGCACCACTGCTCCTTCTATATCATGCATCTCAATGGCATTGAGAATTCGCTGGGTTAAATCATCATCGGCATCACATTCGACGTGAATGGCGCAAAAAGGACGAACTTTAACCGGTTTGAATTCGTATTCACTTCCCCCTTTTTCAACATGAGAAAGCACAAATCCTTTTTCCTCTTCCATCTCTCCAAAGTCGACCCGATCGATGCTGCCTGAATACACTATGGGAATATGAGGCAGTGGTGTAAGATTTTGATGTTGATGGATATGCCCAAGTGCTACATAGTCATACCCGGCATTCGCCAAATCGGCAGGTAAAATTTGGATTTCATCGGTGATCAAAGCACTCCCCCGATATCCTCCCAAACGCGCACCCTGAACAGTAAGATGGGCAAGTAAAATTTTAGGTACATCATCAGGGCAAAGCCGGGCCATCGCCTGAATGGTCTCGTTATAAAAAGCCTGATAGGCTTGCTGCAACTGTTCTTCGTTCATATTATCCTGATGATAGGTATAACGGAGATAACTGGGGCTTATGTAAGGCAGGCAACACACCGCGATTTGTCCGTTTCGGGTTTTTATTATAGGAGGGGAGAAATCACCAAGCGTTGGGTGATTAATATAAACTTGAATTTGCTCCGGACGTAGACGGCGAAATATATCGATCGATGAAGCCTTGCCATGCATCACCGGAATATCATGATTGCCGGATATCATAATCACGGGGATGTTGGCATCAGCTAATCGGCATAAATGGTGAACTAACTCACGTTGTTCGGTGGGTGAGGGTGAATTTCGCTTATAAGCATCGCCTGCAAAAACCACCAGATCAACAGTATGATCTATAGCAAAATCGATCGCTTGCTTTAATGAAGCGGAAAAATCTTCCAAACGAGTATTCAAACCGGTTTGAGGATTGGTCAAACCATAGGTTTCCACTCCAAAGTGCAAGTCAGCGATATGCAGGCAGGTGATCCCTTTACTCATTGCAATATCCAGCATTTAATCAAATTCAAGCATATATGAACCAATTCATTTTATGCATCCATTATCATACGGTTAAATTGAACAAAAGAAAGACTTTAATCTTGCCTCATTCTGCTTCTCGTTTTAATGTCAAGGCCACTTTGGCCTTAACCATTTCGATCTGTTGTTGGGCCACCATTCCTGTGTTTTTAAGATCATTTATTGACGAAATCGATGCCTGGACAGCGAATGGTATTCGTTATCCGATGGCAGCGATATTATGGGTGATCCCCTTTATTTACCTTTATCAGCGTGGGGAAATAAAAAAACGCTATTTCATTTTGGCGATTCCACCAACCCTGGTTAATCTAGGCGCTCAAACATTGTGGGCAGCAGCGGTTTATTATATGGAGCCGGGCGTATTGGTGTTTTTACATCGAATATCATTGGCCTTTGCAATTATTGGATCGTTTTACTTTTTCCCTGATGAACGGGCGTTGCTGCGATCGGGTTTGTTCTGGTTGGGCATCACGCTGTCAGTAATCGGTTTTATTGGCATGAATTTATTTAATCCCACCTTGCTGCTCGAGGGGGAATGGCGTGGTTTGCTCATTATCTTTGTATGTGCGATCTTTTTTGGATTCTACGGTGTTTCGGTGCGCTATTTTATGGGGGGAGTTAAACCGTGGGTGACTTTTCCCATCATTTGCTTATATACCGCATTGGTTCTATTGATTAACATGTTTTTATTCGGCGAATGGACGGATGTATTGAAAATGGAAACACACCGGCTGGGAATTTTGGCCCTATCCGCCTTGATGGGAATCGGAATCGCCCATGTTTGCTTTTATTATGCGATTCAGCATATTGGTGTGTCGGTCAGCAGTGGATGCCAATTATCAGCTCCCTTTTTGACGGTAATCCTTTCCTTTTTGATTTTTGGTGAACTTTTTACTGCTGGGCAGTGGATAGCTGGGATCGGGATATTAAGTGGTGCAGGTTGTTTACTGCTGGCACAACAGCATTTAGGTCAAAAACGTGAACCAGTTCCTATCGGCCATATGGCTGATATTGATAAGGATACGTCCTCCAAAAATAAGCGTTAATCCCAGAAGTTCACTTGGGCTCATTTGATCCAAACACAATCATAAACATAAAATAACAGTCCCTCGCTAGTATTAAACGTTCAATCATTTAAATTTTTCATTGACAAAAGCGATTCAATTTAGCAAAATAGGTCTATAACATTATATAAGCGAGGTAGTGGGAGAATGGGAAAAAGAGGTTTCACTTTGATTGAGTTATTGATTGTGGTGGCAATTATCGGGATTTTGGCCGCGATCGCGGTGCCTAACTTTTTAAACGCACAAACACGGGCGAAAATCGCCCGGGTGATTAGCGACTTAAAAGCGCTGTCCAAAGCGGAAGAGATGTATTTTATTGATCATAATTCATACACCAATGAATCTGAGCATTATATTTTGAAAAACTATGATGACACCAAACCTCGGAGTGACGCGGGCTTTTATTTTTTGCTGGAGCCAGTGGCATATTTGAGTGCCCTTCCCAGCGATCCCTTTGAAAGTAAATTCGGAACCGGTGATACAGGAGGAGTTGACGCCTATGAAATGTCTGTTGCTCCAGCACAACCAGAACCAGTCAAGAAATTCTATAACATGAACTCCCGGGGTCCGGATCAGGATGAAGATATGGGGGCGCGTTCCGGTTTAATGAACGGGACCACCGTGAGAACCTACCACACTTCAAACGGCTTGGTTAGTGATGGTGACATTTATATTTGGGGCGGTGATCCCAGCGTGATGAAAGGTCCGATTATTCAGGATGGTGAAACCTACTTGCGGACCATGCCGCCTAATACCATTCAATGAGTACACACTATATAGTTGAACATGCAATGGCTCAAAGCAAATTTTTGCTTTGAGCCATTGTTTGATTAAAGGCATTTTATAGGAAAAACAAATCAGGAGGCATCATGATTATCGCTACACTCATTGGAATCATTATCGGAACATTGATTGCAGCGGGTATTCTTTATCTTTTTGCTTCTTTGGTCAATATTGAATACGCAACTTATGGACGCTGTATTGTCTGTGTCATCTTATCGGGGATTATCAACGTTTTTATCGGTATTTGTATCGGTGTATTATTGATGATCATATTAAGTCCTTTTGGTATCGAAAAACCACCAGAGACAGCTCTCATGATTACCGGTTCGCTTGTTGAGTTTGTGGTTTTGGCTTTTTGTGCCATGGCTGTCTTCCAAACCAAACTCAACAAAGCCATCACCCTGGCTGTTGTGATGTTTATATTTGGCTTGTTAATGGATGCGTGGTTCTCGCCAGGGGAAGAACCGGAATTATCATCCCAACCAGATCAAATAAAATACCAAGTTTTGATTGAGCAGTAAATCATCCCCGTCGCGCCAAGGAATATTCATCCTTGCCGGTCATAGGGGGTGGAGAAAAACGCTTGTTACTTAATTTTAGTTTCTTCTGCCCCACCGAACTCTTGTGAATCCAGCCTATCGTTCCTTTTATGGTTATAACTTTGATCCATTTCCCTTTGTCTTCAATCACTTTAACATGGTCACCTTGACGCATTAATTGCAGGTTCTTCGACCAGAACTTTTTCCCTTTGCGCACGGCGGTTCGTTTAGTCGAAATCTTGATCCAATCCCCTGTTTTGTAATTGGGTATTTTACTGTTTGCAACACGCTCTATCTTTTTCGGTGTTGGGGGTAAGAACTTTACTTTTGGTGTTTCCCCATTCATCAAAAAGACACGTTGACCCGCTCTTGACTTTCGAGGGGAATTTCCAGCCAAACTTGGATAAATATCATCAAGAGCTGTTGCCGGTGTTTGTTGAGATTGAATCGTCAAGGTCTTCATAGGCGATTCGGCTTGAGAAAGGTTAGGAGTACGTATATTGCTTGATACATTGCTCCAAATTTCCGTTTGAAGCAGCCTTACAGGCGTGTTACCGGTTATATCCGATTGATTGACAGGATCATCCAGTGCATATTGATAAGGATTGATTAAGATGGGATGATCCAACTGAGGCCACCATTCTTCGCGGGATACAAAGCGTCCGCTCTGCGCATCATAAACACGTGCTCGCATGTGATAAAACCGGCCCTTTGGATCAAGTTGCCGAACACCGCCACGTCCATTATATGTAAATGGTTGCAGATGATCACCCTGCTGGGCCAATAACATTCCATAGGGTGTATACGCATACGAATCCGTCACATTACCGCTTTGATCAGTCAAGGCAAGCGTGGAACCAGCTTGATCAAAATGATAATAATATACAGCGTTATTCTGTTGTGCATCGATCATATATAGCAATTGGCCAGCGGGTGTCCAAACGTAATAACGAGTAAATGATTTTGCATTCGTATCATATTCTGTCATCAGTGGTGAAAGGGGAAACGCATAGTTGTAATAGTAATGGAGAGACCGCTCGCTACTGGCTTGCGATATAAGATCGCCATTTCCATTATAATCAAATGTATCAAAATTCAATTTGGTGATTTGGGATAAGCCATTCCAGCCGATTTCAACCTGAGGAGCGTTCGTCAATCGCCCCTGTTTATCATAGGCATATCCAGCACTTTTTATCTGTGATGCGTTATCATATACAAATTCTTCAACACCTTTGGAAATAGCATCCCATGGATTTAATGGCATCTTGGCTGCCGAAGTAACAATTTGCCCATGGGGATTGTATGTAAATTGCAGGTCAATAAAATTCCCTTCCTGTATGCGGGTAATCTGTCCAGCGGTATCATATGTATAATTTGTCTCGATACCGTTTGTCCGATTCATATTTATTAATCTAAAATTCACATCATAGGTGAGATCAATAACGGTTTTGGTCAAGGTATCCGAGACTTTGGTCAAAAGGCCCGTCTTTGAATCATAGGTATAATTCACCATAAAGGCATCGTTGTTATAACCAGCCTCGCTGAGTTTCCCTGCCTTATCATATGATGCACTAAAACCAATATCCCCATCTTTTGTTTCAGTGATATTTTCATCAGCATCATAAGCAAGGGTTAAATTTTTAGTCTCGGTTAAACATTGCAACTCGTTATAGGTAAAAGAAATCGAAGTTCCATCAGAATGTTGAGTATACTGGATATTCCCATATGGATCATAATTTATCGAAAGAGTTTTATTATCAGGATGGTTGATTTTATTTAGTTGGCCTAATTCATCATATTGATAGGCAATACGGTTACCAAATGGATCCGTTTGATTCTTAAGGCGACCTTGTGAGGTATAGGAAAAAGACCAATTATTGCTATTCAAATCAGTCAGTTGAATTAAATTTCCCATTGCATTCCAGGCTAAATTAATGCTTCCTAAGATGGAATGTTGAATCGTATTCAATCGTCCAACACTGTCATAACCATACGTTGTGGATACATTCAATGGATTGGTCATTTGGGTAAGACGATTCATATCATCATACTCATATTGAATAGAATGCCCCAGTGGATTTGTCTCCTGAGTAATAAGTCCGGAGTGGTTACGTTCAAATGTTATGGTGCTCTGATCGGGCGAGATGAGTGTACTGATATTCCCTTCATCGTCATAAACCGCTTTCCAATCACTGTCACCACGGGAAAGCCGATTCAGATCCCCATAGGTGTTATACCCAAATGAAGTGGTGATCCCCATGGGATTCGTGATCGATTTCAGGCGTTCCATATTATCATACATATAGGTCCATGAGTGATCCCGGCGATCGGTGAATACAGTCAACCAATCCATTTCATTGTAAGTCATTTGGATGGTTTGATTATTTGGATCTTTGAGTTCAATAAGGTTATTATTGTCATCATAAGTTAAATAATGAATATTCCCATCCACATCCCCATAAGCAAACATGCGGTCATTTGCATCATAAATGAATCGTTCACGGCGAAAATCAGCATATTCGATATTCGTTAATCGCTTGTTGTTACCATATTGATATTTTACCTCAACTCCATCGGCGTCTGTTTCTGATTCCAAATTTCCATCATCGTAATACGCATAGACTGTTATTCCACCAAGTGGATTCGTAATACTGGTTACAAGCCCCTGGGAGTTGTATGCGTATTTCCATTCTTCAGCCGCAGGATCAATAAATGTGATCATATTGCCACGATCATCATACACGAATTGGTCAGCGCTCCCATCCGGATAGGTTCGTTTGGTGAGGTTATAAAAGGTGAAAGCAACCTCTTCGTTATTATCCGGATTGGTAATGATTTGTGTTTGTTCAGTAAAAGTAAATTGGAGCGATTCACCTGATGGAAGGGTAATGGACGCCAATTTTCCGGAGGGGGCATGATACTCAAATGAGGTCGTCTGGCCTTTATCTGAAGACACTGAGATCAATTGTTCATTCTCGTTCTTTGAATAGAAAATGCTTTTTTGATCAGGATGGGTAATTGATTTGGGTTGGCTATGATGACTAAAGTGTTCATATGTTTGGAGTTCTCCATCAGGCCGGGTATGAGTGACAATCGAGGCATCAGGATCATAGTCAATGCTTGACTGATTACCCAACGCATTTTCTTGATTGATTACCCGCATTTCATCAAGCCCGTTTAATTTGGCCAAGTCATAGGTTTGAGTATAAGAAGAGTTCCCTTTGGGATGTACGACACGCGTCAATAGGTTGTAAGGAAAACCATCGCGATATTCAAAGAATGTTTCCTTATTATCCCGATCCCTCACCGAACTGAGACTGACAGGTGAGCTTCCATCATCACTAAAGGTGTAATTCAATACGTAAGAACGTAATTGAAAACTCGTTAAATCTATTATTTCACTCAGAAACTTAAATCCCTGAATGTCTGTATAAAGCAAAGCCAATTCCCGGCCCAATCCATCATTGATTCCACTTGGTTTAACATCCTGAATAGAACTATAAACGATGTTTATCCGATTACCGTTTCGATCCAGAATGTATTTGATGCGTGTATTTAAAAAGTTACCACCCACCCGTTCAAATATATAAACACGTTCCTCAATGGGATCCATTAAATAAAGGTAAGCGTCAGTTTGATGCATCTGATAGGGTATGGGCGAACCATTGTCATTATACGCAAACGATTCAATGTCTTCCGCGCTGCGTGCTGGACGCCATTCTCCCTCCTCTTTAATGAATGAAACATGATTCCCATTGGAAAGTTGGAAACTGGCGAATTGATCTCCCCTAAAGGAGGCCGCCACTTTTGCCGTGGTAAACGGGGTCCACCAAAATGGCGTGGGCAAACCAGCATGGCCATTAATCTGATCAAAATCGGAGCGGTAGATCAGCTCGGTTTCAAAATCCATGGGACCGCCCAATGAAAATAGAGGCAGAGTGTAGGTATACGCACCACTTCCCGCCGAGATGGGATCACCCAACGTTTCTGAGGTGCGATAATCACGGTTTCGGCCAAGGTTAACCCGTTCGCTGATTTCATCGACCGGTTTAGAAGGCCTGGTCGGTACCGGTGTTGGTTCAGATGGAATATTGGGAGTTGGAGTAGCCACGGCAGAGTTTAAAGAAAACCACGATTCGACAGTCTCCCCTTCCGCAAACACTGGAAGATATTCTTCATCAGGTTCATTACCAATGATATCCTTCGGTTCAAGTTTGAATCGAAAGGTGATGGGTGTAAAAATCCCTTCTTTAATTTCCAGTCGTATTACGAAACAGTGGCTTTCTCCAGGATTCAACTTGATGGGTTTATCCATATGCCCAAAATAATATTTCTGAGTAGAATAATTGGGTAAATTGGTCCATGCAATCCTACTCATGTTATTGCCCAGGCAGTTTTGATCATGCCACAATGTGAGTGATCCCAGGTGTTTGTAAAAATCTTCGTATGCTCGTTCAACCTCTACGAACAATGACTTGAGTATGACAGGCTTGGTTGCCTCCACTGGCCAGGTCAGTTTTGCATGCAGGGCATCCACCTCCATCTTGCCTTCTATGAATACCGGATCAGATGAGTCCCCACCAGGGTTTCTTGAACCATAGGAAACTTGTAGTTTATGTGGGTGACCTTTCACCTTAAACCAACCCCGAATCGGTTTTTCTTCTTTGACAAGCACTTGGCCAGCCTCAATTGATTTATCATTCCAATAAACCTCTTCAGTAAACACCATCGAGTCAGGTTCAATATAGGCGGTGAAGACCATTTCCTCAGGTAAAAACTTATCAATGGTTAAATATACCCTAAAAAAAGGAGAACGTGCCTCACTATCTATTACAACATCACTGATATTTCGTTCAAATCCTTTTAAGGTGACTCGTCCACCATAATTGCTATTCGTGGCTGAGACAATATGCTCTTTAATTGTAAAATATCCATTATGTTCAAAATCATAATATTTTAAGGTAACTTTCTTGATATGCTTTAATTCACTATCCGCAATATTCACGGTGACCTCTTTTAGAGTACGGTTTCCAATCACTGTACTTGTATTTAACCAGGGCACCTTAAATTCCACGATTGGCAAGTCCATGTCTTCTGAGCCAATTTGCACATACTCAACACCTTTGAAAGTATCTTCAGATGACTCTTGCACATGGAGTGGCGGGGAATAAAATATAACACCTTTGGTCCCCCCCGCGGGGGAAGGGCAAAATCCATTTTTCTCAGACGCCAGGCGGGAGTCTATGGTATAATCATCAAACGATGGTGCATGAACGATGACATAATAATCACCATCACGGTCCGCCGTAAAACCTCCGAGTCTCATTTGACCAATCGTTTCCACATAATCATCACCCACGGAATCAAGCGACTCAATCATTTCCTCTTTTCCATCCACATAATTAATTCGCCTGAAGTCCAATAGCAACAACCCCCATTCATCCTTGGGAGCTTGGGGAATATCGCTTGGGATGGTTTTAAATAAAACTTTATCACCTTGCTTTGCAGAAAATTTGAAGCGAAAAAAATCTCCTCTTAAATCATGATGATGCTTGGCTGGATTATAAAATGGATCCCATAATTCAGGGGTACGGGGACACAGAAAAACTAACTCTTTTGAAAATAAATTTGATCCCGGTCTGGGTATATCTTCAAGTGCGATCTCATCTTCAAAATAATACAGATTATTGACCACTTTATACTTGATACTCAATGGAGGTTTATAACAGCCCTGACAGAGATAAGTCGGCAATGCTTCCAATCGGATGGGGAATGATTGAACCGAGGAAGATGGCCGGTATTGGTACCAACTCATTTGGCCTTCAACAAACATATGGCTGCCATATCGATTGGAGATTAACCTCCCCTGCTCATGCATTGCACTTAAAGCATAATGACCGCTCGTTTGTGCCGCATAAATTACGGTGAATTCTGTATGATTACTCGGTTCACCCGTGGTGGGATCGCTGGTCAACGCATCTTTTAAATTGATCGTGGGACTTTTAACGGTTATGTCATCCAATACAGGAATATCCAGGAAGGGATGTATAAAACAATTCTTTTGATCCTCATTAATCTTGTCCAGCAACTCTTGAGGGATCGCCTTGTTGATGAAGAGAATGTCCTGATAGGCTGGTTCAGTAGAACCAATAGAAAATGAAAATAGACACACCAATAGGATAATCCATTGCATCAAATGGGCTTTGTTCATGATGTTGACCTCACTTTTTCATTTATGGAAATAGAAGGTTAGAATTTCTGCCAGTCTTTAATATCAGTGCCTTCTTCCAAGGTCCGGCGAAGCAAATTGCCAGCCTTATCATACTCATACTTGATTTGCAGGCCGTTCGGATAAATCACCCCAATCAGGCGATCAGCCTGATCGTACTGATACGTAATGGTTGGGGTGGATTGCTCTGGCGAGGATTGGGCTTCTGTTGGTGATGGTTTTACACTTGAAAAAATAACCAGCGACAAAAGGAATAAGGCGAAGAAAAACAAGCTCGTCCGTAGGATTGTTTTATGCATGATGCCCTCTTTTGTGATGAATTAATGTGTACCACTTCTCAAATGTTCATTTTGAGTTTCACATGGATCAGAGGGCAAGTCAAGAAAATATTCGATTTAGCGCATTTTTTTAACGATAGGATTCCGCTAACTGATGGAGGATCTTTATCCCTCGCTCAATCGTTTCATCTGAAGCAGCGTAGGAAATGCGAAAGTGAGTTTTACGCTCGGAAAACACACTTCCGGGCACGATAAGCAGATCATTCTCAATCGCTTTCATGACAAACTCATCGCCATCATGGTTGGGGGCTTCGGGGAAAATATAAAACGCACCGCCGGGCTTGACCACGTTATAGTGCGATTTCAAACCTTCATAGATTTTATCTCGTTTGGCACGATAATCATTCCGATGCTGCTTCATATCAAAATCCAGGGCAGACATCCCCGCATATTGTGCGAAACTGGGCGCACACACAAACGAATACATCTGGATATTGATCATCGCAGCGATGATTTCCTTCGGGCCATAGGCATATCCCAATCGCCAGCCGGTCATCGCTGATGACTTCGAAAACCCCGATAAAATCATGGTGTAGGGATAATAGTCCGCTGGTGATAGCGGTTTGTCATCATAAACAAAACTTTCGTAAATCTCGTCTGATATTAACAACACTCCATGCTTCTCTGCGGTCCTGGCAATCCCCTTCATCACCTCTTCGCTATAAAGAACACCTGTGGGATTGGAGGGGCTATTGACGAGCACTGCCTTGGTACGGGGGGTAATCAATTTATCGAGTTTATCAGGATCGATGGTAAAATCGGGGTATGTATCCATAAAAACCGGCTTGGCACCTATAAAATTGGTGAGGTGTTTGTACATCACAAAATAAGGATCGGGAATAATCAATTCATCCCCTTCATCCAAAACCGCCATCAAGGTTAACAAAATCCCACCAGATACACCAGAGGTGATCATCACGTCGCCTATATCAAGTCCACGATCTAAATACCCCTGCTTGACTTTTTCACGAAACGCCGGCATGCCAGCGGTAAGGGTATAACTATTCTTCCCTCCCCGGATGGCTTCAATGGCAACCTCCTTGACTTCATCAGGCACATCAAAATGGGGCTGTCCAATAGAAAGATTGCATGGGTTTTTCATATTGGCCGCCAGTGAAAAAACTTTGCGAATACCAGAGGAATCAATTCGTGTCGTGCGTTTTGCCAGTTTGATCATGGATTAACCTCGATAATAAATTAGTATAAAAATGTGAGAATATGATAACCCAATATCAATTGAAATGTAGATCAATAAATGCAACGAGGGGCGGAAAATCCGCCCCTCGTAATCTTTCACGTTCAAATATTCAATTCTATCGTATATGTCAGCTTAGCCAGGAACAACAACCTTGCGGTCGGGATCCCAATTCAATCGGCGGCCTTTATGGTAGGCTTCCACCGCCATAGCGGATAGCGCAGCACCTTCAAAACCAGTGACCACATCACAATTGGGGGTTTCGCGCGAATGGATACAGTCAATAAAGTTGGCGAAATGGTCCTTCACTGAAGCAAAGTGGGCCACCATCAAATTACCATCGGTATTGTCTTCAGGATAATAGATGGTTTTGGCTTCCAGTTCTTTATTGCGCCGGATATTTTCCGGTTCAGGAATCACCTTCAATGTGCCGGATTCCATTATTTCGATGGTGCCGTCCCGGCCACAAATACGAATCCCGAAACTTTGCAGCGAGCTGCTAAAATTACTGCGGTAATTCGCCTGGAATTTTTCATTATATTCAAAAATGCTGCTCCAGGTATCGCAGGAGGAGCGGCCGTCTTCCCACTGATAAATATCACCGGATGAAACCACACTCTTCGGCATACCGGTTCCCATTACCATATTGATGGCATCCATCTGATGCACCATCAGGTCGCTGCCGATACCATTCGAGTATTCCCAGAAGCGACGCCATTGGAAGTAGCGGGCTGAATCAAAAGGACGATAGGGTGTTTCACCAAGGAATTTGGGCCAATCAATGGTTTCTTCGCTGGCTTCTGAAGGGATTGAATATTGCCAGGCGGGTTCAGAGGCATCTTCACCCCAGTTACGGAACCACCAGCCTTCGCAGTAATTGACATCGCCGATTTCACCGTTTTTCACCATGTCTTTTGCAATGTTATAAAGAGGAACGCTGCGGCGTTGAGTACCCACCTGTATCACACAATCGCTGGTTTTGGCCGCTTTGACCACTTTCAAGCCTTCTTCAATGGTGTGCACCATCGGTTTTTCAACATACATATCCTTGCCAGCGGCTATCACGTCCAGCATATGTTCAGCGTGAAGGTGTTCAGGGGTGGCTAACAGAACAGCGTCGACATCTTTGTTTTCCAACAGTTTATGATGACTATCATAGGTTTGGACATCATGTTCCTGCTCGATATCATAACGCATGCAATTGCGTTCGATTTCCATAACGGCACGTTCCCGCCAACCTTCAAAAATATCGGCGACCGCAATAAATTCGATGGGTTTCTTTTGTTCAGAAGACATTTGCAACGCCAACATGGACACCGCACGGCCACGGCGGCCAGGGCCGATCAAGCCCAGTAATACCTTATCATTGGCGCCTTGTACATTAATGGCCGGTCCCGCCAGGGCGGCGGCTCCCACACCAGCAACCACTTTGCCGGAGCGATTTATGAATTCTCTGCGCGTTACGTTTTTTTTGTCTGCCATGCTTGATTCTCCCACTCAAAAAGTTTGTAACGGACTCATGATTTTCAGATCGTTTCAAGTCCTGTCTCTCCCCCCGATTATAGAGCAGTTAAACTCCCCTGATAAGGTGGCTGGTTGGTGAAATGAGCACAGAAAAAATCCGTTTTTTTATCCAATCCAAGGGAATAAATAAGGAATCTCCTTATGATTTCTCCGATCTAATGGGAAAATTATCCTGGCAAGGGGATGCTTTGGATAGGCAGAAGCAACTCCGAAATGAATGGGAATAACCATTTTTGATTAGTTGAGATTGCTATAAACTCGGTTTTTTATAAACAATCCACCTTTATACTTCTAACTTATATCCGTAATATTATCCCACCTCAAGCCTAATTTTCGTGCAGCGTATCCAATTTCCTTCAGGCAATCACCATAGGCCATCATCCAGTGTGAATCACGCACTTCGTTTTTGAGCTTTTCCCATTGTCCCTGTATTCGAACATCCTGCTGCGAGCGGCAAATGGGGAGGAAGGGATTATCAATCACATGCCCGCGAAATCCCACCCAGCGTCCAGAAGTGTATTCAGGATTTATAAATGAGACCTGCTGTCCGATGGGGATTTCCACTTTGGGAGCAGCGCCGTAATCAGATTCCTCATGGGTGAGAATTTCCACCGGCTCATAGCGGTCACCGTTCATACGCCGGGGGGCGGAGCAATGCGCGCAAGTGGCAATGGCATTATGAGGGAAAGTGGAATTATGCAAAAAGACTGGCGTATTGGCGATATGACGTAAAAGCAAACCCGCCGGAATGATCACAAAATCGGATTCACAAAAGGCGATAATCCCCTCATCGTTCATCAATCCAAGTGTCAGGCACGCCGTGGTGCGTGACATGGGGATGATAGTGCTCATGCAATCCTTGATGGTAAAAGCAGGGGCGTTGTGTTCATGCATTAATTGCTTGAATAATTCATAAAGCATGAACGCGCGAACGACAAACGGTTTGCCCGTTTTTAACTCAGTACCGGGCAGGTTCAAGTAGGTTGTGGCATTCTGTTCCGCACGCGACATGAGCGCTCGATCATCCAGCGCCTTTTTGATGCGCTTTTCAATTTCAGGATAACCGATTTCAATGATCTCGAGACCAAATTGCTTTTTGGCGATCTCCGGGGCGTCCGAGGCGTATTTACCCCACACCCCTCCCAAAGCAACAATGCGACTTGCCTTTAGATTTTTGATGCCATAAAGCGACCGCATGCGCCAAAGCACCTCGCCAAAATCATCCACAACCACATCATCAACATGCACGTGTCCCAAACGGGTTTCCTGACTGGATTCTGAATCATAACCCGTTTTTAAATATTTAACGCTCAAGGCCTCATACCAATAATAGGTTGCACCCGACCGATGGCGGACAAAGATCAGAGTATCACAATCAGGAGGCGTGCAAGCTTGCAGTAAACTCCCGGAGCCTGAAGCGGGGCACAGTAAGACCACATCGCATTCAGTGGATAAAGCATGTTGGGCCTGTTCAGGGGTTTTAACCTTTATGGTCGGCAGCGCTTCGATTGGAAATTCGGCGTTGGCTCTCATTTGGTGCAGATCTTCATTAATCCGTTTGGCTTCCCGTTCGGCGGATGCGTCGTCAAGCACATCTCCCCAGGATCGCCACGACCTCATCTTTCCAGGTTGCGCCACGGTATACATAAGGATGGGTTGAACGCGAATGGGCTTTCCCCACATGAGAAATTTTTGCTGAGGATCCCACTGTTCACAATACCATGAGGGATGTTCCTGTGATGCCCCATTGGCGCCTATGGGCAAATATCCCTGGGCAATGGTTAGACCAGCGCAGGAACCTATAAAAGCCCGGCGTGTTGGTTTGAATTGAGTTTGATCGGTTTGGTTTGGCATTGTCGGTCCCCCCGTTTGATAATTAAAAATTAACCTGTGATAACTTTATAATATTTTTGTCCTTCAGCCAATGTTTTAATTTCTTTTTCTTTTTTTATATTTTTTATTTTCTTTTACAACCCATTCATTCCAATAGGTTTATGTCAAACACCACCCTCCAAAATTCATATTTGTTCACCCTTTTTTCTGTTTGTTCCCCATTGGTAGAGAAACATTTTTTGATTCATGGAAAGGAAAAAATTCAATGGAAGATAACAAAACCCGGCTGAACGAAAAAGTGGGGGCGGTGATCAACACACGAGAATTGGCTCATCGCTGCATGCAACTGGAAAACGACCTCAAAAACAGGGAAAGCCAGTTGGAGGAATACAAGAAAACCATTCAGCGATTGGAGGCGGAAAAACAACAACTGGCTCGCTTCGCTGAAATTGGGGAAAACGAAGTCAAAACCAAAAAGGAGGAAACCATAAACCGCCTGCGAGCTATCGTTCATTTCTCGGGGGACCAGAATAGGCTACAAACAATCGAATCCATGTTGATGGATGATGATCTTTCCCCCCGGGAAATTGAACGCTGGCATAAAAGCATCACGGATGAATTTCACCATTTATATCCAACCAAGGCATCGTCCAAGCCCAGCGCGGATGATGCAGAACGATTCAACATTAAAACCGATTATTCGGAATTTCAAATAGGTAATCCATAAACCTGCAAATTAACTCTAAAGGAGAATTAAACCATGACACGAGCAGTTGATAACAATGGAATCGGCGCGCTTTATGCGACGTTCGAAATCAATAAAACCGGCGATGACTATGACCTGACCACGGACCATGTCGGTGATGCGGTCACGCTGGCCGGTAATAACAAAATCAACCACGGTTCGGATGGCGGGCAATTGCTGGGCCGCTTGGAATATGTATCCGGCGGATTGGCGACCGTTCAAGTCCGTGGTGTGGTCCGGCTCAACATCAATAACACCAAATCCGTCCCCTCGGTGGGGAATGGCGTGGTGGTCGATGGCGCAGGCAAGGCCTATCAGGCTCCGGCTATTGATGGAGCCAGCGGTGATCCCGCCGGGGGCAACATCGCCCGCGGCACCACCCTGGCAGTGAATGGAACCAGCACCTGCGACGTTTTGATCTAACCAAAAAATAAACAAGGAGAAACAAAGATGAATTTTTCTGAAGATAAAATCAATACCCTGCCGGTTGAACTTCAACGGGCAGCTACAATACCTTTACACAGTGGAATCTATGCCGAAGCCAGCCAGCGTGGATGGGATTTAACCGGCTATCTGGAGAATTTGGATCCCAGCCCTCCCAATTCAGGGTTGGATGCGTTTGAACGGCAATTGGCCCTGGCCGGAATCCGGGTAAACGGACCGGATTCTGATTTCATCGACCGCTTTTTTGCCTCACAGGAAAGTTCTGTGCTCTTTCCTGAGTATGTCTCCCGGGCGGTGCGCACCGGGATCGATGATTTTCGCTTGCTGCGAAATATTCTGGCAACCCGGGTACGCATTGATGACAATACGTATAAAAGCATTTATATGGACGATTCGGTACTCACCGCGGCAGATAAACGCCTGGCGTTGGTGAATGAAGGCGCCACCTTACCCAAAATCAAAATCAAAACCGCTGAGCATACCGTGCTGATCAAAAAGTACGGGCGTTATTTGCAAGCGACGTATGAAGCCATTCGGCGAAAACGCACCTCAGTGATTTCGCTCTTTTTACGCTCGATCGGTATGCAAATTCAACGCGATAAATTTTCCGACGCCGTGGATGTGATTATCAACGGGGATGGAAATGATAATGCCGCACCATCCATGAATGTCGATGTCAGCGGTACTATCGACTATGAAGACTTAGTTGAGTTTGCCATTTCGTTCGCGCCCTATCAACTCAACACCATGCTCTGTAATAAAGCGGTGGCCACCAAAGTCCTCAACATCACCGAATTGAAGGATCCCGCCATAGCCGCTGATTTCCAAACCCGCGGCGAAAAATTCCG
The DNA here is from genome assembly GCA_964517495.1 of uncultured bacterium. Classification (GTDB taxonomy): domain Bacteria; phylum Hinthialibacterota; class Hinthialibacteria; order Hinthialibacterales; family Hinthialibacteraceae; genus CAZFER01. The sequence continues at coordinate 27,128 of CAZFER010000033.1, read as the reverse complement.
TGTGTTTGGCGCGGAGTTGCTGATCGATGAAGCCATCCCCAACGATACGGTGATAGGCCTGGATCGACGCTACGCCCTGCAAGAGGTGTATGAAACCGGGGTGATAACCGAAAGCGAGCGCTTGATTCAGCGGCAAATCGAAGGAACCGCCATTTCCGAAGTGGCAGGCTTTGCCAAGGTCATCAATTCAGCCGCCAAAGTGTTGAACATCACCTTCTCATAAGCAACATGGAACTGTAGAGGGTGGAGAGAATATCGCGGTAACAGATCTGAATATATGGGTTATTACATAAAGTAATTCCCCATGATTACCCCTATTCGGTAGGGGGAGACCAATGTGTCTACCCCCCTCCTCCACCCTCCATGATAAAGCCAAAGGAGAATATTATGCCATTCGTAAATGAAAGTGAAATTCGAGCGCAATCCTTTTTGAATAACTTTGAGGAGATTCCCTCGGAACGCTTGCGCAAATGCCTGCAATTGGCGCATAGCGAAATTATTGAAGACACCATATTAACCGATGAATCCACCCCGACTGCGGATATCAAACGGGCGGAAGTGCTTTTAACGTTATCTCATCTATTCCATGGAATGGCGGTTTCATCCGCCATTGAGAGCGGTGATATCCGGGTATCCGGCATACACGTCGACAACCGCACACGGCCACGCACATTTCAGGAATTGGCGGATGAATTAAAAACCGAAGCCTGGGCCGCCTTGCATCCCCATATCGATATTGCAAAACCACTGCCCTTAATCCTGGTAAAAGGGAGGACGCTATGATCGCCATCGGTTCGTTTCAATTCCCGGATCATTTGACCACCACTCACCTCGCTATCATTGAAGCGAAGAGCAAAGTGCGCAAGGAAATCCGCATTCAATCATTGCTTCGATCGAACAATCCTCGCTTGTTAGATGATACTCTCAACCATTTCCGTGGCGAACTTGAATCATTCGACCGGCAGCAAACCGAGCTGTATTTACACCAAGGGCGTTTTTATAAAGGTCGCCAACGGCATGTTCAAATCGTACCCAGCCCTGATCATTCATTAGCGTTCATTGATTTACTGGTGTTGACCAACGATCGGTTTGAACATGGGACCATTTTACACACGCATCAACAAAAACTGTTTAACGGACAGGCGTTGTTTTCTCTTTTCAATCTGGGTAATTGGGCCACATCTCCACTCATAACCATCACACCCACAGAGACAATTGAATCCGTTCAATTGAAAACGCTGCAAGAAGAGTTTTCGTTAAACCAAACCATCGAGAATGGCCAAACTCTGATTATCGATTCTGAAACCTATTCCACCACCTTGGATGCAAACACCATTCATTCAGCAATCAATGAAAACTATCCCGTTTTACTTCCCGGCTCCAATCACATCACCATTCGCACTCAACCAACATCCGCCGAAGTTCATTGCACCATCCAATACCGGGACAAATGGGTATAAAGGAGAATTTTTATGAAAAACTTAACAATTCAACACCAACATCAAAAACACACAACCATATCAAGCCGGGCAAAACCGGAATTCCAACAAAACACTGTTTCAGAGCAAGACATGGCACTGATCAACAAACTGACACATACCCCATTGCGAGCAGATCAGGTTTATGTGCGAAGCATGTACCTTTGCTCCACCCAGCCTTGTGAATCCGATGGCTGCCGCTTTAGCCGATCGGCATTGGATGAAATTGCGGAGCGCATCATCGGCCAATCCGTTCTATCCGGCCACAACCGCCAGACATTGCCTATCGCTCGATTTTATAAAGCCTCCGTCATTGAACATGGTCAGGATGAACAAAACCAGCCAATTTATTTTGTGCGCGCCTGGTTCTATTGGCTGCGCGAGACATCAGGCGCCAAGGATTTATTACTCAACATCGATGGCGGAATCTACCGCGAAGTTTCCCTGTCCTGGCGTTTTAACACCTGGCGATGTTCAATCTGCCACGCCGAAAACGGCCGTTGTGAACACCAAGTCGGCGTGGTCTACCACGGCCAAACCTGTTATCGGCTGATTGAACATATCGCAGACGTGTTAGAAGGTTCGCTCGTATACAAAGGGGCGGATCGCAACACCTATCTCGCCCGCGGAGAATTAAACTGTACCGATGAAATGGTGTATCTCATCGCCCACTCTGATGATGATCTTTTACTACATCTGAAACACAATGGATGCCTTACTGATCGCCATGTTGTAGATGAGTTGGGCACACACTTCGACGAAAGTATCGAGTGCCTTTGGATCAGGACTATATCCCCTGATGACCATCACCAATTATCAAGCCGTTTTCTGGTTGAAGGAGGTGTATCGCTAGGAGATATCTCACCAAATAAAAATGCTGATTCCCTGCCCCATAATCAAACCGTGTTTGTACAGAAGGTAGACCATGTGCTGGAAGAGATCGGCCATCATGATCTTGGGGAGGTGATCCATGACTGACTATGGTAAATATAATCCGGAAAACACGCATAACACCTCGGTGCTTTTCACCTACAAAGAAACACCGCTGACCTCGAGCAAACTCAACCGCTGGAACGGCAATATTGAAGCGGCTTTTGAGGTTATCCATCATGTTTGCTCACGAGTGTTCGCTCAAGGAAACAGTGCGCTTATTGGCGAACACGATAAAACGGTTTTAAAGGTTATTGCAGCTGAAACACCGAATATGACCGTCCAAATAAATCCTGGTTGGGCAGCCTTTAACCACGGCTTTGCGGGATTGAAAGAGGCTATGCAATTACCAGAAGGGGGATTCTTTCAGCCTCCCCAAACAAATCCGCGTATTGACCGAATTGTGTTGAACGAAAATGGCCATTTACAAATCATCGAAGGTCAGGAAAGCGAAGAACCACAAAGCCCGGAATGTCCAGAGGCATCATTGTCATTGGCAACAATATTTCATCGAATCGGTGCAATCCAAATCCTGGAATTCGATGACGGCGAACAATCCTATATCATCGACGATCGCCCATCCATGTTACTGGGTGAAGCCCACAAACATGCTTTGGATCGCATTCCTGAAGAATCGCCCAATGGCATCCGAACAGAATTTTCCACCGCTCACTTTTACCGGCCAGCCACCTTGGATGTCTATCTCAATGGCATTCTGTTGGAGAAAGGTATTGATTACGTTGAAAATGAAGATCACCTTCATTATACCTTTGCTGATCCTCCCCTGACTCATTACCACATTCAGCACCGCTATCTAATTGATCAAGAAATATCAGAAATCTAAAAACGAAAAGAGAACGTATTATGAAAAATCTACTTATCTCAATATTACTCTTATGTCTTTTCTTTGGTGCTCATTCATTCTCCTATTCACAAACCACCATCGCCAAAGAGCAAATTGAAGATGCCTTTTTGTTAAATGAAGGTGGAAATGTTTTCGGGGATATTCAAGCCACAACATCTTCTATAAAGGCAGCCACACTAAGTCTCTATCTCGACGAAGGTGTTTTTAACATCCTCAAGGATGGCTCAACCATTATCTTGCGATCCGGCTTTAATATTGTCCTGGATCCCACCCTCGGCGGAACCACAAGCGGGGTGATCATTCCCGCCACTGTGGTTGCGTTTCCTGAAGGCTTGGGAGATAAACTGCGTTTATACGGAAACACCTACAAACTGAGTGTGTCACCATTCGATTTGGATATCACCTCTGATCGTAATATCAAGTTTCACAGTGACACCGTTGAGGAACTAATGGTCATACTGGGCGATCAAGGCGATGTGATGGTAAAAGGCACCATAAGCGCCGGAAATCAAGTTAAATCCAGCCAGGCTTATGCCTTTATTCATGATACGGTGGGCGACAAATTTCTGCTGTATGGCACCCTCTATCGGCTCGCTGTTTCAAACAACACCTTTGATTTTTACTCCGACAAACATTTCGCCTGGCATAGTGACCTGCTCGAAGATGCCATGACCCTGGACGCCGATGAAGGATTATTGAGCGTCAAAGGACCTATTCAACTCATGGTGTATACCTCATTGCCACCCGGCAGTGAGGGGCAAATTATCTATTTCGATCATGCCTCCGATGACAACCAGGATGGAGTATATGTTTATACCTCCTCCGGCTGGCAACAACTATAGAAAGGACAAAACAGATCATGAATGGAACGGATACCAAATATACCAGTGAGTATGTGGAACTAAAAACCTCGCTTGAACGAATCAAAACCAAACTGGAGAGCGTTGATTTCAATCTGCGCCATGTGCAACAGACGATTTCCGATATTCACAAACAGATGGACCGGAACCGTTCAGATATTGCTGGAATCAAAGCAGTCTCTGCCATCATCGGTGGCCTTACCGGCAGCATTGTTGCCGTGTTGTTGCGATTCGTTTTATCCGGCGGCGCATAAGCAATTGTCGCAAAATTGGAAAACCCATAATTCAATACCAATGTTGTTGGGGCGAACCCAACATCATGAACTCAACAGGGAGGGCAAGGCTCCCGCCGAGCCGCTTCCACATAAATCTTTTCAAGGAGAATCAAAATGATAAAACAACTCATTATAATCTCAACCACCTTTTTCTTTGCCAACCTCACCTATGGACAAGCCTACTTGGGTGTGTTCGAGGCCGGTGATAATATCCCCTTTCTAGTCATTGCCGCTGAAGCCGAAACCGGAGCACCCACCAATCCTATCGATTTATCCTATGAAGTGCTAAAAGAAGGGCAAACCATCTCCTCAGGCGCGATGGCAACCGTTCGATTAGGTGTCGCCACCGGTGAATTTTCCACATCGGGAAACACGCCAGGCAAGTATGATATTTTAATATCTGGCATCATTGGTGGTGTAACCGCCTGCACTTACCAAACCTACACCCTTGTCCCCGAGGGGAGTTCACTAACGGCGATCGCTTCGGAAACATCAGGATTGAACGGTGTCACACCACTAACCCAATCCACCTATTTATCTTATTACAATTCCATCCTCTCAAATGTAAGCGATTCTACGGTTTCAGTAACCGAGGAAATAATTGCCTCAAAAGCAGCCATTCAATCCGCGATTCATGATGTCTCCCAGGAATTGCGCATCGTCTCTCGCGAACTGACCCGCTCACGATTGTGGTATACTTTAAACACCATCGAAACACCAGAACGAAATGTCCCCGCCGACCGGCCTTCTCATCTGGAAATTCAAATTGCCTCGCCCAATGATCTTCAGTTTACCTCACCGGTGGAGACATTTTATCGCATTTATTACTATCCAAACGCCATTTCGGCCACCAAGGCCTCAAAGGAAATTCGTTCCGCCACCCCACCCGCCGATGGCCAATTCTACCGCAGCCCTGATACAGATTGGTAATAAAGGAGGAAAAATATAATGACAAACACCAGCCAACTAAAACATACACTTGATAGTGACAACCCCATCATGAAACGCACTGGCCACGGCTTGGGAATTGAAATGGGTGAAGCAGCCAACACCCTGTCAACTGAACCCTATAAAATTTTCATTTCTGTAACCCTCCCACTCAGGCACAAAATACACGCCTTCTTTCCTGGCGCGGGATTGAATGGAGGAGCATGATGAATAAACACATTCAGATCAATCAATCGGATCATGGAATAAGATTCCAATTCTTATGTCGTGATGAAAATGGCCGTCCCATCGATCTATCACACTATTCCGTAGATTTCTTGTTATATGATGGAGAAACACAAATTAACCAAGGGCATACTCTCTGCAGCAAACCAGACGCAATAGCCGGTGTGGCAGAGTATGAAGTAACGACTGATGACACCTTAAATGTAGGTATCTATATGGGAAAACTGAAACTTGGAAATTCAACTTCAGACGTGCACAATATGGGAATACTCACTATTGAAGTGCAAGGCATTGCATGAATAATAATTCTAATCGCCTAAACTATTTATGGAGGTTAACACTTTTTTTATCATCTTGATCTTATTCCCAGGGTAGACAGTCTATCTGATTAGATTTGAACCATCTTGGATCGTTAAATAGGGAGGGCGAATCCCCTGATGAGCCGTTTTACGTTAATACGGCTCCGGAGGAACCACATTCGCAAGTTGTTGATTTTGCGAATGTTGGTTTCTTCCTATTTTTACGCATCACCATTTTCAGGGGCAGTTTATGCAAGCAGAATGGGTTGCGTTATTTAACCCATCGGGTGATTGATGGATCGAAAAACGTGACCCACCTCACGATTTTGGTTCGATGCGTCGATTGTTCGGTAGCAGCCTCGCCCTCCCATTAAAGTAAATGATATTGGGGTAGACAGTTACCTCATTATTTGTTATGACTTAAAATTATTAAAAAGATCAGCCACTTGGAGTTCCATCCCCCTCCCACGATTGCAAGGGGCTAGGGAAGGGTTGATAAGAGAATGTGGTGTTTTATCCCTTAACCCCTCTTAACCTCCTCCATTGCATTGGGGAAGGAATAGAGGAACCCCACATTACTTTTTAATCTTTTTAAACTTTATATGGCTGACAGGTTACAAATTGATTTTATGACATGCACATTCATACCATTGAACTTAACAATTGCAAATTTTCCCAGAACGAAAATTTCTTGAATGCGAGTTGGAGTCATCAATGTCAGAATTACGTAAAGACCCTGTAATTGGGCGCTGGGTAATTATCGCCGCTGAACGTGCCAAGCGTCCGTCTGATTTTATAATGGAAAAAAAAGAGAAAAGCATTGGCTTTTGTCCATTCTGCCCTGGGAACGAGGAAAAAACCCCTGATGAATTATTAGCCTTCCAATACCCCCGTGGTCAGGAAGGCGATGAATCTTTCTGGTGGTTAAGAGTGGTACCCAATAAATTCCCTGCCTTGCAAGAGAGTAATGAGGTCGAATCCTTTAAAGAAGGGATTTACGAAAAAATGAACGGATTCGGCAATCATGAAGTGATTATCGAAACCCCCGTTCACCATTGCTCCATGAAAGACTTCGATCTCAAACAAATTGAAGAAGTGTTTCGCGCCTACCGCGACCGCATTCTTCATATCAAGCGGGATAAACGCTACCGCTATGTCATGGTTTTTAAAAACCACAGCAAAGAAGCCGGGGCTTCGCTGGATCACCCTCATTCTCAATTAATCGCCTTGCCGGTTATTCCCAAACGTGTTAAAGAGGAAATTGAGGGCAGCCAGAACTATTATGAAAAAAATCAACGATGTGTGTTCTGCGATATCCTTGAATTCGAATTGGATAAAAACCTTCGAATTATTGCCGCCAACGATGATTTTGTCTGCCTCGCTCCCTATGCTTCCCGCTTTCCGTTCGAAATGTGGTTGCTTCCCGCCAACCATCAATCACATTTTGAAGATGTGAATACCAAAGGATTATCCAAATTTGCTGAAATCCTTCGATTTGCCCTTAAACGTATGAGCGACGTTCTCGAAGATCCTCCCTACAATTACATGCTGCATACGGCTCCATGCCAATGTGACAATGATTCAGATACCCATTATCACTGGCATTTGGAAATCACCCCCAAACTAACGCAAGTGGCTGGATTCGAGTGGGGGACCGGCTTTTACATCAATCCCGTCCCACCAGAAACAGCGGCGGAATATTTGCGGATGGAAACAAACAATTCCGATCAAGTGGATTTGACTTTAGCCCAGCTCATTCGTTAAAATACCTGTTTTACTGTACCATTGATTCGGTTGTATTATTCATTTCATCTGATGATGATATTCACTCACGACGCTTGAACCGGCTTTCAATGGTCACACTATACCACATGATGTGAGGTTATATTCAATGGAAGCAATTACACAAATAAATATACCCGGTGTTTCTCCAAGCAGGCAAGGCAAAGTGCGCGATATATTTGACCTGGACACTCAATTGTTGTTGATAGCCACCGACCGGATCAGCGCTTTTGATTGTGTCCTCCCCCAAGGCATTCCCGACAAAGGCGCTATCCTGACTCAAATGTCCACATTTTGGCTTGAAACATTAGGAGAAGCTGAACCGCATCATTTGATTTCCACAGACGTGGCCGATTTTCCCGATCCATTCAATCAACATCCGGAAATTTTGAAAAATCGGACCATGTTAACCAAAAAACTGGAGCCATTTCGCGTCGAATGCGTGGTACGTGGTTATCTGGCTGGATCGGGGTGGAAGGAATATCAAGAAAATCAAACAGTATGTGGCATCCTTCTTCCCTCCGGATTAAAACAATCGGATAAACTACCCGAGCCGGTGTTTACCCCTGCAACCAAAAATGATGAAGGACACGACGAAAATATCTCATTCGACGAAATGATTGTGATTGTTGGTGGCTGGGAAGGCGAGGAACTGCGTGAACGAAGCCTGGCATTATATCGCCAGGCTGCCAAAGTGGCCGAGGAAAAAGGCGTGATCCTCGCCGACACCAAATTTGAATTTGGCATCGATGAAGAAGGGGAAATAACCCTGATCGATGAAGTCCTCACCCCCGATTCATCCCGATTTTGGCTGGCGGCGAACTATGAACCGGGCAAACCCCAGGAAGCATTTGATAAACAATTTGTGCGCGATTATCTTAATGACATCAAGTGGGATCACAATCCACCTCCACCTGATCTACCTCAGGGAATCATTGATAATACCCGGCAACGTTATATGGATGCATATAAAATGATCACCGGGAAGGAGTGGAATCCCCATTCTTAAGCGCATCCCCTCTTCTTTTATTCACGGAGTTGTCGTGGCATGGTTTGGTGGGTGCATTGCCATTTTTCTGGCATTGTATCCTCCTTTTTATATACAGGTGTTCCCATCGTTCTTTCAAGCGTTATCACGTTTGAATTTTCGCTGGCCTGATCTTTTTTTCTTACACCTGGGCTATGAACTCATCGCATTGTTGCTGAATGCCATCATTGGTTTGTTGTTTCTTCGATTGTTTGTCCGCCTTCCCCACTTGCTTGAATGGATAACCGGGATTTTCTTGGGGATCGGGCTTTCCACTTTTGTTTTGGAAGGTTTCGCGATCTTCTTTTTATTAAACCGATTTACGATTCTTTCTACCTACCTTGGCTTGGTTGTCATATTTTTACTAATCAAGAAAAAATGGGGATGGAGCGAATGCACGCCTGAATTCAATAGCGAACCATTACAAGAACGATGGCAATTTTGGTTCTATGGCACAGCGTTTATTATTCTAACAATTATCGTCCTTTTGAATATTTATCATTCCATCTTCTTCCCCGTTACTTACTGGGATGCATTGATTTATTACATCCATTACGGCGAGATGACATACAAGCAAGGCGGATTCCCCGTTTTGGTATGCTTGCAGGTCGGCTTGGGATTGGGCGCTAATTATCCCCATTTGTATGCCTTACACCAAGCCTCAACCGCCACCTTATTCGGCCAGTGGGCAGACCTTTATGGCCAATTGCTGATGCCGGTCGCCGGTTTGGCTAGCCTCGTTGTGCTCTATTATTTGCTGCTTCATTTCTTCAAAAACCGATTAATCGCCATCTTATCAATCCTCGTCTTTCGCTGCGTTCCCTATGTCACTTCGTATTTTATTTGGGCATCAGACTATGCGCTGGTGATGGTTTATACCTCCATCTTTCTTATCTTCATGGCCTGCTATCTCGAGCGTCGGAGTTTGCGGAGCTTGCAGCCGTTATTATGCGTAGCAGCCATTTTCCCTCACATTAATTATTTGGGGTGGATAGTCTGGCCTGTCCTCGTGGTGGCCATCCTGCTAGCTCATTTCTTCGGACGAAACATCAACAAAATTTCAATAGCAAAATTACTGCTCATGTTGCTGATCTGGGGCGTACTCGCTTCGACCTGGAACCTCCGCAATGAGATTGTAACCGGAAATCCTGTGTACGCTTTTTTCCCCGAAATTTTTGGCGGTAAAAATATCAATATGGACGTACTCGCCTCCTGCAACCAGGAATGGCTTTATCACGGTTATGGGGCAAAATCTCTTGGAACGACCTTGTTTGAAAAAGTTTTAAACAGCCTGAGGGATTTTCTGGTGGGCTGGCATTTTGCCCCTGCATTGCTTGGCATTCTTATCCCTTCGTTCTTTTTCGGTTGGACTCAAAAATGGAAATTTTTCGGTGCTTTGACCGTGCTTCTGTTTCTATATTTTATCTATCAATTCATTATTTCCGGTTTGTATTGGTATCACACCATTGCCGTAATCCCCATCTTATCGTTATTCGTAGGACGTTTTCTTTCCGTTATTTCCAACCGAATAATATTCCTGTTGTTTGCATTATTTATTTTGATTTCGGGAATCGTACCCGGCATCTCCTATTCGATTATGGGCTCAAAACACGCCAATCCACAATTACCTTACTTTGCCCATCCAGGGATGGAGCCTGAAACCTTTTATCGCTACGAATATCCTGAAGAAGCATCGGTGTGGAAATATATCAATCATAATCTCGAAAAAGGAGCAATAATATTAACCCACGATAACCGCTATCATGTCTTTCGGGATGATTTGGAAATCATCCACCTGGATGATTGCGGTCTGACTCATTTATATGGCCAACCTTATCCCCAAAACCATGACTATCTTCTAAAACAAGGGATCCACTATTATTTGCGCATTGGGAATCATGAACAATCACATCCTATCCTAAAACAACTTGGACATAATGCTTATTTAAACAATCCAACCTATTTCAAAAAAGTAATGGAATCTGATTCGGTTTCTTTATATAAGCTTATAAAATAAAGAAGATGACTATACCTAACAGCATGCTGAAAACAAAATGACAATTATTCTAACTCTTCTTTTCACATTATTGATTCACTCATCTCTTTTTGCAGATGATTACGATGGGATCGTAATCAACGAATTCTCGGCGGCAAATACATCAGCTAATCTTGAACCAAGAGATTATAACTACTCGGATTGGATCGAACTCTATAATTCAGGCAACCGCACCATTGATTTGCGTGGCTGTTTTTTAACGGACGATCTTACGATTCCCCGCAAATTCCGAATTTACTTCCATTCAAGGGTGCGCCCCGGTGATTTCATACTGATATGGGCAGATGGTGTGCGAAAAATAGATCATGTCAATTTCAAATTGGATCGTCAAGGTGAAACACTTGCACTTTTTAATCCACATCAGGAACTCATTGATATCGTTCATTACAATTACCAATATGAAAATATATCCTATGGACGTGATCCGAAAAACCTAAACAAGTGGTGTTATTTTGAACATCCCACCCCCACCCAACCCAATCGGGATGATGGATTTGTTCAACCTCTTATCGCGGCACCGCCAAGAGCATCCCAACAAGGTGGTTTTTATTCACGGCGCTTAACTGTTACTTTAACAACCGATTCACCATCAGCTGATATTCGATATACATTGGATGGCTCCATCCCAACCCGCGATTCAAATTCCTACATTACACCCATCCGGATTTATTCAACCACTGTGCTTCGTATGCGGACTTTTGATGAAGGTGTTTTACCCAGCCCGATTGTGACAGAAACGTATTTCATCAATGAAACACCAACCTTGCCAATCATCTCAATCGCCATGGAACCAGACCATTTGTTTGATAATAAGGTTGGAATGTATGTGGAAGGTACAAACGGCAAAACCGGGAATTGTTCGGATACTCCAAAAAATTGGAATCAAGATTGGGAACGGCCAGCTCATATTGAGTTTTATGAACCGGACACCTCACGGGGTTTCAAACAGGATGTTGGGATCAAAATCTATGGTGGTTGCAGCCGCAAACGTCCACTCAAGTCATTAGCCGTTTTTGCTCGAAATCAATATGGATCGGACTCCATCAAATATCAACTTTTCCCTGACAAGGATATTCATCAGTTCAAAACCTTTGTGTTGCGCAACTCGGGGAATGACAATCAACGCAGTTACAGCCGGGACGGTCTTATGCAAACCATCGTTAAAAACCAGCTGGATGTCGATTGGCAAGCTTACCGGCCGGCTATCGTTTTTCTCAATGGTGAATATTGGGGGATTCATAATATTCGAGAAAAGATTAATGAACATTATGCTTCTTCGAATTATGGCATTGATCCCGATGAAATTGATCTTTTGGAAAAAAACCAATCCGTGATTGTTGGTAGCGGCAAACATTACGCGGATCTTCTTCGTCTGTTTAATCGGCGGGATATAAACGATGCAGAAATATATCAACAAGTAAAATCCATGATGGATATAAACGAATATATTAATTATCAAATCACTCAAATTTATTATGCCAACACCGACTGGCCCGGCAACAATATCAAATATTGGCGGCCCCAAACGAATAATGGACGATGGCGTTGGGTTTTGTTTGATCTGGACTTTGGTTTTAACTTGAAAAAAGACCAACTTGGGCATAACACCCTCGCTTTTGCACTGGATCCGAATGAAACGAAATGGCCAAATCCAAGCTGGTCTACCCGTTTGTTTCGGGAATTAATGGAGCATGATCCCTTTAAGCAGGAATTCCTCCAACGCTTCCTCTGTTGCATGGAAACCGTGTTTCAACCTGATCGTATGTTAACGATTATCGATGATTTGGCTTCCGGTCTTGAACCTGAAATGGAAAGACATTTACAGCGATGGGATAAGCCTGACACCTTGCAGGAATGGGAAGATAATCTTGAAGAATTACGAAACTTTGCTTCCTATCGTACTCGTATATTTAAGCGTTTGTTACAACGAATGTATGATTTGGCTGATCCCGTCACTTTTTCTCTTAATATAAAAAATCATGGACACGGTACATTGGTACTCAATCACGTCCCTATCACTGAAAGGGAACGGGAGGTTGAAGTGTATCCTGATTTCCCTCTTGAAATTAAAGCGATTCCTAAACCCGGTTATGCGTTCGATCATTGGATTGGTTTTGAAGACCATCATAGCAATATTCTGCGAATTATCCCCAAAAATAAACAAACCATTACCGCTGCCTTTAAAAAAGATTCACCTCTGGTTATCAATGAACTTTATTATCACCCCAATAATGATTCCGATGAAACTCAATATGAATTTATTGAGTTATTCAATGCAGGAAAGAATTCGATTGACCTCACCGGTTATCGATTCACTCAGGGAATTGCATTTACCTTTCCGGAAGATGCCATTCTTCCTCCTTCTGACTATGTATTGGTTGCGAAAAATGCAGAATTGTATCAACAGGACGGGATTAAGGTTTACCAATGGTTTGATGGGAAACTTTCCAATAAAGGGGAATCTATTTGTTTGGTTGACTCTCTTGGCCAGGAAGTGGATAGCTTGGAATATGGCGACGGTTACCCCTGGCCGTCCATGGCAGACGGGTATGGCTATTCATTATCTTTGACGATCCCGGCATTGGACAACACCAATCCAGCTCATTGGCGGTCCAGCTCCAAAAAAGGTGGAACACCGGGTTATATCAATTTTGAACCCAATGAAACCACTATTGAAGGTTGGACAAGGTATTGAAACAATCCTCTAAGAGTTCCGCCATATGAAGTTCCATTCCCTTCCCAAGATGGGGAGGGGCTAGGGGAGGGTTGATAAGAAAACGTCGATCAAATCCTTTACCCCCCTCCTAACCTCCCCCATTTCATTGGGGGAGGAATTGTATATTTACAAATATTCATGTTTTCGGCTAGTTATGCATCATAAAATCATTGATGTTACTCAACTCAAAGGGCACATTAAAAAAGACCAGGCAGCGCTCAAATGTGGCCCGATTGCCTACTATGGCACAAACCTGATTTCGCCCAGCCACCAAAAGGTTGAGAATCTGATTATCAGATGAGGGATTTCGTAATGTGGCGACTTCCCGAAACTCTCCATTGGGGGAACTATGCAATATCTTAGATATCATATTCGATTGCCCATCCGCTGATGCGGCAATGATCATATCACCATCAGTAGAAAATACTGGCTTGGTCTCATTCGGCAATAACATTCGGAATGTAGGTTGCAAGGTTTTGCGATGGACAAAACCCGGCAAAACGAATTCAACGCCACAATGGGGCGTATCCAAGACTTCAATATTCCCATTGATCAACTCACTGGGAATTAGTCCATCATTAATACGGCTAACCAGAGTTTCTTCACTGCGGGAAGCGAAATTTATGGGAATGGAGCCACGGTCGGCCTCAGGGCTTACTCTTACTCTAAATTTCAAGAGTGATCCCGCTCCACTTTCCAAAGGAGAAAACGATTCCGCCATATTAACAAATATAATGTAGCCTTCCGTTTTGGATCGATCATTGACTAGTATGGGTGGCCATGAATCAGTAAGCGTTCCCTTTCCAGTAGCGCTATTGACGACATATTCCAGCGGATAACCGGGAGATACATCAGGAAAATCAACAACTATCCGATAGCTGGCAATCCGGGTGGCATCATTGACATTAACTGCCAGTTCGATTTCTTCGCCGGGAATAGAGGAGGTATTTGAGAGTGATAACAACTTTGGTGTTGAGGGATCTGCAATTTGCAAAGGTTCATCCGGCCCGAAACCATTTTTATCAAGGTCGGCGGGAAACCAGTTGATTTGAAAATCATCATATTGATAGATCAACCAGGCATCATATGCTCCCAAGGTACGGTCTCCGCTGACATTCCCTTCAGAAGGGAAATCTCGGGGCCAATTGTATTTTGTATCATAATGGCCTTCGAATGATCGCCGCAATAAGGCGTCATATTCAAGAATTTGTTGCGCGTCTTCTGGTCCTGGTACCAAATCCCGGTTCAAGTCGCCCCAAAGATAGGTGGCATCAATTCGCAATGAACCTTTGATTGTATTGGAGGGAATGGCATCGTCATTCAAACGAGTCAAATCTGGAATAAGGAAAAGATCAACCCGCCCATTCCGGGCGTTATCCTTAATTCTCAAATTGAATTTCAACAAAACCCCCGAACCTGCCGGCAAGGCAGGGGCTTGGCCAGCCACCCCTGTAATGATTACCAGGCCACTATCCGGATTGGTTGACTGATCATTTTCAACTGGCGGCCCCCAACCGGAAGTTAAAGTACCCTCACCGGTGGAACTGCCTTGAACGTATTCAAGTGGAAAACGGTCGGAATAGTTTTGGAGATTTAATACGATTCGATAAGCGCGAACATCCTTGGCATTATCAATGGAGACTTCGATCTCTATTTCCTGGCCTGGATTCCCTGAAACGGTGGGCAGTGAAATGATACGCTCTTGCGCCATCCCAATGGAAGGAGTTATTAGCATGAACAACAACAATGTCTTTGCCAACATGCTTGATGAGGGAAGCCTATGTTTCATCATATATCCTTTTAAATAAGATAAGTTGGCTGATTAAATAACCTATACAAACCCTATCCCATGTTTTCGGCTTTTTTTTCAAGTGCTTTACGTGTTGGAATACATAGGCAAAAAAACGATCAAAGAGTGTAAAATGTTAATGCATAATATGAACATTTAAGTGAGATAATGAATTGTTCAGGAAAGTATATTGTTTGTACGTGGTCCCAATCGACCAATAATCATTGACTAAAGTTCCAATTTGATAAATAACTTCCTGAAAAAAGAAGATTTGGAACGTGGTCGACATTTCCCACTTAAAAAAAGTTTGAGAATTCGATGGGAAAAAAGTTCCTTCTTTAAGTATAATAAATTAGGATGGTTACGGAATTTTAAACCATTTAGGCACAATAAAATGGACCTTTTGTTCCGATCAGAAAGAGAAAAATACGTAACTACCTGAAAATAGAAGGGTTGACACTATTTGGAACCTTCATTAAATTAGTAAAAATTGAAGATCACTTTTGATAATGAACAGGTACCCAAATTTCATGGTGACTCATTTAAAATCAAAAATAGATGAAAATTCAGATATTCACAATAAAGACATTCAATCCACCCATGAGGGCTATTATTCCCTATCCCACATGGAAAAAATGGCTTCCATTGGTCAGCTCTCATTCAGCGTAGCTCATGAAATGAGAAACTTGTTGGGAATGATTAGGAACGCCGCGTTTAACATCGACCGCTCCCTTCAAAATTCTGATATCACCATTCAGAACAATATGGAGGTTATTAATCGAAGCATCAACCGTGCACGTGAATTCATCGATAATATCCTTGATTTATCTCGTGTTTCAAATCGAACAGAGGAAGCGATTAATGTACCCCATCTCATCGACAATTTGCTTTCTCTGTTTTCCAAAGAGATGGAATGGCGGAACATTGAATTGGAAAAGGAGTATAACTCCATACCGCTTTATCTCTTGGATCGCAACGCGTTGCAGGAATGCTTTGTGAATATTATTTTGAATGCCATTCAAAGTATCGATAACGGTGGAACGATAACGATTGTTATTAAGCCGTGGGAACAGGGAATAAGCATTGCAGTTACTGATACGGGGTGTGGTATACCAGAGGATGTGCAGGACAAAATATTCAACCGCTTTTACACCACCAAAAAGGATGGCCAGGGGACGGGATTGGGATTAACCATTGCTCGCAATATCGCGCGGGATATCGGTGGTGATATACACGTACAAAGTCAAGCAGGCATGGGGAGTACATTTTCAATATGCCTTCCTTCACTCGTTGCGATTTTGGAAACTCAGGAGAAAACATCTTAAGAATGAATCGCTCGATTTCGGTATACAGAACGACCATATCTAGAAAATAAAGCATTAAACCGGTTAGAAACAAATGGATTCTATTCACACCGAACCTGGATTACGTATTCTTGTGGTGGATGATGAGCCAGATATGGTTTCCACCCTGAAAGACTTGCTCGTCAACGAAGGCAACACCGTTAATACAGCATATGATGGGGATGAAGCGCTTCAGAAACTGGAAAACGAACCTTTCGATTTAATCTTAACCGATTTATCCATGCCAGGGATGAATGGAGTTGAATTGGTTTCTGAAGCGAAATCCATGCAGCCGGATGTGGAAGTCATGATCATAACCGGTTATGGCACTATCGATAGTGCGGTGGAATCCATGCGTCTGGGCGCACTGAATTATCTGATCAAACCGGTTGAACCTCAGGAAATTATCCTGAATGTGGACCGGCTTCGCCGCCGGGTAACCTCGCACAGCCATGAATATAAGGATCATCGTTTTCATAACCTCATCGGCAAATCACCGGCGATGCGAAAAATGTTCAACCTGATTCCCCGCGTGGCCCGCATGCCAGGATCGGTTTTGATTCAGGGCGAAAGTGGAGTCGGCAAGGAACTGGTGGCTCAAGCCATTCACCTGACCAGCAGCCGAAGCGGCAAACGGTTTGTCCCTATTGATTGTGGGGCGTTATCCGATACGTTGCTGGAAAGTGAACTGTTCGGCCATAAACATGGTTCATTTACCGGTGCAACCACAGACCGTATCGGTATGATTGAAGCGGCACACGGCGGGACATTGCTGCTTGATGAAGTGGGGAATGCTTCGTCTTATCTCCAATCCCGCCTGCTGCGTGTGATTGAAGAAAAGAAGGTACGGCGGCTGGGTGAAAATACCATGATCCCGGTTGAAGTCCGGATTATCGCCGCTTCGAATGCGCAATTGCATAAGTTGGTGGAGCAAGGGAAATTTCGGGAAGACCTCTTTTATCGCTTAAGCGGTTTCGTGATCAATATCCCTCCTCTCCGTGAACGAAAAGAGGATATTCCGATTTTGGCTCAATACTTTTTAGAACAAAATGCTCAGTTTTATGATAAAATCCCCAAAGGTTTCAGCCTGGAAGCGATGGACATCCTGATGAACTATCCCTGGCCAGGTAATATACGTGAATTGCGGACAATGATCGACCGGGCAGTGGCCTTTGCGGATGGAACCACAGTCGTACCGGAAAATCTGATTTTCTCAAAACCCCTGGAAACGAGTTTCTCTCCAAACTCAAATGGCGAGGAAACGGAAAACGAAGCCAATTTTTTCAATACTCCATTTTATGCCGCGGTCGAGAATTTCGAACGAAATTACCTCTCCGAGTTGATCGAGCATGTCAACGGGAATATCTCAAAAGCATCCAAATTATCCGGCGCCAGCCGAAAAACGATCCGGGAAAAAGGCAAGAAATACGGATTGTTATGACGAATATAATGAACCAATAAAGCAAAGGCACGTCAATGAGTTTGTCATTCCATATTCATTCCACGGATGGAGCGGCACGGGTGGGAACAGTAACAACCCCGCATGGTTCCTTTCAAACTCCCGCCTTTATGCCAGTGGGGACCAACGCCACGGTAAAGGCCCTGACACCCGAAGAAGTGCGCGAAACCCGTTCTGAAATCCTGCTATGCAATGCCTATCATTTATATCTGCGGCCTGGGCAGGATTTGGTCAAAAAGATGGGGGGCCTGCATTCCTTCATGAATTGGAATGGTCCCATTTTAACCGATAGCGGTGGATTTCAAATTTATAGCCTGGCCCCTTTAAGGCAGATTGATTCCGATGGAGCGACGTTTCGATCCCACATTGATGGCAGTGAACACCGCTTCACTCCCGAAAGTGTGATGCAACTCGAAAATGATTTAGGCGCTGACATCATCATGTGTTTTGACGAATGCACACCCTATCCCATCACCTATGAGTACGCCAGCCAATCTATTGAATTAACAACCCAATGGGCGGAACGCTGTTTGAAAGCCCATCAGCGTGAGGATCAAGCCTTGTTTGGCATTGTCCAAGGCGGGGTGTTTCAGGATTTACGAGAAAAAAGCGCCCAAAGCCTGATCGCCATGGATTTCCCCGGTTACGCCGTAGGGGGATTAATGATTGGGGAAGATAAAAACAAAACCTGGGCGATATGCGAAGCGCTATCCGATATTCTTCCCAAGGAGAAACCTTGTTATTTGATGGGAGTAGGAACACCGGAAGATTTCTTGGATGCGATAAAGCGTGGCATCGATATGTTTGATTGTGTCATCCCCACCCGTTTAGCGCGCAATAGCCATTTACTGACCTGGAATGGACGGGTTTCCGTCAAACAAGCCCGTTATCGGGAAGATGAACTACCTCCCGATCCAAACTGTCAATGTTATTGCTGCCGCCACTATACCCGAGCCTATCTAAGGCATCTCTTCCAAGCCGGAGAAATATTAGGCTCCCGGCTGGCCACCGTGCATAACATCACCTTCTTTCAAGAATTCATGCAACGCTGCCGCGATGAAATAGCCAAAGAAACTTTTAGAAGTTTTTATGATTCATGGATGGATAAGAATACTGCTTAGGATTCCTAAACATCAATATATTTTACAAAAGAGAAAAACTTGTAATTCATGGATGGATTGTTGTGGTTGTTTATGATAATATTACAAGTTTACTTAGCCAATAATTAAAATGAGGGCATTGTTCTCTTATTGCCTGAATGCCAATTGACTCTGTCACTATTTTACCCATAGCACTTTACGATAACCTCTTTTTAAAGCCATAAGCCTCTTGGATGGAGCGGTATCAGGATTGTCATTAATTTCTTCTGGATTGTTGAATTCATTCATTATTTGATTGATTTGTGAAATTTCTATCCCTATTTTTTTAGCCAAAATAGCGGGATCACTGAAAAGCAATGCTTCAAACTCATGCATTTCAAAATAGGGAATAAACCGGCTTTCTGTATTATAGTCAGGAAATGCACTTATGATTTCTTGGTACGTTTCTGATTCCAGAATCTGCGCCTTTCGGTTGGAAGTCAGATGAGATCCGCTTTCAATTATTTGCAGTATTTTCTCATTCTCGGGCCATTTTCTGTCTATCCCGTAATAATCAAACATTGTCGTAATATAAGTACTATTCCGTTGTTTAAGAAAATTTCCAATATCGGTCTTTGCTCTTTCAAAATCAATATTCCCACCTTTGTGGCCGGGTTTCCCAATTAATACAGGATATAAATACAAATTCTTCTGCGCTAATTCTGGAGATAAAACATCTCGTATAAACGTTTGTTCAGTTTGCCCTTCCACGATGATGATGATATTGACTCGAACACTATCACTCATTGACGGGACCTCCGGTGACGATGTTCTTTCGCCAAAGGTCACCGAGCGTGTAATCTTCAAGCCAATGATCCAATTCCTCTCGATCCAATCTCCGGAAGATGGATTCACCACGTTCCCTGTTAACGACAACAACATTCTCCGGATCAAAATAATCGACGAGGGGAGCGGATTGTGTGGATATGATCAACTGGGTTATTTGAGATGTGGCTTGAATTAATTCTGCTAAGATTTCAATCGCATATGGATGCAAACCAAGTTCAGGTTCATCAATTATCATTGTTGAAGGAGGATTGGGTTGCAACAAAGCCGTCGTTAAACAAATAAAACGAATTGTCCCATCTGACAGGTGATGGGGTTTAAGGGGATAATCAGAACCTTTTTGCCGCCAGCGAAGCCGTACTTTTTCATTATGATTGGGCTTCAAAATGAAATCAGCAAAGAATGGAGCAACCAAACGAATCGTATCCACGATTCGTTGATAAACCTCTGGATTATCTTCCTTCAAATAAAACAAATAAGGTGCGATATTTGATCCATCAAAACGCAAATAAGCATTATCATCAACCGATTCAGAACGGCGCATGTGAGCATATTTGCTGGTATCGTGGAAATGATGAATTTGCCAAGAAGATATGGATTCATAAATATAATGGGCTATCTCAGATACTGATCCTATAGTTGATTGGTCATCTTTTAATTGGAGCAAACTCGAATTTTCATCAATACTTGTTATTAATGTAACGTATGGATCTAAAGAAAACGCTTCTTTACCAATAAGAAATGTTTCCTCTTTGGTAGGATTAAGATCAAACCGATAGCCGTAAGGTCCGAAGTGTGTTTCGACTTCAATTTGTTTTGTTCTCTTCGGACCATTGAAGAGAAAATCGTCACTACCACTTCCATCAGTGATATATGCTTTTAAACTTGCTTGGGGGAGATCAGGTAAAGGTAATTCCATCATGGCTCGCATCATACGGAAAAAGTCTATAAAATTACTCTTCCCAGCCCCATTGCCCCCAATCAGCACATTGAGGTTTGTCAATTCAAAATCCTTTAAAGAACGAATTGACTTGAATCCTTTTATGGTTACATTGGTCAACGGATAGGCCATACTAAATGCCCTCGAGATTCCTCATGTCCTGGTGCAAAATAACTTCTTAAAGCGTTGCTGTTTTTGAAAGTTCCAAGATTAGTATACGGTTAAACTTAAAAACATAAATACTTTGAGAGATTAACGGTATATTGAACAATATATCAAAGTTTGTTTGAGGGAAAGCATTGTTCCTTCAATGTTCAAAGGGGGGAAAGAAATCAAATAGAATTATTGTGAGCATGTGAATTAAAAGGGGCGGGGCTAATAAAGCCGGGGGAATCAGCCCCGCCGATCGGAGAGAAAACCCTTTAGCAGTCGTTGACTGTAAAGGGCTTCTAACAAGTCATTATTAAATCATCATTTCATACCATTCAGTTCTTCAGTTACGGCTTAAATGTCGTAATAAAGGAAGAATTCATAGGGATGAGGACGTAAACGAAGCGGATCGATTTCAGTTTCACGTTTATATTCGATCCATTTGTCAATCACGTCCTGGGTAAAAACATCACCTTGAAGCAGGAACTCATGATCTTTTTCCAACTCTTTTACGGCCTCCTCGAGTGATCCTGGGACTTGAGGAACCTGAGCCAGTTCTTCCGGGCTTAAGTCATACAGGTTTTTGTCAAGCGGATCGCCTGGATCAATCTTGTTCAATATTCCATCAAGCCCCGCCATGGCGATTGCGGCGAAGGCGAAGTAGGAATTACAGGAAGGATCGGGGCAGCGGAATTCAACCCGTTTGGATTTGGGGCTTGGTGAATACATGGGGATACGGCAGGCCGCGCTGCGGTTCCGCTGTGAATAAGCCAGGTTCACCGGTGCTTCATAACCGGGCACCAACCGCTTATATGAATTGGTGGTCGGCGCACAAAATGCGATGATGGCTGATGCATGCTTCAATATCCCGCCAATGTAATGCAACGCCATATCAGACAATCCAGCGTATTTATCACCGGCAAAGAGTGGGGTGTCGCCTTTCCACAAGCTGGAATGGATATGCATACCAGAACCATTGTCTTCAAATACCGGCTTGGGCATGAAGGTTGCTGTTTTACCGTGCGCTTTGGCTACGTTTTTAATGACGTATTTGTACATCATCATTTGGTCGGCCATGAGAACGAGTGGCGCGAATTTCATATCAATTTCGCATTGCCCCGCGGTTGCCACTTCGTGGTGGTGCGCTTCCACATCCACACCTAAATCCAACAACACTGAAACCATTTCAGATCGGATATCCTGCAAGGAATCGGTGGGAGACACAGGGAAATACCCTTCTTTATGTCGGGGACGATGGCCGAGATTCTTGCCATCCATCTCTTTGTCTGAATTCCAGATCCCTTCAACGGAATCAATTTCATACATGGCATAATTTGGGCGTTGGCAGAAACGGGCGCTGTCGAAGACGAAGAATTCCGCTTCGGGGCCAAAAAAGATGGTATCCGCAATACCAGTGGATTTAACAAATTCTTCGCATTTTTTTGCGACATTGCGTGGATCACGACTATAGGGTTGTTTGGTTATGGGATCCAAAATCGAGCATGTTAACGATATGGTTGGCGTGCTGATAAACGGATCAACAAAAGCAGTAGTGGGATCCGGAAGGATCAGCATATCGCTTTCATTAATTTCCTGCCAACCCCGGATACTGGAACCATCGAAGCCGAATCCATCTTCAAATGAATCCGCTTCCAGGCAATGGGAGGGGATGGTAAAGTGCTGCCATGTTCCGGGGAAATCCTGAAACTTAAAATCAACAAATTTTACCGACTTTTCCTTGATGGTGTTGAGTACTTCTTGTGGAGTCATATTATTTTCTCTCCTTCATTTTGGTATTATGAAATCCAATCGGCGTGAAGCCAATATTAGATTCTTATTTTTGCATTTTTGAAAAATCCCTTTAAACAACCATATATGTTTTATGGCCAACAAATAGATTGGAACTTTTCAAACAACATTTTTGATGAGCCCCGGCTAAAGGGTGGAATTGTTAAATCTAGTTATAAGCAGTCATTGTGCCAATTTTTCAGGATTGCAAATCGAGTCAAAAACGGTTTATCATACCAGTTTTAAGATATATTTCCGCTGTGGTGTTCAAGGTGGGACACATGTGGCCTGTTTCATTTTGAACACTTGTTCTTAATTCAACAAGCCCTTTAGGTTATTTAGTTGATTCCAAGCGAAGCATATCTTCCATCATTCGGTTTGCGTAGAGTTGATTTCCTTCAACATAGGTATGAATATCGTCATAGAATAGATCCAGCCGGTCGCGTAAAAATGTACGGAGAGAGGTGAATTGAAACTCTGGGTAATCGGTGTTCAATTCTTCAATTTCTCCTTCAACCAAGTCGTAAAATTGGGTAAATTTCTCCCGTTCATAGGGCATGGGTTGGAGATAGAACAAGCCATCAATATTCCTAACTTTAAGGATATCAGCCATTTTTATCCAATTTTTGATAAGCAGATCGGCGGCGGAGGGTATATCCGCTTCAGGGATGAAATCATCCGAGCGGCGTTTAATGCGGCTGGATTCGATGAGGTTGGTATACGATAGGTTTGGATTGATGGCGCGTAAAAGGTGGGAACCACTTACAAGATGGGTGGCCCATGAGAATTGGCGCATTCCTTTTAAAATGAAGGTGGTTTGATACCAGGCTGATTCGAGGGTTTTGAATGCAAAGGGGTATCCCAGGCGTTCATCCTGAGTCAATGGAATAAGGCAGTCATTGTATCCATCAAGCACTATCACCAGATCGGGGTTGAAATCAAGGATTTGGGTGGTGAGAAGGATTAATTCCTGAGTACTAACATAGGCGGTCATGCCAGCGTTGATGACCTGATAGGTTGTAGTGGATTCCTGTTCATTCAGTTGTTTTTCGAGAAAGCCGGAAATGGTTGTTTGGTTGGTTGGCCCATTAAAAACAACCGAGCCTCCAAGCATAAAAATGCGTTTAACATCATCTGGTTTTTGTTTTTCGATATCAGCGTAGCGAAAACGGAATTGATTGATTTTGGCTTCACCATCGATAAATGTCCCATCCGGCGCGGGAAAATGAGTAGGGATGGTGATGTTGGGTTCGGCTTGAAGAACGAGATAGGGTACCAATTCCCGCTTATTATGGTGTTCTTCGGGAGTGCGAAAATCCGGCGAAATTTGTTTGGAAAAGTAGGTAATATATTCTGCAATAAAGAATAGAGTAAACAAAAAACCGATGACAGTACAAAAGATGAGCCAACCGAACAGGCACTTTTTTAGGAATCCTTTCGACAAGATAACCCCCTTCATCTTCCTTCCTTAAGGAAGAGAAATTATATTTAATTATGGCACTTCAAATGGCTGACCACTTATCGAGATTTTAATGACTGAAAATAAGGATGTAAGCTGGGCGTGGTGGTAAAATCCAAAAAATCAACTGTTGTAATTGTCGGTCGTCCAAATGTCGGCAAATCAACTCTTTTCAATCGTATTATTGGCCGCCGGGAGGCAATTGTTGATGATCAACCCGGCGTAACGAGGGATGCGAAATACCGTAAAGCCGATTGGAATGGTAAAACATTCGATCTCGTCGATACCGGTGGTTTTTTCGGTCCGGATGAAGATCCATTAACTCCGTTTGTTCAGGAGCGAATTGAACGAACCGCCAGGCATGCTTCCCTTTTTCTCTTTTTGTTGGATGGCCGATCTGGTCCGGCACCTTTGGATCATCAGGTTTTGGACCGCTTAAGGCGTATGGATGCCCCTATTATAGGGGTGGTTAATAAAATCGATCATTTTGCCAATGTTGATCAGATTTTGAGCGAATATTATGAATTGGGGCTGGATTCATTTGTTCCGATTTCGGCTCTTCAGGGATTGGGGATTGGAGATTTATTGGATGAAGTGGTGGAGTTTTTGCCTGATTCAGAGGGAGAAGAGGAAGAACTCCCTACATATCCCGGGATTGCCATTATTGGACGGCCCAATGTAGGGAAATCCACGTTGTTGAATTCGCTATGTGGTGATGAAAAATCGATTGTTTCATCGATACCAGGTACCACCCGTGATCCGGTGGATACGGAAATCACTTATAAAGAACAGCATTATCTTTTAATCGACACCGCCGGGATTCGCCGAAGAGGTAAAATGAGCCGTGGAGTGGAGCATTATTCACTCAAACGAATGGAGCAATCCCTGGAGCGGTGTGATCTTGCCCTGCTGATGATCGACGCGGTGGAGGGGCTGACCGAAACGGACGCAAAGGTGTTTGGGATAGCCCATAATGCGGGAAAGGCTGCTATAATACTGGTAAACAAATGGGACGCGGTGGAAAAAGACGGACAAACCGCTGGCGCCTACGCCAAAGATATCAAAGCCGAGGTTCCCTTTTTGCACTATGCCCCGATCGAGTTTATCTCTGCCATGACCAAGCAACGCGTTCACAGGATATTCCCCCAAGTTGAGCGAATTTTGGAGAACTATTATTACCGTGTGCCCACCAGCCAATTGAATGACTTGCTGGAAAGGATTTTGGACAAGCATCCGCCCTCGGTTCATAAAGGCAGGGTACCCCGTATTTATTATTGGACTCAGGTTGGCACTGGGCCTCCAACTTTTGTTGCGTTTGCCAGTGATCCAAAAGGAATCCATTTTTCCTATCAACGCTATTTAATCAACCAGCTTTACAAGTCATTTCAATTTGAGGGCACTCCATTACGGTTGTTAATAAAGAAGCGGGGAAAACAGAAAACATGATGATTGTTGTTTGCCTTATAATTGCCTATGTATTAGGATCGTTCCCAACGGCTTATTACGCAGGAAAGTGGATCAAGGGGGTCGATTTGCGGACAGTGGGCAGTGGGAATTTAGGGTTTACCAATGCCTGGCGAGTGTTGGGACCAACGAAGAGTGTTCCTGTTCTCCTGATCGATGCCATTAAGGGAGTCCCTGGAATCTTATTTGCGTATCAGTTTTATCCGCAAAATGATTATCTGGCGATTGGGGCTGGGTTGTTGGCTATTTTAGGACATAGTTGTTCATTGTTTTTAGGATTTCGAGGTGGGGGCAAGGGAGTAGCCGTTTCGATTGGTGTCTTTTTAACCTTAACCCCCATTTGCTTTTTAGCAGCTTTTGCCGTTTTTTTACCCACTTTGCTTTTAACACGCTATATGTCGTTGGCATCGATTTTAGGGGCTATAACATTGGTTGCCGCTGGGACGCTCTTTTTGATCATGGATAGGGAAATAAAACCTTCTCCGGAAATATATGGATTCATGATATTCGCGGCCTTGCTGGTGATTATTCGTCACCATTCGAATATCAAACGGCTGCTGAGGGGCGAAGAACACAAATTTGGGAAAACAGAGGAGGCTTGAGGATTAATGGAAATTATCCCGGCAATTGATTTACGCGGTGGGAAGGTGGTCCGCTTATGGCGTGGGAACTATGACCAGGAAACGGTCTATGAATACCAACCCGCTGAGGTGGCCCGACTTTGGCAGGATGATGGCGCTCAGTTGATTCATATCGTTGATTTGGATGGCGCGCGTGAAGGGGAGATGCAAAATCAGGAGGCCATCCGGCAGATTACCAGCGCCATTGATATTCGTACGGAACTGGGCGGAGGGATAAGAGATATGCCCTCGATCGATTGTGTGTTGGGCACGCTGGGTGTATCACGAGCCATTTTGGGCAGTGTTCTGCTGGAAAATCCTCATCTGGTCTTCAATGCAGCCAATCAATATCCTGAGCGAATTATTCTTGGCATCGACGCCCGGGATGGAATGGTCGCCACCCACGGCTGGCGTTCCACCAGCACCGTCGATGCGATGAATTTGGTGCAGGAATTTGATTTATCACCCATCGGTGGTGTTATTTATACCGATATTTCCCGTGATGGCACCTTGGAAGGCCCCAACCTGAAAGCCATCAAACGCATGGCGCAGGCCACGCCCTTCCCCATCATCGCCTCAGGCGGGATCGGGGAACTCTCGCACATTAAGGCCATCGCTGAGCTGAATGACTCGCTGGGGGGGGATAAGATAGCCGGGATCATAGTTGGTAAAGCGCTTTATGAGAAGAAGTTTACCCTAAGGGAGGCGATTGCGGCGCTGGAGGTGGGGT
>CAZFER010000032.1:0-69450 GCA_964517495.1 uncultured bacterium | reverse complement strand
CCGAGCCGTTTCCACGTATAACGGCTCGGCGGGAGCCTCGCCCTCCCCTTTAACTTAATGACATTCCTATGTGTTCGCCCTGTGTTGTGGTATGGCAGACATCAGGGTACGATTTGAGACAATCACAAAAGAAAAGCCCTCACCGAACAGACGTTTGGTGAGGGGTGGTTGATATAAAGGCACTAAGGCGTTCCCGAATTTCTTATTATTTACGCTAAGTAATTCAGTAATACATCTCCCATATAACCCCGGCTGCCATCCTGCCGGGTAAAGCCGGATGATTTTGTCAAGAAATTGCCTCCGGCGACGGTTCGGTTTTCTTCTCTTCCACTCAGGTCAAGGGATGAGATATTTTCATCGGCTAATGATCTGAGTTCACCTTCCTGCGTTATCCCATCACGATTGCGGTCATTGAATAATTGCAGTTTGTTAAAAACACTATCGGATGAATCAATCACGCCATCGTTGTTTTCATCATATTTTCTTAATTCTTCCAATCCATCCGCGGCGCCATTTTGATCTCCAAACAGTTCATGGCCATCGTCAATCGAACCATTTTGATTGAGATCAAGGGCGAGGAACGCATCGTTACCACTCACAAAAGCGGTTTGATGAACCTCGCCGGTTCCGGTGATGTCAAATGAAACGCCGTTTGTTACATTCGTTAAATCAATTCCATTATTATCCAAGTCCAATACAAGGGGGTCAACGACACGTACTTCCTGTTGAGCCCATCGAAAGACAACATTATTTGTTACCACTGGGGGCGTTTCATCTTGAGTATATTTTTCTACAATGCGTTGCTGCATCTCTTCATTGCGAACGGTTATGCTTGTGCTCGCCGCTTCGGAAGAGATGACGGATTGATCCACGGCTTGCATCTCACCGGAACCGGCGGATTCGGCTGTCTCCGCGCCGGTAAATTCATTTAATTTTTCCACAAATTCATCCACCGCTTCTGGGTCGTCGGATATTTGTTTAATCATATTAATGTATTCTTGAACCCGTGGTGATTGTGCGGCATCCGACTCCAGTTGGCGTGTTGAAGTGGGTTGAGTTGAGCTTGATCCACTATTTTCTATTGAACGTGTGAGATTTAATTGTTCCCCTTGGATAACTTCAGTTTGAGAGATTGAATCGGCCTGCTCTTCAACTGAAGCACTGCCCTGTGTATGGAGATTTTCGGTCTGTGAGCCGGCGAGGTCGCGAAGAGCCTCCGGTTGACCACCTGATTGATTTTCCGGACTTGTTCGAGATGGCACTTGGGTTTGTGCCTCCATCGACAAGCGATATTGCCCATCCGTCGTCAGCTGCACACCTCTCGTCTCTCGGTTTTCGACGGGTTCAGGATCAGAAGACGGAGAAACTAAAGATAGCACGACGGAATCAGTTTGCGTTGGTGAAGAATCCTGACCGTTCTCTTCACCACGCGTTTCCTTAGGTAAGGGTTCAGCGCCTGGTTGTTTTGAAAAGGAACGGCTTAATGGTAGGTCATTAAACCGGTCCGAACGGATATCAGTTGCAGGTAGTGGCCCCATATACCCTCGCTCCCTCAACCGGCAAAGATCCGTCCATGGATCCGGTTCAGCCATCCCTGGCAGGTCGATATTACTATCGTCAATCTTGTAAAAACCTTTAGCAAAAATCAGTAAAATCTTGCTTTAGGAAAAGGTGTTAATTCTTTGAAAAATTAGCGTGGTAATTACCAATGGCTTCAGAAGTCCTGAGATACCGATTGTATAGACGAAGTGTTTTGATGCGTCCATGTTCTGGCGTTAGCACTTTGAAAAAATCAGCGCCAGCTAAAGAATCCATCGATTGAGGAAAGCGTGCCCATCCACGCTCTCGTTCTGTACCACCGTCACATAGCACACCATCGATGATAAAACTAACGATTTTTGGCCCGCTATCGATATTGACGACCAGGTGGTGCCATCTTCCTGCTTTTATGGATTGTTTATCACTTTCACATTGGAATGTTGCATCTCCATCATTCATAACCAAACCCATGCTTTGATTCTCGGTGGTATAGAGCCGAATACCTATACCTTCTTGGTTGGTTGAATCAAATAGCGAGAGACCAGGTTCTTGTTTATTCAGTTTAAACCAAAGTTCAATACTGATGCTTTCACCGGCGGATAAATTAGGGGAATAGGGCATAGGATGGCGAGATTGTATTTCATTTTCCTGTAATTCAAGGCATAAACCTTTTTTCGTTATCTCTTTATTTGTTTCTTGATTCCATAGGCCTTTGAATAATGAGGCATCTATCTCATGAATTCTTGCGATACTTTTTTGAGTTTCAGAAATCCAATATTTCCCGTTTTCCTCGATGATATCGGGATAACTGATCCGCACGTCTTTGTCAGGATCGTACAGCAAGATTTCAGGCTGAGACCAATGGATTCGCCCATTTTTTTCCACTCCACCTGATATCCAAACGGGATTGCGTTTCTGATAGGTTTTTCCAGCGTGATTGTTGAACCAGAAGAGGTATTTCCCGTTTTGGGTTTTCCATATTGCCGGGCATGCGCGGTTATGTTTAAATTTTCGCCCCCCGGGGGTATATGTGGCATGTTCAGGTTTGGTCCAGGAATGGCCATCATCAAAACTGTAACTTTGACAGGGGTGGCCGGTGGTGGTGCGGTACATGCAATACAACGTGCCATCATCGAGGGCGACAATGTTATGTTCTTCCTGAACTGAACCGAATTTTGGATTGCGAATGCCATGCTGTCCATCAGGCAGCATCCGCCAATCGATCTTTTCCGGATTTCTTTCAGTCAGGATATTCTCCGAGCGAAAAAGCCAGCCTTCACCTTGCTCGAGCATATAACGGCCTAATTTGGTGAAGGCAAAATAGACCACATTATCGTGGATCATGGGTTTATCAATACCCCAAAAGATTTGCACATCACCTTCAAGGCCATTGTCAACATCACAGGCAGTATGGCGTACCGGCAGACGGTAGCGTTCTTTTGACCAGGTCCGGCCATGGTCATCAGAATACTTATAGACATACCACCCCAGCATATCCGCCCGCCTTCCGGTAATTCGGTCACCGTTGTAATCATAAAATGCATACACACGCCCATAAGGTGTAATTAAGGGAACCACCCAGGATGCTTCTGGGCCAGAAGCTGGTTCAATGTCGATTAATTCGCTCCAGTTTTTGCCTTTATCTTTACTGATGGTGGCAACCACATGCTGGCCAGGATCGCCTTCTTTGCCCTTGCCGGTTGTCAACGTACACAACCAATTACCATCTTTGGTGATGATCACATAAGGTTGATCACAATATCCCTCATCCGGAATAACATGGCCAAAGCGAATATTGCGAAGATCGCGTTTAGTGGTGTGTTTTTCATTTTGGCCTTCCACCTGGAACGTGATAGATAAGTTCAATAAGATAACGAATATATAACATAATACACATACGTGCTTCTGCATGCTGTTGCCTCCTAAAAGATATCCTCAATTCCAAGGGATTTACTTAATATATTTGATATATAAAATGATAAAGTGATACATTTGTTTATATAAAGAAATACATTAAAGCGAAAGTGGTGTGAAATCATTTGTGAAAAATCTTCACCCTAAAGAAATTGAGGAAAAAGTCCAGAATTTCATTTCTCATTGTAAAGAACTGGGTCTTAAAGTAACCCACCAGCGTTTGGAAATCTACCGTGAGATATTACACACCAAAAATCATCCATCCGCCGAAGATGTGTATCGGCGAGTGATCACTAAATTACCAACGATTTCATTGGATACGGTTTATCGCACATTGGCGTTTTTTGAAAAACATGGGATTATTAACCGCATCCATCATCTGGATGACCGCAGCCGCTATGATCCCAATACGAGCCTCCATCACCATCTTGTGTGTAAATTGTGCAATACAGTGGAAGACTTTTATTGGCCCGGCTTCGATCAATTGGAACCTCCAGAAGCGGCAAAAACCTGGGGAAGCATCCATAATAAATTGGTGGAAGTGACCGGTATATGCCAAACATGTCTAAAAAGGATGAAAAAGGAATCATAGGGTGCTTTGTGATCTCATATAAAGAATTCATTCTGGATTGGATACAAGGGCTTCGAAAACTCATGACTGGATGTTAACTTAATTTTTATATGAATGGGGGGAATGATCATTTTATCAAAGGAGGAGTAATCCATGACCATAGAATACCATGAACCTGCGAATGAAATGTCGCAGGAGACACGGGATATCCATCGTGCGCTGACCAGTTTAGTGGAGGAATTGGAAGCGGTTGATTGGTATAATCAACGGGTGGATGTTTCAGATGATGAATCATTGAAGAGTATATTAGCTCACAATCGGGATGAGGAAATCGAGCATGCCGCCATGACCTTGGAATGGCTGCGCCGAAAAATGCCTAAATTTGATGAAGAACTGCGCACATACCTTTTCACCAGTGGACCAATTACTGAACTGGAGGAAGGTGCTGAAGGGGGTTCAGAGAGTGAAGGTGAAAGCGGTTCGGATCAGGATCTTGGAATCGGGAAGTTATAAGTAAAGGAAAGGAGCAACATCAATGGTTGATTTGTTAAAACGTTCTCAGGCGCCCATAACTGATCAAGCCTGGGAGGAGATTAATTCAACAGCGAAGCAAACCTTAAAAGCGTTTTTACTTGCCAGAACACTGGTTGGTTTTAATGGTCCACATGGGTGGGATTTTGCCGCGATAAACACTGGCCGGCTTGATATTCCCAAAAAAGAACCCTCCGATGGTGTTCATTGGGGAAAACGGTTAGTGCAACCGCTGATTGAACTGCGGGTGCCATTTCATTTAAATCAAATGGAAATCGATTCCATTTCCCGTGGGGTAGACGATGCGGATTTATCTTCCCTGGAAGATGCAGCCAAAACCATCGCTCAATTTGAAGACAAAGCGATTTTTAAAGGTTTTAAAGATGGTGGAATCGAAGGGATTAGCAAAGCGTCATCCCATAAACCGATCAAACTGCCAGAAGCGGTTAATCAATTCCCTCAGTTGATTATGGAAGGTGTTCAGGCGATAAAACTTTCAGGCATTGAAGGTCCCTACAGCCTGATATTAAACCAAAAGTTGTATGAATCGTTATACCAACAGGATTCCAAACCCGGTTATCCCATCCATCGCGTGATACGCGATCTATTGGGGGGAAGCCTCCTTTGGAGCCCGATGATTGATGGAGGGTTGTTATTATCAACCCGTGGTGGTGATTTTGAAATGACGGTCGGGCAGGATTTGTCAATCGGCTATACCAGCCACAACCGTGATAAGGTGGAACTTTATTTCACTGAATCGTTCACCTTCCGTGTCATTGAATCCGCCGCGGCTGTGGTATATACCACGAAATAAGCATTACGCTTAAAAATAAACTCTTAAAAACCGCATGCTCACTCTTCTTGAACCATGCGGTTTTTTTGTTGAAGGGAATTGTCTTTAAATAGCGATTTATGATAGCATGACTTCATCATGCTATGAGGAAAGGAAAAAAGTTGATGATGATAAAACAAGTTGCAATAGCGTTTATGATGGTGTGCTGTTTGATTGCAGGCGCTAACGGGGAAAACATCCTGATCCTCTCGGATGAATGGCCTCAAATGGATGTTTTGGCTGAATATTTTGAAGAGAATGGGCACGCCGTAAAAAAAGTCGAACAGGACGCATTGCCAGCGGATTTATCTCCCTATGGCGCTATTTTGATGTTTATTCATGGCGGTTTTGATGCCCAACCGGCTCAAGCTGTCATGAAACGAACCAAAGATGGTGCCCGTTTGATTGTGCTTCATCATGGTATTTCGTCCAAGAAAAAACAGACACCCGGATGGCTGCCTTTTTTAGGCATACATCTCGATCGTAACCAGGATGCGAAATATCGTTATGTATGGATCCACGACATCGATTACCATTTAGTCAACTTACAGCCTGATCATTATATAACCTCCCACAAGGTGAATTATAAAGAATCAGTCGATTATCGCTCGTCTGATCAACCCAGCCCGGTACAAAAATTACCTGCCATTGTGTTTTCCAATTCAGAAGTATTCATCCATCATCAATTTGCTGATGGCCGGGAAAAAACAGTTCTGTTCGGTTACCGGTTTGAACATCCGGAAACAGGGAACGTGTATATGGAAGATCGTTACGGCTGGTATAAATCGGCGGATAAGGGGTGGATTTTCTACTTCCAACCCGGCCACACGGTTGAGGATGTAAAAAATAAGGATTACCAACAGATTTTGCATAACTGCCTGACGTGGAAGCCGTGATGGTGATTCTATATTGCTTATTTCATGTTTATCGGAAAGGAATAAGGCAATGAATATAATGACGTGGTTTGTAATATTTTTTGTCGTGAATGGTGTATGGGTTTTCGATTGCACGGCTGCGGAGACAGACAAAACATTGGTTGCATGGGTTTCTTTGAATGATCTGGAAGGGGCTGGAGGAAGCGTGTTGACGCTTCAACGGGGGGATCAGTTTGACGCAATCGTCTTTGGTGAGTTAAAAAAAGGCAAATGGATGGCAGGGAGCAACTATTTTAAACGTACGAGCCAGGAACAAGATTATCCCAGAGAAGCAGCGAGTAATAACGAACTGATCCAAGTTGCAATCGTATATAAGGACAATCTCATTACGCTCTTTCGAAATGGGAAACCGCTAACGTCTTACCACGCTCAAAATATCGACTTGCTAAGTGGCAAAAACCAGGCAATCGTTTTTGGATTAAGGCATCTCGTGGGTGGCAATGGATATATCGAAGGCGCAATAGATGACGCGCGTATTTACGCAAGAGCGCTTTCCGCCGATGAAATACAATCATTTCATCCGAATCAGCCGTCACCCATCAAGCCCTGGTGTTGGTGGGATTTTGAAGGAGAAAAAATCAAGGATCGCGCTGAACGATTTACGCACACCAGAATGGCTGGCGGCGCGAAGCTGATCGATGGCCGCTTGAGTCTTAAAAGGACGAGTATCGTAGTAGCCACGCAAAATGAGGAGACCATGGACTGGGCAGAATGGTCTCATGCGAGCCTGGTGAATATGGAAGCTTACGAACCGGAAACGCCAGCCATGCCGGATGAAATTCCTGATCATTGGTTAACCTATCACCTGGTTCATCCAGGTCCAGGACGGGCAGTACCCGGTGATCCAAACGCCGCGTTTTACTATAAAGGCGTCTATCATTTACACTATATTTACCGTAACAAATATGGTTATAATTTCGCGCATCTTTCAAGTCAAGACCTGGTTTGGTGGAAATGGCATCCCACGACGCTTTCTCCTCCGATGACGGGACATGGAATGTTCAGCGGAACAGGCTTTTTCACGAAAGAAGGTAAACCGGCAGCAATTTATCACGGGGTAGGATCAGGCAAAAACTGGATTGTGTATGGTCAAAACGATTCACTTGAAAAATGGAGCGAGCCTCAGCTGGTCACAGCCTATACCGCCGATGGCGGCGAAGCGGACATTCGATATTGGGATCCGGATTGCTGGTTGCGAGATGGAACCTATTACGCGATTTCAGGTGGACGGCCTCCCCTGTTGATGAAGTCCGATGACCTGAAAGAGTGGGATTTCGTTGGGAATCTGTTTCACGATGATACCAATTGGGATACGCTCGGTGTTAAACCAGAAGAAGATGTTTCATGCGCAAACATGTTCAAGATTGGCGGCGCATGGATGTTATTATGCATAAGCCATGATTTAGGATGCCGATATTACCTGGGTGATTTCAAGGGAGATCAATATCTGCCGGCATCGCACAAATTGATGAGTTGGAATAATAACAACTTCTTCGCACCAGAGTCACTGCTTACAAAAGATGGAAGGCGGGTAATGTGGGCATGGCTGACGCATGAAGGCCTTCACCCCACTGGTGTGCAATCGCTACCGAGAGAATTGGAGCTCACCCATGATGGTCAACTGAAAATGAAACCTCTGCAAGAACTCACCTCGCTTCGTTACGATACGTTTGAGCGTAACAATTTAGTGATTGCCAGTGGTGAAAACGTTGCATTTCATGAAATCAAGGGAGACGCATTAGAGTTCGCCGTGCATGTCGCATCACCGGTTCCTGAGCAATTCAGCATACAATTACTCACTGACAAAAATGGGCGCAATGGCCTCGAAATTGCCGCTGGAGCAAAGCGCAAATCAATTACGATTGGAAAAAATGAAATCCCCTTTGTTCTCAGTGAAAATGAAGATTTGACATTACGCTTATTTGTGGACAAGAACCTCATAGAGGTGTTTGCAAACGACCGCCAAGCGGCTGCCGTTGCTCATACCCATTATCAAGACCATCCTCGATTCACCCTCTCTTCAAAAGGAGGTGACACTGTTGTCCGTTCACTCAGAGCATGGAAGATGAGGTCGATCCATAATTATTCAAATGCCGAGAAGAACACAATAAAATAAACAACTCTCACTGACCGTGATACGGTACATTTGATTTGGATGTGAAAATAGATAAGCTTATAATGGTACAATCATATAAAAATGAAGGCTGGGATTATGGAAGAATCAAAATTGCTTGAGCGAATTACTATTAATCCAGAGATATTCGGCGGCAAGCCCATCATTCGTGGCCGCCGATTGGCTGGACATGAGCGAATAGAGCCATTAACAATTTGATACTGAAATCCTCTCTATAGCCAATTGCTAGCTTGTCTCTAATCAAAAAAAGAGCGATATTCTTTTTGTTGAAATAACGCGGAGGTGATAGCCATGTCAAAACTAAACAGACGCCGATTCTTGCAAACCGGGGCTAGCGGAGCCGCTGGGTTGATGGCAGGAACTTTTTTATCCAAGCAAAAACTCCATGCAGGTGAGGAAGACGCAAAGCGCCCCAATATTCTGTTCGCCATTGCTGATGATTGGTCCTGGCCGCATGCGGGAGCGTATGGTGATCCAGTCATACAGACACCAGCGTTTGACCGGGTGGCACGCGAAGGCTGCTTATTCAACCATGTTGTTGCTGCCGCTCCCCAATGCGCTCCCAACCGTGCCTCAATTTTAACCGGCCGCAATATCTGGCAAAACGAAGAAGCGGGAACCCACAGCAGCTATTTCCCCAAAAAACTAAAGGTCTTTCCCGATCTATTGGAACAAGGTGGATATTTCGTTGGTTATACGGGGAAACCGTGGGGGCCAGGAAATTGGAACGATTCAGGTTGGGAGCGTAATCCCGCAGGACCTGGATTCAACAGCCGTCGATTGGATTCTGTCCCTGCCAATGGAATTCGCAATCTGGATTACGCCGTAAATTTTAAGGATTTCATGGAAGAACGACCCAAGGATCAACCTTTTTGTTTTTGGTATGGTGCTTCTGAACCTCACCGCCGTTATGAAAAAGGCTCAGGAGTGGAAGCAGGCAAATCCATCAAAAAAGTCAACGTCCCCGGCTTTTTGCCTGATGTCGAAGAAATCCGCAGCGATATCCTCGATTACTATGTGGAAGTGGAATGGTTCGATCGTCATTTGGGTGAAATGCTGGATTATTTGGAATCCATCGGAGAATTGGATAACACGTTGGTGGTGGTCACCAGCGACAATGGCATGCCTTTCCCTCGCGCCAAAGCCAATTTGTATGAATACGGTGTGCATATGCCGATGGCCGTTCGTTGGCCGGGTAAAATCAAGGCAGGCCGGCAAGTGGATGACCTGATCAGTTCTATTGACTACGCTCCCACCTTTTTGGAAGTTGCGGGTGTGGAGATTCCCGATTCCATGAGCGGTAAAAGTTTCAAGGATGTCTTGCTTTCCAAGAAGAACGGGCTTGTCAATTCAGCGCGGGATACCGTTTACTTTGGCCGTGAACGCCATTCGCATTCGCGCTTTGACAATTTAGGCTATCCCGCCCGTGCCATTCGTACTCAAGACTATCTCTACATTTGGAACTGCAAACCGGATCGCTGGCCCGCCGGAACGCCGGATTATTATCATGACATTGATGGCTGCCCGACAATGGACTATCTGCTGGAACATAAAGCCGATGAAGATATTAAACCTTATTTCCAAATGGCCTGCGCCAAACGCCCAAAAGAAGAACTCTTTAACATCAAAGATGATCCAGCGTGTTTAACCAACCTGGCCGATAACCCCACTTATTCCAAGGTGAAAAATAAGTTGAAAGATAAGTTAATGGATAAGCTCAAAAAACAAAATGATCCAAGGGTAATCGGTACGGGTGATGTATTCGAAAGTTACCCTCGTTTCGGTCCCATGCGCGCTTATCTGCGCGGTTTTCACCAACGTGGGAAGTATAATCCAGAATATCAATAACGGAATGATTAGTACACGAAATAAACATCATTCCTAAATACTTTCAATTTGCTGGAAAACTGTTGATTTAATATGAATAGAGTGTATAAATTAGTTATCGCTATTTTTTTCTAAAAACCATGCGAATCAACGAAAGGAGAGAATTATATGGTAAAACGAATGGTTAATGTGTTATTTGGACTAGCATTACTCATTGCCCCAGCCCTGGCTCAGGATACTGAAATCCGGCCGGCATGGGAACATCTCACCAAAAATGGTGTTCCTGGATTTCCCTTCATGGTGGCTGAGGTGGGTACAAACGATTTTTCACTCGGGGATTCCGATTTTGACATGATCAGTTCCCTGGTGCGTTATGATGAGAATCGATTGCTGTTGTATGTGGTTGAAAATGGAATTGATGA
This sequence comes from uncultured bacterium, assembly GCA_964517495.1. Taxonomy (GTDB): domain Bacteria; phylum Hinthialibacterota; class Hinthialibacteria; order Hinthialibacterales; family Hinthialibacteraceae; genus CAZFER01. The sequence continues at coordinate 58,745 of CAZFER010000032.1, read as the reverse complement.
AACTGACCCCAATCACGATGCGGAGATGGCAGAACAATTTCCTGACCGCGCCATTTGGTGGATCAACGCGAATGATGGTTCACCTATGGGAATCGCGCTTCACGTTGGTTTGGAACCTTGGCCTAATTCCGAGTATTATATCCAAAAAGCCACCGGTCAACATCCCGATGGTCCGGATACCGACCGCGGCTGGTCCTTGACAGATATTTATCCTGTTTGCTCCGTCGATGGTGATGGGTACTTATATGTGGGAAATGTCCATAACATCATCCGTTATTCACTTGATGGTGATCAATTCGTCAATCCCGAAAAAGTCTGGAACCGTCCGGAAGAAGAAACTCCGAGCCAACATTATCGTGCGTGGCGAATTTGGGATATGAACGTAATCGGTTCGGGTGACAATAAAAAAATGACAATCGATTCAAAATTCTGGATCGAACAAGGTGGTACCTGGTATCTATCCTCTTCCGATGGTGGCCAAACATGGGAATGGGAAGATGAATTTAACAGCGGTGGCGGTGCAAGTGTTCCGATTGTAAACGATGAATTGGGAGAAGAGTGGGTCTTCAACACCGCTTTTCCAGGTCGCGATAGTGGAAAAGGATTTACGCCCCTTCGCCGTTGGTTACGTCCTGTTGGATCAGACGAAGAATTCCAGAATGATATCCCGGAATTATGGGCGCCCTCCCGCGATCCCGCCATTGATGACGGTAACTTCGAAGAACCAGGCCGTGTAACGACACTTTATCAAGGTTGGACAAAATGCGATGTAGCGGCCTATCCTGGAGTGCCTTACATCGCGGTCTGTACGATGCCTCGTTGGCAAAGTAATAAAGAAGATTGGGGTGATCAGCCTCTCCCAACAGCTTGGCTGGCGCTCCATTCCCACAGCGCCGATCCCAATGGGGATTTTATAGAAGGTGATTTTGTCAGCGGTTATCAAATTGATACCGTAGAAGCCGATGAAATCGGTTCTCCTGGTAACGATGGAGATCCCTGGCATAATACGTATTTAACCGAAGTCAATATGTACGTGCCTGATAGTTTCCCTGAGGGAGCCTTTGAAATATTATGGAGCGGCGGTACGTTAGGCTTTGGACGATATGTCGTGGGCGATGTGGAAGTGGATGTGCCTGATTGGTCGATCTATTGATTTGAAATATCTAACATTATAAGCAAATGTATAAGGCGGGAGTGAATTTCACTTCCGCCTTTATACTAGAATCGTAGGATGGAACACGTTTTTCGACCCATTATTGCATAATTCTAACATGTAGAAAACTCGATGGGTTAACAACGCAACCCATCCTACTTACTCTTGCAATATTTCTACCCAGGGAGGGCGAGGTTCCCGCCGGTTACACGAAAACTGAAATATGAAGGTGAATTGACATAAACCTGCAATGAAGTTTTTTTATGTTTTAATATAACTTGATCAACCACATCGGCTCCGCGGAAGCGTCGCCCTCCCTGGTTGTCAGCATCGGCTCCGCGGGAGCGTCGCCCTCCCTGGTTGTCAGCCCCTAATATCTGGGTAGGGATCAGGGAATTGATGGGAGAATTCCAGAGAGATATAAACAAATGATGATGTAAAAATGAATTATCCACCATTATTCCCTATACTTTTGTATTATTCTTTAGATTCAGGTAGCTGAAACACAATCTCAAATTCCACATCCTCCTGCCGATTAAGCGCTTTTTCCCAATGGATGGTATTGGTGGTTTGCGTGATGGATTCAGGCGCAAACTGAACATGAGTGGCTTCATCCGGCAAGGTGAGTTTTAGCCGAAAAATTTGATTATTATGAGGAATGTAATTATAGGTGTACGATACGGTTTGATCATTCTTCTCCACGGCGTTTTTTTCCATCACCTCCACATATACGGCGGGTATTTTGTATTCAGGGATTTCAACAGTGCAACGGCTGAATCCACTAAAGGGGCGAGCAAAAAAATTCAGTGATTGCCCGTATACATCCCGAATATCCAACACATGCCCGGGCACCAATATTTGCACTTTCTCCTTGTTAGGATTCGTTGATATCGGAACCATGTAACGGGTGGTAATATTTCCGCTTTTGTCAATTTTTAATGAATGGCTGCGAATTATCCCCCGGTCAGGATGATATAAATCCCCATTCCAACGAGCAATTTTTTTATGGGGAATTTCCAATTTTCCAAAATCCGTATTCAGCAAAATAATTCCCGGTGTAGGGCATTCGATAATACCAGCCAGTATCATCCCATCCTCTGTTTGGATAACCGCCGGTTCGTTTTGCAGTTTAACCGGTTGAGAAAAGGATAACGATACGGACAAAAGTGGTATATGAAACAACGATATCACCATTATGAATGATAGGTTGGGATTGATAAAGCGGTGTACAACATCACATGTCATAAAACGTAGTAATGCTATGAAAGAGAATATCTGGAACATCATGAGAGTAACCTCGATTTCATTATGTTTCAATCACACCACTGACATCCTTATACCAACACCAACGCCATAACTCTCGGACGGATGGACGCTTTCCTGTCATTAAAATTCCAATTCTGAATATACGCGCGGCCAGCCATATTCCCAGAATGGCAAATAAGACTGTGCTGGTGGCAATCAGGGTGGTTTCCCACCAGGGAATTTGCGTCACCACCATACGCACAGCCATCACCGTGGGAGTTAAAAAGGGAATAAAACTTATCAGACGCACCACCCACCAATTGGGTTGGGTGATAAGTACAAAATTAAACATTAAGGGAATCACGATAATTAACGTAACAATACCTTGAATTTGTTGTGATTCTGTTTCATCCCCCACAATCGCGCCAATACCGGCAAATACGGCGGCATAAAAGAAATAACCGGTGGTCAGGAAAATCAAGAATTTCAAGAAATACGCCGGTGGGATAAAATCGGTGACCGGCATATTTTTTAACCACAGCAGGATTACGCCTGTCGCCACCCATACGATAAACTGGATTACACCGATAATATAAAAACCGATCACTTTGCCATACAACATTTCCGAAGGCGAAATGGAGGAAAGAATCACTTCCACCACTCGCGAGGTTTTTTCTTCCACAATCCCCCTCAGCATGCGCTGGCAGGTCATAAAGGTTAAAAAGAACATCAGCATGATACAGGTGAATGCCGGGGCAAAGATTTTTTCAAAACTGAATCGCTTCTTGGTTTCGCCTTCCCCGCCCTCTCCTTCCGTTGTAACAGCTACAGGTGAGAGCTCAAAATCATTCCAATCGATCCAACGGGTGAGGTGATTAATGCGTTCGGGATCAAATCCCTCGCGTTCAAGCCGTTTCTCTCGAACCACCTGCCCCAAGCGACTGGCCAGTGTGCGAGGGAAACTCATGTCCATTCCCCGCAGGAAGAAAAATTCTGCTTTCCCCTGATCGGTGATATCACCAATCATATGCACATAGCCATCCCATTCCTTATCTCGTACTTTCGCTTTGGCATTTTCGATAATGGCTTCTTCAGGCAACGTGGGTGAACGAACATTAATGAATTTAAAAAGGGGCAGGCCGTTTTGTAGTTTCTCACTTTTCAATCTCTCATCCCAGGTTTCGAGAATATCCGGCGTATCCGTAATGACACCGATTTTTAATGACTCAGTGCGCATTTGCTTGGATTTACGCATCAAACTTTCCGCCAGCGGGATCAAGAGGGCCATCACCAAAAGAATAACCAGAGGCATAACCAACATGGCCAAAAATCCTTTGGTCATCACGATGGTGCGAATCTCACGCCAGGCGACATGGCCGATTTTTCGAATGCTAATCTGCATGTTCATCTCCCACCCGCCGTACCCTTTCAATGAATACATCATGCAAGGTGGGTTCTCTGCGTTTAACGCTCATCAAATCAGCCTGGTTGGATAATTGCCGAATAATAACAGGAATATGACGGCTGTCTGAAACATTGAATTGAATACGATGGTTGTCGTGTTGAGTGTCGCTTACGCCTGGCAAATCAGGAAGGGAATCAAGGCTCCCTTCATACTCCACCAGCAATTCATCATGGCCTTCAGCCTGTTTAATCTCATTGACCGGGCCATTGCAAATCACCTTGCCTCGATTGATCAGGGCAATGTTACGGCATAACTGTTCGGCATCTTCCATGCGATGGGTGGAGATAATCACCACTGCCCCACGTTGGGTTTCTTCGATGAGAATGTGTTTCATCTGCTCCACCCCCAGCGGATCCAGGCCGGTGAAGGGTTCGTCCAAAATCAGGATGTCCGGCTTATGCATGAGCGTAATCAACAATTGCACACGCTGTTGGTTGCCTTTGGAAAGTTCCTCAACTTTGTAGTTTTCCTGCCCTTCCAAACCCACACGCCTAAGCCCTTCTGAAATGGCAGACTGAATGAGACCCCGCGGGATGCCTTTGATTTGGCCACAATAGCGAAGAAATTCACGAACCTTCATTTTGGGGTACAATCCCCGCTCTTCGGGCAGGTAACCGATTCGTTCTTTCAACCTGCCCCGCCGGTCGCCATGAACACGCACCTGACCTTCATCTGGCCCGATGATTCCCACCAGAATGCGCATCAGTGTGGTCTTCCCGGCCCCGTTGGGACCGAGAAGACCAAAGATTTCACCCTTTGGAATGGAAAATGTCACCTGATCCAAAGCGATGGTGTTTTTGAATCGTTTCGTGACATTTTCAATCTCAATGGCAAATGTGGATTCCATTCCCCACCTCACAAATTAGGATTAGTTAAGTGTAAACGATTGGATGGTTTGATCGAATTCATCAATATATTTTGTATAATCACTCGGTGGATTGGCATCGCAGACGACAAAGTACAATGTCTTATCATTCAGGAAATAGGCACATTTCCGTTTCAAAGTGCCCAAGCCTTTTAAGGAAAATTGAAAAACAACGACTTTTCCTTTTATATTCCCAACCGTAATATCCTCAGCCGGTTCAGCTTCAAACTCTTCGGTTACCGCCTTGATGGCTTCAACATCGTGCTTGGTGATTTCCTCCAAACTGACTTTTGTTCCGGTGCTCAAAGCGATAAAGCGGATCTTGCTATCACCTTCGGGAGGGGTCATTTCCACATTAAAATGAAAAGCATCACCCAACGTGGAGGGTTTAATTGTCCAACCATCCGGCCCGGCAATCTGACACCCCAGGTTTTGGTTAGTGTATATCCGTCCCATTACTTCACCCTGGGCTTTTAGTTTTCGTAACTTGCCAGCAGCGTCAGTTTTGGCGTCCGGATCCAGAGTGAAGGATTTCAATATGGCATCAAAATCGCCTTGATAGGTTTCCCACTTTTTTGGGGGAATTGCATCGAAAAAGAAGACATACAGCATACTCCCTGATTTAAAATAAACACGCCGGCGTTTTCGCTCAGGGGTTTCTAAACTGCCCATTTTAAATTTGAATTGGGATAAACTTTCATAGCCTTCCAATTCCCCCATTTTATAAGAACCGTCCTGAAATTTTTGATAATCGTCATCTGAAAGTTTCTTCGTCGCGGCGTCGTCTCCCTCAACTGCTTCTTTTGCGCCTATGTTGGAAGGAAGTTCCACGATCCCGAATGCCCCAAAGCTGGAAATCGATGGTGAAATAAACGCGACTCCATCACTCATCTGAGGAATCGTGATTGGCAGGATGCTCCACGTTTCCGGAACAGACATGGAATAACCTATAACCGAGTTGGTATAGGTATGATCCTTGATGTTTTTTAATCGATCCTTCTGGATATTCACAGAAGCATGAATTTTGAATGATTCCCCATCACGTTTTAAATAATCGATGGAAGAGTCATCAAACATGGATTCCCATTCGTCACTGTCTACTTTTTTTCGTTCAACTTTGGTGTGGAGGTAAACAGCGAAGAAGGAATCATGTTTTTCAATTTTTTCGATGGTGATTTCTGACTTGATTTCAGCCGCATCTTTTAATATGTTCTCAATTTTTTGGCGAAGAAATTTTTTATCGAATCCGTAGAAAACCATTAAAAAATCATCTGACATGGTTTCCATAATTCCTTCAACATCCTTGTTTTCAAAAGCACGATCAATCTTTTGATACAGATCGTTTATCGAGGTTTTAACCTCTTCATTGATGGCCCAACTTGAACTCACACACAAGACGGTTAAAAGAATCATGCATATAATGTTTAATTGCTTTCTCATCATGTATCTCCCTTAGGCTTCTAAAAATGGAGGTTATATTTCATCTTTCTCTTCTTGATTGTTAGGAATTTGTATCGCAGGCGACATAGGATTGAAATCAACCATAGGCACGAGCAAAAAAACACCTGAACCAATTAATTCACGGGGAATTTTTAAAGTCGTTTGGTTGGACATATTTACCGGCTGTGGGGTTGGCAACATGGTTGAGGCATCGGTTAACAACCCATTTTGCCCTCCAGTTGGTGGATTCTTTGAAAGAAAAAAGAGGTTCAAGCCTAGTGATAATACAAGCAATCCAAAACATATAGCACTCACTGGAGCCGGTATGGATAGACGGGTATGGAAAAATTCCTTGATGCGCTCTTTTAAACCAAGCCGCCGGCAAGAATATTCCGTCAATTTCGACATGACTTCCAAGGCACAATCATCTGAAAATGTTGGCGTTTTCCATTCTCCCAGGACTTCTTTTAAGGCCTGTTGGCGCTGGGTGAATTCCCGGCAGGTTTCACAGGAATTGGCATGTTCCTGCAATTCAGCCGAAAGATCAGTCACACCATAGGCTTCTTGAAATTGTTGACATAGTTCGTTCATGATCATTGCCCCGCTTATACGTCTAAAATCGGCGTTAATTTCTTTTGCAATTGAATCCGTGACCGATGAAGGCGTGATTTCACCGTTCCCACCGGACACTCGACAATGGTTGCGATTTCCTCCAACGACAAATCCTGATACTCCTTCAATACAAAGACTTCTCGATATTCGGGGTCGAGTTCTTCGACCGCTTGTGCAATCAAGTTTTCCATTTGCGATTCATGCATCGAACAAAATGGATTTTCTTTCGTTGATGCCCTGATTTCGACCGCCTCCCCCAATTCAACCGTTCTGTACCGGCGTTTACGCAGCTCATCGAGGCACAGGTTCCGAGCAATTGTAAACAACCAGGTGGAGAAGGCGGCCTTCTTTTGATCGTATCTGTCGAGTAAACGGAAGGCGCGCAGAAAGGCCTCCTGCCCCAGATCCTCCGCCCACTCACGATTTTGGGTCATACGGTACAAAAATTCCAGAATTTTCGGTTGCAGTTCGTTAACGACTTTGGCGTATGCACTGCTTCGGCCATTACGGCACTGCTCGACCCATTTTTCTATCACCTGTGCCTCTCCCTTAAAGGAACTCGTCACTTTATACGGAACGGATATGATGGGGTTCCAATGAATTCAATTTTTTTCTAAAGAAAATTGAGATAATCGTATGAAACCAATAATTTTATTGATACTGGGCTATTACATTCCATATGATTTAAGATATGATATTCCAATATATGTTTATGCATCGCTTGTTGTTTATCAACTTTGATTTAGGAAACATCATGGAAAGCAGCTTCCGATTAAATGGATCACTTTTCCCATTCTCCCACCATTCAGGTTACATAACCCTATACTGGTTTATTTATTGCACTTTTTTACTTCATTCCTGTACGTTTAAAGATTGCCAGCGAGGTGTTCACCATGGCTAAAAGCATCAGCATTGATCCCCTTACCCGGATTGAAGGCCATTTGGCTGTACGTGTTGAAGTCGAGAATAATCAAGTTGTTACAGCCTATAGTTCCGGTGAGATGTTCCGTGGCTTTGAAGTCATTCTAAAAGGCAGACATCCAATGGATGCCCAGCAGATCACCCAACGCATATGCGGTGTGTGTCCCATCTCTCATGGAATTGCATCGTGTCTGGCCCAGGATGATGCTTACGGTGTATCACCTCCCAAAAATGGCCGATTAATACGAAATTTGATCCTCGGGGCAAATTTTATTCAATCGCATATCATTCATTTCTACCAGTTATCAGCGCTGGATTTTATTGATATAACCGCCATAACAGAATATAAGGGAAAAGATCTCCATCTCAACGAACTAAAAAATTGGGTAAAAACCCAATTATCATCCAAGGTTCTATATCCGGCAGCACCGTTCCTTCCACGCTATCAAGGTGATTATCTTGAAGATACGGATATCAACATTACCGCCATCAAGCATTATTTGGATGCCCTGGATATGCGGGCACTTGCCCATGAGATGGCCGCCCTTTTTGGAGGGAAACTCCCACACGCCACAACTTTGCTGCCCGGTGGGGTAACAGAAAAAGTCACTCCCAAAAATATTGCGGCCTTTAAATCAAAACTCAAGCGTATACAACACTTTATCGATGAATGTTATCTCCCTGATATAATTGAAATTGCGCTGGCTTTTCCCCAATTCTTCAAAAATGGCAAGGGTTGTGGCAATTTCCTGGCATATGGAGTGTTCCAGGAAAGCGAAAATTTAAATGATAAATTGTTCCCGTCTGGGGTGCTAAGGCAAAATGAATATCGGCCATTGGATATCTCAAATATTACCGAAGAAGTCAGATATTCACTTTTTTCTTCCCCCTCTGGATTGAGACCGGACGAAGGAATGACTACTCCAGCCCCCCACAAGGTAAACGCCTATTCATGGTTGAAAGCACCCCGTTATGATGGCCAGGCCATGGAAGTTGGGCCATTGGCTCGAATTTTGATTTCTTACAGCAAAGGCGGTAATCCTCAGGTGAAAAAACTGACTGATACGCTTCTTTCCAGACTTTACAGTGGACCGGAGATTCTGGTATCCACGCTGGGACGCCATGCGGCCCGTGCGATTGAAGCCAAAATCATTGCGGATCGATGCGCCCACTGGTTGGATGAACTGGTACCCGATGCTCCAACATTTCACGATTTTACAATACCGAAAACCGGAAGGGGGATTGGGTTAAATGAAGCTCCAAGAGGGGCATTAGGTCATTGGTTGGATATTCGAGACCATAAAATAAACAATTATCAATGTGTGGTTCCCACAACCTGGAACTGTTCACCTCGCGATGATCAGGGCATACCAGGGCCGGTTGAGCAAGCGTTGGTGGGCACATATATCCAAGATAATCAACATCCACTCGAAGCCTCACGAGTCGTTCGATCCTTTGATCCATGCCTGGCTTGTGCAGTCCATTAATTAGGAGCACTACCATGTCTTCTTCCTTCACCCGACGTGCATTTTTAGAACGAAGCATCAAACTAGCCGCTGTAATGGGATTGGGACGCTCTGCCATTCCTCAAATCGCAGACTCGATGGAAAAATTGGCCGAAGGGAATCCACCGGTGGTATGGCTGCAAGGGCTAAGTTGTTCTGGTTGTTCTGTTTCCTTTCTCAATTCTGAATCACCTTCCCCTCTGGAAGTTTTAACCGGCCAAATCAACCTGCAGTTTCATTCCACCTTATCAACCGCCACCGGCTCTGTCGCGATGGATGTGGTTCACCGTTCAATCGAACAGGGTGGTTTTTATTTGGTGGTGGAAGGCAGCATCCCTCAGGCTATGCCGGAAGCCTGTAAAATGGGACATGAAACCATAACCAATTTGGTATTGAGAGCGGCCGCTAAAGCTGAAGCCGTCATTGCGGTGGGAGCCTGTGCCGCCTTTGGTGGAATTCCAGCCGCTGAAAATAATCCCACTGGCGCCATCAGTGTTCCCGATTTCCTGCAGAGCGAAGGGATCAGCAAACCCACGATTCGTCTTCCCGGCTGTCCCTGCCATCCCGATTGGTTGGTTGGAACACTGGTTCATATCATAAGTTTTGGTTTACCAGCGCTCGATTCGTTGAATCGGCCAAAGATGTTTTACAACTTGTTGGTCCATGATCAATGTCCCCGCTTTGCTGATTATGAGCGGGAGAACTTTGCTGATACCTTCTCTGATGAGGGGTGTTTGTTCAAATTAGGTTGCCTGGGACCACAAACCTATGCTGATTGTACCCTACGCTATTGGAATGGAAAAACCAACACTTGCATAACAGCAGGTGGGCCATGCATCGGTTGTGCATCAAAAATATTCGCCGCGAAATTAAACTTTCCTTTTTATCGAAAGAGTGAATTTGAAAAAAGCTAAGGGATTAAATCATGAGAATCCACACCAAATTGATCCTTTCTCTACTGGCCGGATTGATTGTCGTTGTAACCAACGCACAATACATTCAATACAACAGTATTGTCGAACAGAATATGGAACTTGCCGATTCCTACCTCCGCATTCTAAATGAACGTGAAGAGGCCAATGCCAAAAATATCTATTGGTCCGTAGACCGTTCTGTGGCTGGCTCGTTGGAACGGGGTGAGATGGAGAAATTCTCCCGTTTGTTACGGGCTCAAAAGGATGTGGAAGGTCTGCTGGAATTTTCATTATTTGATCGAAATGGTGTAGTAACTCACTCGTCCGATCCCTCCTTTCTGGGCAAAAAAGTGCCTGAGGAACTGAAAGATCAGCTGTTCGATGATTTCCAAATGATCCTGCGGCATACAGACAGCATCATTGAAATTTATCAGCCTCAACGGGTAACGGGTGACTGCATTCGATGCCATGAAACCTGGAAGGTTGACGAAAATGGAGGGACCACCTACTTCCGTTTTTCCACTGCCGCTTTAACGCAAGCCGAAGACAAAACCCAAGCCACCATAGCCAATATGAAGCAAACCTCTTTTTACAATTCACTCTATACGGTTTTGGTGATCATTGCGGTGATCGTTGTTACCATGTACTTTTTGGTTCGCCGATTTGTGGGCAGGCCGCTAGGAAAATTTGTCAACTTGCTTCGTCTTTTTGAAAAGAAAGAAGGCGATTTGACTGTACGTATTCCCATCCATACCCGTGATGAAATCGGGGGATTGGCGCGCCTGTTCAATTCTTTCATTGATAATTTGAACTCCGTAATCGCTCAAGCACAAAACACCGCATATGTGGTGGGGAGCGCGGCAACCCAACAAGCCAGCGCAGTGGAAGAGACCTCAGCATCCATCAATGAAATCGCGGGGATGACAAAGCATAACGCCTCTAAAGCTCAAGAAACCAATCAGTTAATGCAAGAAATCACCCTTGAAATCAATGAGGCCGAACAGGCGATGAATGCACTTAAAGAGGCTATGCAAGAACTCTCAGCCGCAAGCAGTGAAACTGCAAAAATCATTAAAACCATCGACGAAATCGCCTTTCAAACCAATCTATTGGCATTGAATGCCGCGGTAGAAGCCGCTCGAGCGGGCGAAGCGGGTCAGGGATTTGCCGTGGTAGCGGATGAAGTGCGTAATTTGGCCATGCGGTCTGCCGAAGCGGCCCGCAATACGGCTGTATTGATTGAAGATACAGTTGGTAAAATAAAATATGGCGGTGATTTGCTTAAAGAAACCAGCGAAGCCTTTTCTGATGTCTCAGTACGCAGTAAAAAAGCCTCTGATCTGGTGGAAGAAATCACAGCAGCTTCCAATGAACAATCTCAAGGTATCGATCAGGTCAATTCCGCCCTGGCGGATATTGACCATTCAACCCAGCAAAACGCGGCTCAGGCCACCATGCTCTCAGAAACCATGTCGATTTTTAAAACCGATCATAATGACGATGACGAAAGGCCTGCGATTGGATATAATGATTAAAGAGGTGTTACTATGTCTCCCGCTGGCAGTCGGAACTTTTTGCTCTATCTTAAGGCATTGATATGGTCCATTTTTGTCTCGTACAAGGATTCAACCATATCAATCATTATCCAGTGTCTGCGGGAAGGTAATACTGGTGAACAATTTCCCGAACTTAAAGATACCCATTTGGGTGATGGTATTCGATTAATCCTGGAAAGCCTTCCCCGTGAAGAAGACCGTATTTTACTGGCAACCTGCCTTGAATGTGTAAAACAAAGCGAACCGGCCATGATTTACCGAAATATGGTAATCGAAGTGGGCCATTACGTCACATTAAAAGCCAAAACAGAAGATGTCCCTGAGAATTGTTATGGCGTTGTTTATTGCCTTAAATCCTCTCAAATCCACGTTCTCTTTCGCAAATCAGACGGAACTCTTTCTAACCAGTGTGTCCATCCTTTCCAAATATTGCCGGTTTATACCTTGACGGTCCCCGATAATCCCACGTAATATCAAAGTTGGAAGGGGGTAAGGTTTCGATGTGTTCCCTCATCCCCTCGTTTTACCATTGATCAATAATACATTCATGAACGGATGAACATTGGAGTGAAAATCCATGAAATTTGCGATTTGCAATGAAACCTTTCAAAATACCCCATTAAAGGATGTATGCGAATGTGCCGGACGACTTGGCTATGACGGCATTGAATTGGCGCCATTCACCTTAGGAAAACTGGTGACAGATATTTCCCGCAGTGAACGTGAGGAAATCAAAAAAATGGCCGCCAGTAACGGAGTGAAAATCATTGGTTTACATTGGCTTTTGGTGTTACCCCAAGGGGCTGATTTGAAATTACACATCAATTGTGCTGATAACACCATCTGGAACCAATCTGTCGAATATTATAAGGAACTAATTTGCTTTTGTGCTGACTTGGGTGGAACCTTGATGGTGCATGGTTCACCCGGGCAGCGAAATTGGGTGGAAGGGGAAATGTACCAGTATACATTTCGGCGAACGGTGGATTTTTATAAAGCATGTATGCCAGTCGCCAAAGACTGTGGCGTCACCATCCATTTTGAGCCCCTGACTCACGCGGAAACCAATTTCGTCAATTCAGCCCGCGATGCCCAGGTTTTGATCGATGAAGTCAATCACCCTAATTTCAAACTTCATTTGGATGTCAAGGCAATGTGCGGCGGTGAGTTCCATAAACCAGCCGATGTTATTCGGAAGTACAAAAATGTGTTAGGGCACTTTCATGCCAATGATCGAAACAAGAAAGGTCCAGGAACCGGTGATGTGGACTATAAACCTATTGCTTCCGCTTTGAAGGAGATTGAATACAGTGGTTATGTGTCCGTCGAAGTATTCAATTATGAACCGGATGGTGAAACCATCGCCCGGGAAAGCATCGAATTCTTAAAAAGCGTTTTTTAATCAATGAGAGGATTAATAATAAATTTACTTGTAAAAGGAGAAATTCAATGATAAGACGATTAATACTTTGTGCCCTGGTCTTGACAGTTTCGATCAGCTTTGTGCAAAGCAGTTTGAGTGTGGAATTGGTGGTAACCGCAGGCTCGAATCCCAACGAAAATTGCCCGGTTGTCTATACGCTCTCGCCGGATGAATTTTGGTACACTCTTTCTGAAGGCTCATGGAAACTGGTTAATGACGAGGAAGAAATTCCTGTCATGGTGGTTCGCCGTAATAAACCTAAATATGCTTTCGAACTCAGCCCTGCAGGAACCTACGTGACCTCGATAGATAATTATGTATGGCAGTTGATGTTCGTGGTCAACGGTTTGGAACCTTATGAGCAACGAGTCTATACCTTTGAAAAGGGAGAAGCGGAGACAAATAATCCTGTAACCATAGAACGAAATGAAGGAGCTTTGGATATAAAAATTGGTGGGAAACCCTTCTCGACCTATCGCTATGCTGTAACAGAAAAACAACCCCGCCCCATTTTGTATCCTGTATTTGGGCCGGATGGTGTGCGAGTCACCCGTGGCTATCCCATGGAAAAATTTGAAGGCGAACGGGAAGACCATCCCCATCATCAATCGCTTTGGGTATCCCACGGGGATGTGAACGGCGTTAATTTTTGGCATTTAGGTGATGAACAAGGCTATCAAAAACTTTCTGAATTTTCCACCATTCAATCCGGCCCGGTTTGTGGTATTTTTGAAGCCCTCAACAATTGGACAGATCAAAACGGTAAAAAAGTGCTGGAAGAAGTTCGCCGTGTAACGGTGTGGGGTACACCTGATTCAGGACGGATGATCGATTTGAGTATCACATTGGTTGCCTCAGAAGGCGATGTAACCTTTGGGGACACCAAAGAAGGTGGATTGGTCTCTTTACGTATCGCTGGTACGATGAAAGAAGATGCTGATAAAGGTGGGCTCATAACCAACGCACAAGGCCAACACAGCCGGGAAGCGTGGGGAAAGGCTTCACCCTGGTGTGATTACAGTGGCCCAGTGGGCGCTAAAACCGTTGGTTTGACGATAATGGATCATCCAGCCAATCCATTTTATCCTACTCGCTATCATGTACGCACTTATGGTTTGTTTACGGCCAATCCGTTTGGTCTTAGCCATTTCGTGGATCGCTCTAAAGACGGAACCCAGGTCTTAAAAGACGGCGAAGCCTGGCGGCTGAACTATCGTATTTATATTCATGAGGGGGATGTGGAATCTGGAAACGTCAAGCATGCTTATGCCAATTACGTGGATGGACCTTCGGTATCCATACGCCGCTAATCAATTAACAATTTCTTGGGCTTGGTTAGAGAAAAAAACAACGTCATAATATGAGCAAGGGCAGGTAGATCGCCTGCCCTTGCTTTGTTTACATCCTGAATCTACCGGATCGAGATGCTTGTGTTTGATATCATTATCATCAATTATAATTGTGCCAACCATCTTCAACGATTATTGGAATCTTTATTTCATACAGAAAGTAGGACTCTAACACGCCACAACCGCTTCACCGTTACAGTGGTTGACAACCGATCCACCGATGGTAGTGCCAATTTGATTGAAGCCCAATTCCCTATGGTCAATTTGATCGCTCGCGAAGAGAATGATGGCTATGCGGCTGCAGTTAATGAAGGTATCGCCTCAACCCATCAACGGGAAGTATTATTGTTAAACAGTGATATTTTAATTACGCCTTCTCAAGCGGCCACTCTTTATCGTGTGTGGCAACGTCTTGATTTTCCTGGGATTGTGGCGCCCTTGCATTTTGAAGATGATGGTTACCCTCAGTTAACCTGGGGCCGTTTTCCCACCTATGCTGAAGAAAAACGACGGCAAAAATTAGACCTCGCCCTCGCAGATCATGAAAGCTGGGCAAGAAAAGCGGTTCTGGCAGAAGCTTGTAAAACCCGTGAAGTGGATTGGGTATCGGGTTCGTGTATGTTTTTTGCGAGGTCGACAGCATTTGATATCGGTCCGTGGGATCAGAACTTTTTCCTGTATTTTGAAGACATCGACTGGTGTTTGCGGGCAAAAGAAAAAGATTATTCCATCTATCATACTTCTGAGGTTCAAGTTCGGCATGTCCATGGCGCCAGTGTGGCTAAAGACCCAGAATTAGCTGAAATCGAATACCGGCGCAGCCAATGTTATTTTACCAAGAGATATTTCGGTGGATTTGCTTTATTTAAATTGCGATGCTATTTAACCTTAAAAATGATGAGGCGTTGGTTTATTGGCCGCCGTTCTGGTTTCTCCCGTGGACTTTCCTGGGATGTATTCAGAGAAGTATGGAGCAAACCAGGGATCTGAAAACAAATTAAGGTTTAGATGAATATCGTCAGTTCTTATGAATCATGATCCCTTTACATGTCATGTTCTCCATATCATTGCTTCCCTGCAGGGAGGTGCAGCCCACCATCTTTTCTATCTTAGCCAAGGGCTTAAAGATAAAGGATTTACAGTCGAAATCGCTGCTCCCAACGACAACCCTGCGTTGTTTAACAAATTCATCGAATCAGGGTTCACTGTTCATTCTATTCCCATGCATAACTCCTTTCAATTCAATCTAATGCGGGTTATCCGAGGCTTAACATCCAAACTTAACTTGGATTTGATACATGTACATGGCCATCGTGCTGCATTTCTTACCCGCGCAGCCTGTTTGTTTTCATCTACCGCCCTTCCCCTTGTATATACGGTGCATGGTTACCACCCTCCACACTATACAAATCCAGCCTCACGGTTGGCGGTCAATTTTTTGGAATGGCTATTGTTGAATCAAACCTCGGCCTATATATGTGTTTCTCAGGGGACACAACAAGCATTGACGGAAGCATTGCCAGGAGCACATCAAAAGGCTTATCTGGTGGAAAACGCTGTACCCATGAATCCCTTCACCTCTGAAGAACGAGAGCGTTTCCGGCAAGAAGGGCGCGGAAAATACCGAATCCCTGAAGATTCATTGGTTTTGGGAACCGTTGCCCGTCTGCAATGGCAAAAAGGAATTGATCGTTTATTGCAAGCATTTTCAATATTATCCAAAGATGATTCCTCCATGCATCTATTGATTGTAGGAGATGGTCCAGAGCGGATGAAATTGAGAAATTTGGCAGAATTTCTAAATATCGCTGAGAAAGTACATTTCACCGGTCATTGCGACGATGTACGGCCTTGGTATGCAACCATGAATTTGTATGTTTTGTCATCCTTGTGGGAAGGGCTGCCATTAACTATCCTGGAAGCGTGGGGAGCAGACACCCCTGTGGTGGCAACCGATGTGACTGGTTCACGTGATATAATTAAAGATGGGGAAAATGGCTATTTAGCCCCTCATTCGATCAATGGACTTGTTGATACCATTGGTCGGGCAATAGAAGACCAAAACAATTGGCCGATTATGGCAGCGACGGCTAAAGAAAATCTAGAAATCATGTATACTATTCCAAACATGGTCGAAAGAACAGTTTACGTTTATGAGGCTGTAGCCGAATCAGATTGACTTTACACGTATTGCTGTATACATTCAAAATTAATAACCTGTAATGTCTTGATCTCTCATTCAGCCTTACATTGGTAACGTATCCCTTTGCTCGGTATTTTACTAATGCCCCAGCTGAATATTCGGTTTGAGGATCATGGAAAGGATTGTGTTTTTTTAAATATGAGTGATCCCCTTATCATTCAAGGAGGGATGGGAGCCGGTGTTTCAAATTGGTCCCTGGCAAAGGCCGTTTCACAAATGGGTCAATTGGGAGTCGTTTCTGGAACAGCGCTCGATTCCATTCTCATCAGACGGCTTCAACAAGGTGATCCAGGTGACCATATAAAACGGGCATTGAATGCTTTTCCAAAACCAGAAATTGCCTGGCCCATCTATCAAAAATATTATGTTCAAAACGGCAAACCCGCCGATAAAGCCTTCAAGCTCGGGCCGGTATTTACCCTTAAACCAAGTAAGTTGCTTCTCCAAATCACTGTATTAGCAAATTTTGTCGAAGTCTTTCTCGCCAAAGAGGGCCACAGCGGCATTGTGGGAATCAATTATCTGGAAAAAATCCAGATGCCCAATTTAGCCTCTATTTACGGGGCCATGCTTGCCGGAGTGGACTATATCCTGATGGGCGCCGGCATCCCCCGCGAAATTCCAGGGATTATTGATCGCTATGTCAACCATGATGAGGCCAGCATGAGGATCGATGTGGAGGGCAGTGACTCAAAAAATCCTTACCATATGCATTTTAATCCCATCGATGTTATGGGAGAAATGCAGGAAAAACTTAAACGTCCACGTTTTCTGGCAATTGTTTCGTCTTATACATTAGCTTTGTCATTAAAACGCAAATCAACTGGGAAAGTCGATGGTTTTGTTGTTGAAGGCCATACCGCAGGAGGCCATAATGCCCCCCCACGCGGTGGTATTCATTTGGACCCCAAGGGTGAACCCATTTATGGTGACCGGGACGCCATCGATTTTGAGGCCTTTCGCAAGTTGGAACTCCCCTTTTGGCCTGCCGGTTCATATGGTGAACCTGAAAAAGTGGAATATGCTCTCAATCAGGGGGCCACAGGAGTACAAATAGGTAGTCCCTTTGCGTTTTGTGATGAATCCGGTTTATCGGAATCGATAAAACGAAAAGTCATCGAAGGCGTGTTGAACAATGACTATTCTGTTTTCACGGATCCATTGGCATCACCCACAGGATTTCCCTTTAAAGTCTTTTTGATGGGAGATACCTTGTCAGAAACATCCAGTTATGAAGAACGGCCACGAATATGTGACTTGGGATACTTAAGAAAAGTATGCCAATCAGAATCTGGAAAAGTCCTCTACCGCTGTCCCTCTGAACCGGTTGACGATTATACGCGTAAGGGAGGGAACCTCGAGGAAACCCAAGGTCGAAAATGCCTGTGCAACGCCCTGCTTGCCAATATTGGACTTGAGCAGCAACAGAAGTCAGGTTACATGGAGAAACCCCTCGTCACCTCAGGACGTGATCTTTCACTTATCACTCAATTTATTCCAAAAGGAAAACAATCTTATTCAGCAGCCGATGTTTTATCCAGGCTGTTAACCCCTTTGAATCTATCGAAATCAATCGCTTAAGCAATAGTCACTAAATTTATTTTATAAGAGGACATCTTACCTGTATTCATATTATTTCCATTCCTGGACATTCCTCTATCTCAATGCTTTGATTCCACAAATGCACATTCCAGGTTTTTTTGAAATCTCATCTAAAAATAGGATCGAGTTATTGCCTTAAGTGATAATCTATGATCAAATATTATCCGAAATGTAAATGTATTTGAATAAATGAGCGGATGAAAAAATCGTTCATTGAGGGGAGCAACAAAGCAATGCGTCTGGTGAAAAAAAGTCTCGGAGATGTGGTGTTACTTCAAGTATCGGGTTCGATTACGTATACCGATACATCCACACTGAAATCGCAATTGCACCGTTTGGCCAAGGAGGGGAAGACCAAGATTATTGTTGATGTGTCGCAAATGGACAGCCTCAACAGCCAAGCTTTGGCATCATTCTTGTCGGGTTATAAGTCATTAAAAGAAGGGACCATTGCATTTGCTGGCGCCAACCAACATGTTGCCAAGGTGTTTCATGTTGCCCGGTTGGATGAACTTTTTCCTATGTATGATACGGTTGAGGAAGCCGTGAATAGCTTAAAGGCATAGCACAGCAACCCAATTAAGCCCTATTCCTCTTCAATTTTCCGGCGGTTCACGATCGAAAGGAACCATCCACAAACACAACCTAATACAAAGCAGACTAATGCGATGATGATCAATGGTAACTCTGGCTTCCAACCAAAAATCCATACCGTGGTGGGAGTGGAATTCATGCCTAGAAAAATGCCGAACAACAAAATGGCAACACAAATGCCGATCAATTTTGCCCGGCCCTGGAAATGGTCAGTTTCAGTCATAGCCAATTAGCTCCTTAAACGCTTTCGAGGGCGTTGCATATATAATTCAACGTATTATATTTAAATTTGATCCAATCCTATATCCTGTTCATTATAATACAGCCATTTCTGTCTGTACAATAGAATACCATATAAAGGTTTTTCATTGATTCAATTACGATTTTATATTAGATTTGTTTCATCTGAGTTTATCCGCTCTTCATTGACAAAGTGCAAAATGTTGCAAAAATGCAATAAATTCTGAGGGTTAGAAAGTAAACTATTGTGAGTCAATGGATTAATGATTTATATTCCAATCAACGCTATCTTGCGGTTCGGGAAAAACTATTACCCTTGATTGAGGGGAAAAATGTATTGGTAACTGGGGGGACTGGAACGATTGGAAGTGAGATCGTTCGGCAATTAATTCCATGTAATCCAAGAATTCTACGTATCTTTAGCCGTGATGAATACAAGCAGTCCCAGCTACGTTATCATCTCAAGGATCACCAGTGTATACGCTGCTTACTCGGGGATATACGAGATGCCACACGGCTGAACCGCGCGATGGAAGGTGTGCATGTGGTTTTTCATGCGGCGGCACTAAAGCGAATTGAATCAACTGAATACGATCCATTGGAAGCCATTAAAACCAATGTGATGGGTACTCAAAATGTGATAACCTGCACCCTGGAAAATCCAGTTACCGACCGGGTGGTCTCTATAAGTACGGATAAAGCAGTAAACGTGACATCGACAATGGGCGCCACGAAGTTATTGGCTGAACGGCTAATCACCTGGGCCTCGTTTTACCGTCGTGAACCTCATAAGACGCTGTGTTCCGTTCGACTGGGGAATGTTTTGGATTCGCGGGGATCAGTCATCCCCTTTTGGCGTGAACAGATTCGCGAGGGAGGGCCGTTAACCTTAAGCGATCCCAAAATGCGGCGCTTTTTTATGTCCATCCCCAATGCGGTTAATCTTATCTTGCGGGCCACAGCGTGCGCAACGGGGGGGGAGATATATTTGATACGGATGAAATCGGTTCGGATCAACGATCTCGCTGAAGTGATGATTGAAGAATTGGCGCCAAAATATGGGCATTCACCTAAAGACATAGAAGTTAAAATCAAAGGAGCGGGGGCGGGTGAGAAATTCGATGAGGACCTGCTTTCCAGCCATGAATTGGAACGGACTTTTATAGTCGATGATGAGATGGCGGTTATTGTTCCCACCCATAGGATGGATGAATTTACCTCTCAAAAACTGTTTCACCTGGAAGGATACAGCAGCAGCACTCACACGATATCCAAAGAGGAATTGCGTGAATATCTTAAGAGAGAGGGAGTGATTTGAAAAACCACTCCACGCTTAAACCAATATGCTCATTTCATCATTGCAAGACATTCTTTGATTGAGGTACACACCAGATTGACATCTTCTTCTTTCATGGAGGGATAAAACGGCATGGTTACCTCATGTTCAGCAATGGATTCTGTCAAAGGACAGGCCACATCTCGATCCACAATCCTGCGATAGGCCGTGAACTGATGGATTGGAGGATAATGGATGGAGGTTTGAATGCCTTTTTCTTTCATGCATTCGATAAATTCGTTTCGATTCAATGCCGCATTCAACAGAATGGGGAAGATATGAATCCCCACGGTATTATGGTCTTGATCAAGAAATGGAATGGTCAATTCGTCCACATCCCTCAATTCTTCGACATAGTGTTTATAGATCGCTCTTCTCTTCTTCAGGATGGTATCAAGCCGTTGTAATTGGCTTATACCCAGGCAGCTGCGGATCTCATCGATGCGAACGTTATAACCGGTTTCGACGACATCGTAAGAAATCGCACGTCCTTTGTGGCGATCGAGGGTAAGGGTGGTCATGCCATGTGAACGCATCTTCTGGATTCGTTCCGCCAGCGCATCATCATTAGTGGCAACCATACCACCTTCACCGGTGGTAATGTTTTTGTTGCTGAAAAAGCTAAATGCTCCCACATCGCCCATCGTTCCACAATAATGGCCATTCACTGAAGTCACCACCGCATGGGCGCTGTCCTCGATGATGCGCAGGTTATGCTCCCTGGCAATGCTTTTGATCTCATCCATGCGGCAGGGGAAACCGGCGTAATGGACCACCATGATGGCTTTGGTGTTGGGGGTGATTTTGCGGCGAATATCATCGGGCGAGATGGTCCAATCCGTATTATCGGCCACATCCACGAATACAGGTTTGGCGCCCTGGGCAATAATGGAATTGGCGCATGCCACAAAAGTGAGGGAAGGCACCAGCACCTCATCCCCCGGTTTAATATCCAAAGCCGCCAATCCGAGTTGCAATGCACTTGTTCCGTTGCTGACGGCAAAGGTATGTTTTGCCTTGATGATTTCAGCAAAGCGGGTTTCAAATTCCTGGGTTTTGCTTCCCATGGTTAACCAGGCATCCTGGATGGGTTTGCAAACAGCCTGCAGGTCACTTTCGGTAAAATCAGGCATGAATAGGGTAATTTTCCAAGACATTGATCTACTTTCTAATTTCGTAATACCATTTTTCCAATTTTTCCATTTCAATTTGCCGATTGCCCCGCTTTTCAACGATCTGGCGGTTCAGCAATCCCCACTGCTTCGAACGCTCTGGATGTTGGGCTATTTCAAGCATGGCTTGGGCCAATCCATCCATATCCTTCGGGCATACCAATAGGCCGTTCTGTTGATGAGTAATCCACTCATGATTGGCAGGCAGATCAGACACAATCACGGGTAATGAAGCGGCGAACGCTTCGAGCAATGAAAGGGCGGTACTGTCGCTGGATGGAACAGAAACAAATGCATCGGAATGGCGAAGCACAACCACCATTTCATCCGGAGTAAGCCAGCCGGTAAACATAACATGGTTACCCAAGCCCAACTCATCTCTTAGCCCAAGCAATTCCGCTTTTTGGTGATCATCACCAACAATAAGCAAAAGGCTTGAAGGCAGTGAAGAAACGATCCTGGCATAGGCTCTCATTATAATATCAATGTTATACAAGGGACGTAAGCGGCGGGTGCTGACAAAAACAAAGTCACGCCCCTGGCGTAACTCGTCGTGTATCATGGGATCACGTTCAGCATTATAGGGAGCAAGATTGACTCCCCATTGCAAAAGCCTGACATCGGCATTTTTGCCTGTCATTTTTACCGCAACCCGGCAAAGGTCTTCTGCATCACCGGTGACGAGAGCCGCTTTGCGCAAGCAGTAGGTAACCAATATTCTTACGAAGATACTCTCACGAGCTTGGAGCAAAAGATCCGATCCCCACGAGGTCAGGATAAAGGGGGAAAAACCGGACATCGCGCCCCAATAGCCGTATCCCGTCACATTATGGGCATGGACAAGTTCCGGTTGGAGGGCGTTTATCATTTTTCTTGTATTTTTAATGGCAGTCCAATGCCTGAATAAGCCATTTCCCATTTGAGGTGCCACAGAATAAACCTGGCACGGAGGTAAATCTCCTACGGAATCCGTGAGAAAAGTGACATCGTGCCCATGTTGAACAAACCAGTCCACCATAAAATGATTATGAATGGAATGGCCGTCACCGATATAGCAGATCTTTAACTTTTTAGACATTGTTGAATGGAGTCACATACGGTTTGTATATCATCGTCGGACATTGATGGATAGAAAGGCAAGGTTATCTCACGCGAGGTCACCTCTTCGGTGATCGGGCATGCGACATCCTGGCCTTTTAAATAGGATTGATAGATACTGAATTGGTGAATGGGTGGATAATGAAATGAGGTTTGAATGCCTTGCTGTTTCAAGCCTTCGATCAGCTTGTCCCTCAAATCAGATGTTTCCACCAATACGGGAAAGATATGATATCCCGTTGCTTCTGCTGCATTACGATTCTGGAATGGAATCGTGATTGAATCAATCTGCGAAAGTTTATTGAGATAAGACTGATACACACGCGTGCGAAGGCGCAGGTTTTTATCCAGTTTTTGCAGTTGGCACATGGCGATTGAACTGCGCATATCGTCGATGCGGTAATTTAAACCAAACCCCTGGATATCATAGGAATGCGTTTTCCCTTGAAACCGGTCGGCAGGCATGGAGGTCATTCCATGGGATCGCAGGATTTTCAGTCGCTGGGCAAGCTCTTCATTTTGGGTTATCACCATACCGCCTTCCCCGGCGGTGAGGTTTTTATTACTGTAAAAGCTGAAACAGCCCACATCGCCAAAGGTACCGCAGTATTGCCCATCCACAGAGGTGATAACCGCATGGGCGCAATCTTCGATGATGAACAAACCGTGTTTTTGGGCGATGGCCTGGATTTCCTTTATGCGGCAAGCGAAACCCGCATAGTGGACAATGATCATGCCACGGGTTTTGTTTGTGATTTTTCGTTCGATATCCTGAGGTGAAATGGTCCAATCGTTATGATCGCATACATCCACAAACACCGGTGTGGCGCCAGCAGCCACAATCACATTGGAACAGGCGACAAAGGTTAATGAGGGTACTAACACCTCATCACCCGGTTGGACATTTAACGCCATGAGCGCCAGATGAAGAGCGGCGCTGCCGCCACTGACAGCATAGGCATGGGACGTATTGATTTTTTGGGCAAACGCTTTTTCAAAGGCGTGTGTTTTTTCTCCCATGGTAAGCCATTTGTTACGCAGGGGAATTAATACTGCATTCTCTTCCTCTTCGGATATATCAGGGAGAAAAAAACGAATCTTCCAATTCTGCATGAGGGTTTCTACCTAAACGGTATCCAGTTTGGCTAGCAATTCGTAATTGCCATAAAAGGTTTTACGTGCATCGTAGTCGTTAAACAAACCATTTTGAATCGCGCTAACCAGTGTGGGAATGGTCGCCTTTAAATTATATTTATTGGTAAAATTCAAAGTATTACGGATTTTATCAAATGAAACTTTGTAATTGCGGGGATCATGCCCGCCTGATTTGTAGTTGATGTCGAGGTCGGTTTTTAAATAGGAGGCCACCGAATCGACAATGGTTTTCTTGGTATAATTTTCTTCATTGCTTCCCACATTAAAAACCTGTCCGCGGATAGCCGAAGCCGGACTTTCCAGCACCTTGATAATCGCCGTGGAAAAATCCTGGGTATGGCAATAGGGGCGCCAGGTGTTTTCATCGTAGACCAGCAGTTCCTTGTTAACCACCAATTCTCGACAGAATTCGTTAATGGTCAAATCGTACCGCATGCGCCTGGACAACCCATAGGCGGTCGAAAAACGCAAAATAGTGGGATGAAAATCCATCCCTTCAAAATGGTTCATGATGAACTGTTCGACTTCAATTTTGGTTTCGGCATAAAGCGATTGGGGATTCAGATCAGAATTTTCAGGAGCAGGATCATTGTTATCGCGTAAACCATAATTGCTACAGGTGGAAGCAAATATAAATTGGTGAATGTTCTTTTCATTCAGAAATTTGATCAATTCAACCGAGCCATCACAATTGACGCTGCGGGCAAGATCCGAATATTTCTTGCAAATCGGATCACCCACCAGGGCGGCCAATAGAACCACGTCAGTAATTCCATCCAGGGCTTGTTGGACATCGCCGAGATTTCGAAAATCACCGTATTGAAATGAAAAGTCGGGATGATCAAGGAGATCATAAATTGAGGAGCCATTGTTCCACAGAAGGCAATCCAGAACTCTGACCTTATAGCCGCGTCCAAGTAAATTGGCGGATAACACCGATCCGATATAACCCGCTCCACCTATCACGAGCACATGCCGTTCACGGATCAGTCCTTTTTGGGCATCCTGATTAATACGGTCAAACTCGGAAGAGACAAAACTGATTTTATCTTCGATGCTTTTTAAGGAATCACTTAAGGTATCCGAAAAGAAGGATTTTCCTATGATTTTTTTGTAAAAGTCACGCTTATCCATTTAAGTTACCAATCACTCTCGCCTATATGGAATTCAATAAAAACAGCTAACAAGTATGATCGTATTGATTCTAACCTGTCAAGGAGAATATAAAAAGATAAAAAAACCCTCCTCAGGCAGGAATCCCAAGGGAGAACGCTGAGGGAATAAGTGTACAGGACTTAGGAATATTCTGAATCATTCTGATCATGCCATTCCGGTAAGGCATGAACCTGTTCATGTCGATCGAATCGGGCTGATCCTGAGTTTTTTGCTCCATTTCCATTCCCGATCAAGGCTTGTTTATTCAATTTGAAACGGCTCACCATTTCCTGCAACGCTTGAGCCTGGGAAGCCAGTTCCTCGCTGGAGGCGGCTGATTCTTCACTGGTGGAAGAGTTTTGTTGGGTCACTTCATCCAACTGATTAACAGCATTGCGAATTTGTCCAGCTCCATTGGATTGTTCTTCACAGGTGGAAGCGATTTCCTGAACCAGCTGGGAAGCATTCTGGATGGCAGGGACCACTTTTTGTATCAAATTCCCCGCGGTCTCAGCTTGTCCAACACTGCTGCGGGCAAGTTCACTGATCTCTTTGGCTGCCTGCTGGCTGCGTTCTGCCAGTTTACGAACTTCAACAGCCACGACCGCAAATCCTTTGCCCATTTCACCCGCGCGCGCTGCTTCAATAGCCGCATTCAGGGCGAGAAGATTGGTCTGGTCGGCGATATCATCAATAAGGGATATCTGATCGGCAATTTTCTTCATTGCTTCGACTGTTTTTACCACGGCGCTTCCACCTTCATTCGCCTCATTAGCGGCTTGTATGGCAACCTCGTTGGTTTTATTGGCATTGTTGGAATTTTGTTCAACGGAACTGACCAGTTGTTCGATCGATGCAGAGGTTTGCTCCAAACTGGCGGCCTGTTCGGTGGCGCCATTGGAAAGATTTTGGGCGGAAGCGGATAATTCTTCTGAACTGGCAGCGACCTGTTCAGCGGCATTTTGAATTCCACTCATTACTTCGTTGAGGTTGGAGGACATATTATTAAGAGCAT
Source organism: uncultured bacterium (assembly GCA_964517495.1). Taxonomy (GTDB): domain Bacteria; phylum Hinthialibacterota; class Hinthialibacteria; order Hinthialibacterales; family Hinthialibacteraceae; genus CAZFER01. The sequence goes on along the minus strand of CAZFER010000032.1, from coordinate 32,727 downwards.
TTACCAATACTCCAATTTCATCCTTTTGATCAAGATGAAGTGTCTCACTCAAATCTCCATCGGCAATCGATTGAGCGAATTCAACACTACGTGCGATAGGACGAACAATCATGCGCGTAATCACAATAGAAATAATGATACCCAATCCAATGGAAACAAATACCGCGAGTATAACCATTAATTCAGCTCTCTTGTTGGCAGCTACTAATTTGGGGCCCAGTTCATCCTGATTTGCAATAATGGAGAGTTTGACGTCTTCAATATTATCAGCCACTTGAGGACCAATAACATCCACTTGGCCGGTGATAATTTTATTACGGTCAGTGATGATTTTTGAAACCGACTCAAAATTGGTTAAATAATCCTTTTTGAGTGTAATAATGCTTGCCAGTTTTTGACGCCGCTCTGGATTTTGCAGTTCCCGGTCCAATATGTCCATCTGCTCTTGCATCTTATTAAATTCGCTGTCTACCCGCTCCAAGGCTGCTTGTTCGTTACTTTCCAAAAATTTTATAGCGTATAAACGCCCCAGCAGGAGATGTTTCATTGCCAGTCCCGAATAAAAAGCCGCTGACATATCATTATCCGTTTGAGCGGATACCATGATTTCTGTCAGAGTTTTTTCCATCTGAGGACCTTTAACATCCAACACATTTTCAACGATATTCACACGTTGTTTTACAAGATTTTGAACTTGGGCAAACGAGGAATCATAATCCGAAATCAATTGTCCCACCTTGTCAATTTTAGCTTTACGCTCAGAATCATTGATGTCCTTGTTTGCTTGGATTAAATCTTCATCCATTTCCTTTTTGAATCCATTGTATTGCTTTATTTCCTCATCCTTACGGTTGATGATATAATCTTTTACCTTCATACGTACCATCAACATATTCGCTTGCAATTGGCCTGAAAGATTGGAAACACGCGCCATTTCCCGATATTGAGTGAATCCATCAGAAGAGTTACTCAATGCGTTATAAGCAATAAATAGTGAAATAACCATAATGATCAGGATAATGGCAAATCCCAATCCAATTTTGTATCCGAGTTTCATATGTTTTAGCATTTTTGGGGCTTCCTTATTCATTCGTAAAAAAATACCATGCCGTTAAAACAGATAGTTTACAATCGATGAAATCTAAATATGAAATAATCAGAAATTAATCACCTTCCTTTTATCAATATCAAATGCAACGATCTTTACCTAAGAAATCACCCAATATGCATGCAAAGAATGTGCCACTAGATGCAATCTCGTCAGTCCATTATACGATATTAGGAGGTAATTATCTCGTTTTATTAGACATATCTCTAAAAAACGATTAAGATTCAAAGGGGGACTTTTTTATTAATTGAATATAAACATTATCTCAACGAACTATATTTATCTCAAAACATTATCACTCTCTGATACAAAAATTCATAAAAATTGAGAATCGAGAAAGTGATAAGATATAAATGAAGAGTGATCAAGACCAACTTATGAATTGATATATTCCACCCATCAGCGAATGCCGGGATCATCCAAATAAATTAAGATTGCAATCCATTAGAATGACGATGTTTGGATTCAGGGTTTGGTCAAGTAGAGCAACCAATCGTCACCTGCATCGGGTGATGTCAAATCCTGACCATCCAATGTCTTCCCTGCCTTGCGGCGATCACTGGTCTTTTGGGCATTGATCCATTCAACCTGATACGGTCCATCAACAATCTTGATGCTAACCTGGCCTGGTTGTTCCAAATAGACCAAATAACGTTCCCCCTTTCTGGCTAGACAAAAACCGTTGTCGACAAGATTCTGTGCGGGTGACATGGAATAAAAGGGGATGGTTTCGAAGAAATCCCACACTGTCCTGACAATATCATGACGGTGTTGATTGCGTTTGGATAAATCCATATTCCCGCTGAATCCGCTGGAGGAATTGCCATCCATATCAGCGAAATTCAAAGCCGTTGCCGACATGTGGATAACATAGGTGTTCTTGCGTAAATCCTCATCGGAATATTCAGGATGATATTTATTTCCTGACCAGAGGGTTTCCTGGGCATAGAGAGGTTTTGCTGAATGATGACTTTCCAACAGGCCATTGTTCAATTTCTTTCGATTGGTTGTTTTGGGTCCTTGCAGGATGCCATAATCGGTCCAATCTGAATCCTTATAAGGATCATCGCCAGTACGGTTATGGACGGAGATAAGATGGCCAAAGGGATCCAATGCTTTTATCTTTTTACCTAATCGTGCCACCTCGTCTGACGTGAGGAAGATATGTTTTTTCAGATTTGGTTCGGGTCCTGCCACATTAAATAGGAGATTCCAATAGGGTGCAATACGAGCCAGCGTATAACGAATGTATTGGTCTTGTTGATCAGGTTCCGTAGGGAAATCAGAGTTTTTGCCAAAGAAACCAGCGAAGGGATAAACCATAATCTTCCGCTTTGCCAACTCATCAAGGATGCGTTCCATTTTTTGGTATTCATCAGCATTTAGCGGCCATAGATCGGGGGTTACCCATCCTTTTCCCCGGCCTTCAGAATCTCGATTAAGATAATGGCTGGCGATAGATAACATGTTATAGCCTTGCCCTTCGAACCAATCGAGAAAGGCCATGCGATTTTCGTCATCCCAATTTTCAGCAAAGAAACGATCACCAACATGGAAACTGCGAATCAAACCATGCTTGCCGCCTTTGAAACCGAACCACATTGGATTAGATTCATCGACGGAAAGCATTCCTGGTATATCAGATGGCACGCATTCAAATGAACCTGAAACGGATTTGCTCTTATCCGAAAATTGAGCTTTATACGTCCAACGTCCTGGTTGATCAGGCATAAAGCGGAATTTCCAAAGGTTATCACCGTCATAAAATCCCCAAAAGTGAATGGTTTGATTGTCAGGAGAGGTGTATTCCAAATTTAAAGTAACATCGGTATAGGGATTATCGTATTGACGAACATTTTCGATCTCTCCCTCAAAGCGGTCCCATATCCCCACATGTGATGTTTGCGCACAAATGGACAGGGGAAATAAGAGGGAGAATATAATAACAAAGTAATTCTTCATGGGATTTATCCTTTGTAATTAATTTAAACATTCAATGGTTTAAACCATAAATCAATAGGTTTCTTAACTCCAGAGGGGCGAAACGGCAATGCTACTTTTTGCCCGCAGCCTGCTGATTGATAACCAGCGAGCAAAACCTCTTGAACCAAACGGCCATCTTCGCCGGTACATTGAGGTTCATCTTTACCACGTACACAGCGGGCGAAATGGTTTAATTCCTGGGGAAAGCCATAGTTCCAGAGTTCCTCAAACACCGGCCAGCTCCACCCTTGGGTGGAAGGGGCTTTTTCCACGGCGTAGCCATATCCATATTCACTATAGGTGGGCAACGCATTGCCCATATGCAGATCCGCATAGGTGAAACCACCTTCGCCATACACCTCGACGCGATCCTCCATTCCGCCCCGGCGCGCCCAACTGTCTTCGATAAGACCAACGGCATTGTTTTCAAATTCGATGATGCAAATCGAGTTGTCTTCACCTTTGGTTTTATCGCTGTGGACATATTGCCCCATTTGGCAAAACACATTTTTGATTTTTGGCCGATCCAAAAACCAATAGCAAAACGCAATACCATGACAGCCCATATCCATAAAAATCCCACCCCCCGATTGGTCGATATCCCAAAACCAGGGAGAATGGGGGCCGAAGTGTTTTTCGCATTGTTTGACCATATATAGCTTGCCGAATGCACCTTGATCCGCCATTTCTTTGGCTTTGACATATTTGGGGGTGAAAAAGAGTTCTTCTGCATACATCAAAAGCACCCCTTGTTTTTTGCAGACCTCTATCATTTCGTCCGCTTCTTCGAGTGTCATGCATAGCGGTTTTTCACACACCACGTGTTTGCCCTTGTTGGCGCATTCGATGGTCATCCGTGCATGTAAGATATTGGGGGTAGTGATGATCACCATTTCAATATCAGGTTCATTCAGCATATCGTGGTAATCGAGGAAAACACGCGGGATTGAATAACGCTCCGCCAACGACTGTGCATGCCCTGGTGTGGGTGAGGCAACAGCAACAACTTCCGCTTCCTCCGGCATTTGCTGGATCGAAGTGACGTGAACATCCGCCACAAATCCGGAACCGATGACTCCAACTTGAACTTTAGATGGCATAATCCTGCTCCCCATTAATAAAATAATCAAGATACTTTTGCTTTTGAAAATATGTTCTCTTTTTTTTGGGGATTTTTTAAGGTAAACAGAGCAAATATATTCATTCCCTTAAATGGCCAAATGATTTTATCTTTCCTTTCGGACTGAGAGAAGAATGAATAAATTATTTTAATCGCAGCTTATCCGGGATTTGTTTATGGTCCCACATAAGAGGCGTGTCTTGGAATGCTTCGAAGGTGATATCATCTACGGCAAGAGTGGCGCCGTCCACGATTATACCGGGGAAAAGGCCAGCGGTGTTACGATTTTCGATGATGATGAGGGGTTCCATTACTCCTGGTTGGGAGAATAAACCTCCTGCAGAGACCTGCATCCAATCAGGATCGTTGGGGAAGCGATCGTTTGAGACATAAGTGGCGGTTTCGACATTGCCATTGGTGATTCCAATACCAAACACACCACCGGTTTCATCCAAAGACTGAACGTAGGCACGGGCGGTTAAAACACGTGGGAAGAGTTCTTCTTCCACGGGATTGGGACCAACGAGGACGTGAACGGCGGAATGGGATTCTTTGGCCAGTTCCAAAATCATGGATTGCTTGAAGCCACCGGGGATAATGGTGCGATTGGCTCTCGAAGTTATACCGGCTCTGCCGCCAAAGGGAATCTCTTCGAATAATACGCCTAAATTCTTGATATTCGATTCAAAGGTTCCGTCGAAATCCACGGGTAAATCTGTCACACCAAGCGCCTGGTCGATATCCCGCTTGGCGGGGAATACACGTACATTATCAACAAAAACTTCCGCCCGCCCTGAACTATGAGAACCTACAACCTGTATCAAGGCATACACGTTGGGTTCTTTGACATCATAATAGGTGCATAAATATTGATAACGGCTCTCACCCAGGATTTCAGAGCCACCGACCTTTATATAGGAAATATTGTTGCTGTCTTCCGCCAGCCCCAGCCACACGGTGGGGACATCATCACTGTTGCCATCCAGTTTTTCGACAGCATACCAGACGGATATCTTGGTAGGACCAGGGGGTAAATCGAGACGGTCGCTGACCAACCGGATGGCTTCTCCCGGCTCAACAGAGAACGAAGCCCCATAACCATCGGTGATGAATGTTACAGGCTCTGGTGGAATAAAATCCAATTTCACTTCACCGGGCTGGTAAACGGCGGGATTGACTTCACGCACAGACCAATTGGTTTGATTAAAATTCTCAGCCGTAAAGTTATAATTGCGTTCCGCATCCCCATCACCAGGCGGCACCACGGATGAAGTGCTTAACACCGCGGCATCCAAATCATCCGGATTACTCTCACGCTTGCCTAGAATAGATATCTTCTCCGGTTGATCGACCGTTCCACCGGGGAACTCGGGGAATAGGAAAACTTCACCCCGCGCCACCAAGGCTTCTTTTAAGCCGATATCGATTGCGAAGGTGGTTTCAAAAGGCACATCGGCCACATTTACACCCAAGGGTTGTAACATACCGCGCAATGAATAAGGTGAAATATAGGCAAAATCGGCCACCAATGGTGCATCCTGCAAGACAAATTCATTAACACGAAACGTGGAGACTTTTATTTTCACATCTTCCGACACATCGAATATGTTATCCGAGGCCCAGACTCTGAATTGAGTCTCCAGCACCTCATCCCCCGCATTTACAGAGATAGAATCATCCATTTCCAAAGTCACTTCGGGGATATCCAATTCTGTTTCAATTGACCAGGCGATATCTTCAACAGGTGTATCCCGGTCATAAACATAATCATTGAGGTTATAAACATTTTCTGCTTCTTCCTCGACCAAAACGCGTATGTCGGGAAGGTCACGAATGACAGGGGCGGTAAAAACAACCAAATAAAGAGCCGTGCTGGAAAATTCTGTCCCTTTTGAATCAATAAGACGCACCGTAACTGCATTTCGGCCTTTCTCGAATAACTGGGTTATGTCCCACGGATCCTGGGGTTCGGCCAGATTCACAAACGTTTTGGTCGCGTGAAGTACTGATCCGGATGGATGTTGAACGGATAATGCAATCGTATCCTGTGTCGAAAGTTGGCCCGTGCCATCGGCCGTTGACGAGAGCACGATCTTGATGGTTCCTTCATTTGGATCATTGGGGACATCGAGAACCTGGCGATTAGTGAAGAAGGTAAAGTTAGGCGAGGTTGATTGACCGGGAAGAATCGGCGGGGCCAGTTGCCCTCCTGGAAGCGCCGTTGGTGTTGGCGTAGGAGTCGCTGTCGGATAAGGTGTTGGCGTCGGTGACGGCGTACGCTGCTGACGCGGAGTGCGTGTCGGTGTACTGGTCGGCGCAAATGTGGGTATGACTGTCGGCGTTGGTGTTAATGTCGGCGTTGGTGTTGGTGCAATATTATGGGGCGGTATATTGATCCGCCGAATGACATGATTCTTGGAATCAGCGATATATAGATTTTGATCCATATCAATGGCAAGACGCACAGGCGCATTGAGGGATGCGGTTTCTGGTGGTCCACCATCACCTGAAAATCCCCCCATACCCGTCCCTGCGATCGGTTCGATTAGATTGTCGAAACGGTTATAACGGCGAATGTAATGATCATCAGCGGAAAAATAGAGAAAGATGTCATCGAGTACCGCCAATCCACGAGGTTTGTTAAAACGGGGATTGATGGTGCTGTCATAGATGGTGTTAATCACCCCATCGCGTATCATGCGGATACGGTTTCCCAAACGTTCAGCTATATATATTGTACCAAATGGATCAACTTTCACATCAACCGGGCTGAACAATTGGGCCAAATGGGATGGCCCGCCATCCCCTTCTCCACCAAGCACGCCGGTTCCCGCCAAGGTGGTGACAATACCATCGGGTGTAATTTGGCGAACCTTGTGGTTGAGGATATCGGCAACCAGCAAATTACCATTGGTGGGATCAATGGTTAATCCCCCAAGGGTTTGAAACTGCGCTTCGCGCGCGGGGATATTATCACCGGCATCCCCAAGGGTGGAGCCAGCATACAGGTCAATTATTCCATTGGGCGCGACCCGGCGGATTTGATGAAGCGTGGATATATACACATTACCCAACGCATCCACCGCCAACCCCCGCGGTTGAGCCAGGGCAGCTTGGGTGGCAAATCTTGTGTTGCCGGTAACGCCATTAAATCCATTCCCGGCAAAGGTAGTAATAATCCCTGTTGAAAGATCAAGACGCCGGACACGGTGGTTGTTCATATCGGCAATCAACAGATCCCCATCAGGAAAAAAGGCTACATCTTGTGGCGTGTTCAGGCGTGAGTTGGTGGCTTGGATGCCATCCCCATCAAATCCGGAATCCTCAGGAATCCCGGCAATGGTTTCGATGGTGCTGTTTTCAATCGCCAAGGGCGAAACGGCCTGGTTGCCAAAATCTGGATTTCTTTTCCCCAATATGATGGTTTGGGAGAAAGCTTTGCCTGTCTGGCTACTACTCAGGAAAACCAATGCGGCAATCAGTATCGTAAATGATCGGCAGAAATTCAATATTGGGAGCATTGAATTCATTTTTCTAATCACAGTTCGTTCTAGCAATTGAAATCCTGGAAATCAAACGATTCCAATTGCTTACCTTACTATTTCATCTATTATCGGTATCTTTTTATGACTACTTGACTCAAGCCCATTATTATCGGTTTAACATATCATAAAATAAGCATTTCAGCCTCATTATTCATAACACCAGCAAAAATCGGTGCTTTTGGTCATAAAATAAGCAATGGCCGTACCAAATTGATACGGCCATGGTAAATCCTCATATAAGCGTGGTTGCACGGGTGCCAAGGGTAGAATGTTGTTTATTCTACCCTTGATAGCCCTATCACAAAGGGGTTTTCAATGGTTGTCACCCTCTCGTTGAGTTAATTCAAAGAAATTCAATATCACAACCCTATATATTTCAACAACTTGAAACGGTAATATCGATATTATCTCATGAAACCAGGTATTACAGATAGGACAGGAATGTTCAATAATAAACTTGTGAATATGGCTTGTATGTATTAAGCCTTCGAGATAAGATAATGATTAGTTAAACATACCTATCTTTTGTGGTGGCTGTAGCTCAGGGGCAGAGCACCGGATTGTGGCTCCGGTTGTCGTGGGTTCAAATCCCATCAGCCACCCCATTTTAATAATACTCCCAAATAACTCCCGTGGCAGGATCAATATAGGTCCTGATGCTGTGTACTGGTTGTGATCGCCGCTTTTTTGTCGATCCAGGTTTAATCGTTACTTTTTTTGACGCGAAAATGAATGGTTTCAACATCCGTTCCTCATTTTTGGTTGTAAAGCGCTGATCCAACTCAACTTGAATCGTATTTACCTGTGGCAGAGCGCCATATGATAGTGGGAACAGTTACCGGCATGTTTCAACGATCGAGTAAAACAGGTAGAATAAAGAGTTCCAGCCTCTATACGAAAGTTCAGAGGCCACATATTTTATCATAACCTTATTAAATAAAACATTAAATAACGAATGATAAGGAAATTAATGGAGTTAACCCGGCATGTATGGATTGCAATCAAGAGAGTTGGAATGCAAACAATTGGACAACCTGATCACGGATATATATAACGATCTTCATCAATATGAAGAAATCTTATCCGCACCTGACAATGATTATGGTATTTTCAAATATACCGGCACCAGCCCCCAAGCCCAATATTACCTTACACGCATGAGCAAAAAACGCGACGTGAAACGGGCGGGGCTGGGATTTGTTATTTTACGCGCCGAACTGCCTGACCGTTTTCGTGTTTCGCTTGACCTTGAAATCGGCGAAGAAGTAAGTGGCAAGGACCCGGATAAAATATTGGAAGGCATGATGGTTTATTCTGAAAATGAATACGGGATGCAGGCGCCAACATTCATTGTCTACATGCAGCCCGCCCATAGCGGCCAGCGTGGTTGGAACAACAAAACCTTTGTGGGTATTGAAGTTGAGATCGAAGAACGTGATTTCAATGCTTTGAATAAACTAAAAAAGCGAATCTTAAATTATACCAAAAAACTCTTTCATGCTGTCGATTATGCGTTGACTGAATATTAATTTGATCTTTTATGAATAATGCTACCAACTTTAATTAATACTCTGGCGGTTTTAATCGGATCCGCCATAGGCCTCTTGCTACATGGCAAATTGGCTCCCCGTTTCAAGAGTATTCTCTTTCAAGCCATCGGCCTGGCCACCATTGTGATTGGCTTGAAAGATGCCCTAAAAACTCAGGAGATTCCACTCCTGGCATTCGGTATGATTGTGGGGGGATTAGTGGGTGAGGGATTAAACATCGAAGCACGTTTGCAAGCCTTTGGAGGAGTACTTAAACGATGGCTCAAACATGAAGGTGACTCCCAATTTGTCGATGCGTATGTCTTCTCCAGTATATTATTTTGTATGGGAGCGTTAACCGTGGTTGGCACGTTCCGAGCTGGAGTAGAAGGAAATGGAGACCTTATCTATACAAAGAGTTTGCTTGATGGCCATGCTTCCATCTTTTTAGCTGGTGCAATGGGAGCAGGTGTCATGGCAAGTTCCTTGACAATCCTGCTATTTCAAGGGGGATTAACCCTCTTCTTTATGGCAATTGGTTCAGGATTACCAACTTATATGATCACCGAAACAGCATCGGCTGGAGGATTGCTGATCGTGGCCATCTCCATCAACATGCTTGAACTGGGAAAAATACGCTTGGGGAATCTATTCCCAGGCATGTTTTTTACCCCCTTATTTGTCTGGATCAAATATTCATTTTTTGTGTAATTCAAGTTCTATATTGTTGTTGAGCAAATATCCCTATTCAAGTTGTTTTGAAGCCAAGCGGCCCAAGAGGGTGGTGGCTTCTAATTCGTTGGGGTCTTTTTCCAGGATTTCTGCCATTGTATCAGCGGCTCGATCCAGTTTACCTTGTAGGAAGTTTAAATAGCCGGACAGAAATTGAGCGTCTAAATTTTTGGGATGTTTTTGCACATATCGTTCGAGCATGGCAAAATGAGCTTTGAAATCATTGAGATCGCCGTAGTAGGTCGACAATTCCGGGGCTTCATCATACCATCCATTGTTCGACTTGAGGGCATGGCGCAGTTCTGAAGCCGCAGTCACATAATCCCCGGTGGCTAAAAGAGATAAAGCATACCCCATTTTTACTGGAGCGTTGCTGGGTTGCATGGCGGCTGCTTTCCTGAATTCCAAAACCGCACTGTTGTAATCCCGATCTTTAAATAACCGGTTGGCATCCTGCAAATGTTCAACGAACGATTTATCTTCTCCTTCTTCTGCATATTTCTTTGAGAGAGGTGGACGTTGTTGCACAGCGCCAGGTGCTTGTTGCTGCGAGTAATTTTGAGAAGGAGTTTGCCGTTCGATAATCACTTTTTCCCGCTCAATTACAGAGGGGCGATCAGTTCCAATCACTTGGATGCCTTGATAAGGATAATTATTTGAATAATTTCTTGGATAATGATGATAATGTATCACACGTGTGGGTGATGAACTATAGCTTCGATGAGGCCTTTGAGGGACACTTAAAGGTCTTCGTTTAAACTCGTAATGTTTGGTTATCCCAAAAACTGGCCGTTCCCGGTAGGTCAGCAAGGGATATGCATAGGCATATCCTCGTCCTGCAAAATAGGGACGAAGTTCATAACGGCTTCCCGCTTCCGCTTTTGGTGGAGCGACTAGACATGCAAAGATACCGATGGTCACCATGAGTAATACGATAGAACCGATTCTTATTAACATTTTCCGGCCTCGTATCATTTTTTGTCCTCCCTCTTTTCTCCAATTCCCCACAATCTTAAAAATGGACATTAAATAAGTACAAATTCCTTATTTTATTACAGCAAATGGAAACTCGTATGTGTATTCCTTCGGCGCATCTTCTTTATCTTTTGGAAAGCGTTCATAACGGGTAATTCTAAACCTGAACGAATCCAACCATTTGGATGATACACCAAAATAAAGATTCCCTTCCACTATGGCATGGGGGAAAATTTTGATCGGGCCTGTCGGTAATGCATCAGCCATAATCCCACGGTAATATGGCCGTTCAATCAAATAATATGGGCCTCCCCAATGCCATCCCCAGTGGTGGTAATATGGATGATACCCAAAACCATGCGAAATAAATGTACGTGAATATCCTGTATGAGCCGCTTCCGAAATCGCTTCTTTGGGTAGTGCGAAAAATTGTCTTTCATTCTGATCAAACAACAGGAATTCTTTTGGGATAAATTCAATCGGATGATCGGTTTGATTGATCAATGTAACCTTCAGGGCGGTTAATTTACTTGATAACCTATTGGTTATATGGGACTTACGTACACTGATGGCGATCCCCCCTTTTGATTGAGATGCCATCTCACCATCGGGTGAGACAGTTATCCCCTGCGCAGGCATGGCTTTGAAGGAGGCCGTCGCACATCCAAATTGCAACAATAAAAGGGGTACAAACAATAAAAACTTGATATTATTCATAACCAATGCTTTAAACTTCATAATCATTCGAGTATTTCTTCTCATTTGAGAAATCGTACATTCCAAGAGAGCAGCTAAAAAACCTTCCATCTATAAAATATTGTATGAGATTCATCTCAAAAAGTCCAATTCAATTTGGATTTTTTTAGGGGGGATTTAATCTGAAGAATTTATATTCAATTCTCACATGATAATATGACTTACCGTGTTATAATCTTAAAGATAACAAGAAGGTCAATATACTGCCTAATGATAGATGAAAAATGGAAACGGGTTAGCATTATGGCAACTACCTGAAGTTTAGACCTTGGAGATTATTACGACAATTTTATTGATCTCCAGGTACAAAAAGGTCATTTTGGAAATGCCTCTGAAGTGGTCAGAGCTGGTTTACAGATGTTGCAGGATTATGAAACTAGAATTCAAGAACTACGTAGATTAATTGAGTAAGCAGATGCATCTATTTCCGCCGGTGAGGGTAAATCATATAATGGACCTGATGAACTGGTGGTGTCAATTGTTAACAAAAGGGATAACAAATAGAAAAGAACGACTGGAAAGTAATAATCTCCCCCCAAGCTGAAAACGACTTGGCTAACATCAATGAAGAAATTGCCAAGGAGAGCCCTCAATATACAAAACGCTTTTTAAACACCTCGCGAAAATCGGTGTTTAATCTTATCCTTATTCATTTTTAAAATATTAAGTTTAACACAAATAAAAAAATGAAATATATGAGTTTCCATATTTCATGAAATAGCGGCTGCATGGGAGGAAGAGGGGGTAAACAGCCGTTTAAAGAAGCCCTTTAATCCTTTGGGGGCGCCGTTTTGGCAGCCAATTTGAAGCACAGTGCCAGCGATATGGCGTATTGATTTAGCGGCGGCGGAATTGGGGGCATTAATTATAAATGGCTGTTGATAGCGTACGGCCTTGAGGACGTTCGCATCCCTGGGGATGGTGCCGATATTGTTAAAACCAACATGCAGCATTTGCCGGCAAATTTGCAACATCAAGCGTATCACTTCATTGGATTCACGCGAGTCATTGGCCATATTAATCAGAACTCCGATTTCCTTTTTAGGATCATGCCGGACCAGGGTTTTAATCAGGGCATAGGCATCCGTATAGGCTGGTGGTTCTGGAGTGGTAACGACCAACACCTGATTGGAGGCGAGCAGGAATTGGAGAACATTGGGGTGAATTCCCGCGGCTGTATCAACCAAAAGTATATCCGGAACAGGGTGAATTTCGGCAAATGCTTCAAAAATGCGGTTCATCTCTTGTACGGATAGTTGGCAAAATTCTTCCAAGCCAGATCCCCCCGGAACGATACGAAGACCAGCAGGCCCCTCGATCATGACCTCGGCCAATTTTTTCTCACCCGCGATCACGTGGGATAAATTCAGACGCGGCGTTAAACCTAAAAGGATATCGACATTGGCGAGGGACAAATCGGCATCCAGTAATAAGACATTTTTGCGCATTTGTGCCATGGCAATCCCCAAATTGCAAGCAACATTGGTTTTTCCAACGCCTCCTTTACCACCGGTAATAGCAATGACACGTGTATGGCCATCAACCGGGAATCGGCTGGAAACCAATTGCGTTACATTTTCACTCGATCCACCAATGGCGGAAGGGGGTTCAGGTTTTGTTGGTGGCGAGATGATTTCAACCGATGAAGAGGTTGGTTTTACAGTTTGTTGAGATGGATTTGGGGAGGCATTTCTTCCTTTCCCTTTGTTTTTACGCTTTTCTTTCTTCCCATTTCCTTGTGGGCGATTTTTTTCTTCATGCTTTTGAGGCAATGCATTCGGTTTATCTGCGTAGGATTTATCTTTATCCAATGGAGGAACCGATATGGATCGCTCAACAGTGGTTGAAGACTCCATCTCTTTTTCGGCGTCCAGTGTAGCCGCCGTGGATTGAGTGGGTTCGGCCTTCTCTTTGGCGGCGAGTTGACGAAGTTTTTCTGCTTGATCAGGCATTTTTTGTTTCATCAGAATTATCCTGTTTTGAATCCTGCTTTTCAGACACGTTCATGGAATCGGCGGAGTGAGAATCCGATTTGTTCACGTTTGAATCGTTTGGATTCATGGTGATAGAACGATTGACAACCGGTTTAGTCATTAGCATTTTGGCAATTCGCTCCGCTCGAGCGGGTTCGATATCTTCAGGAACATTTTGACCGGTGGTCAAGTATGAAAGAGGAATTTTGTATTTCTCCAGAGTATTGAATAAGGGGCCAACGGTTGTGGATTCATCGATTTTGGTAAATAACAACCGATTGGGTTTCACATTTTTGAAATGTTCCACAATATCAATTAAGTCCCCAAATTTAGTGGTTGAGGATAAAACCAAATGCACTTCAGTGGGTAGGGCTGATTCTACAATAGAAGCCAGGGTGCTCATTTGGGGAAGATTACGTTGGCATGAACCAGCCGTATCGAAAAGAATCAGATTGGCGTTTTGATGTTTTTTAAGCGCTTGCCGAACTTCTTCGGCTGAGTAGGTCACTTCCAATTCCACGCCGAGAATTTCGGTGTATTTTTGCAATTGCTCAACGGCGGCCAGACGATATAGATCGGCGGTGATAAATACAATTTTGGGGCGTTTTTCGGCATTTTTGGCGTAGCGGTATTGAGCAGAAATTTTGGCCAGGGTGGTGGTTTTTCCCACACCGGTTGGCCCCACCAGCATAATAACCTTGGGACGTTTGGCATTCATATCCAATTCCAACGAAGGTGAAACATTAATACGGGAGACAAAATAGGATTTCAACGCAGTCCACACATCATCATTTTCATCGGTCGATTCCGCAATTTGAGAGGCAATCGAAAGGGCTAAACTCTCATCCACTTCCTGCTCAAGCAAATGATTATAAATGTCGCGTGTACGCGAAGGTACAGAGGGCATATCACCCGACGCCAAAGAGGGAGCTAAATTTTCAATCAAGCTAGTAAGTTTGCTAATTTTGTTTTCCATATCCTCCAGGCGTTTTTCCAGGTTCTTATTATTGATTGGTTGTTGAGAATTGGATGATTGGGGATTATGTGAGGACTTGGATTTGCCATTGGGAGCGGTATTTTGTTGTTTTATGTTTTGGTTTTCCTCCATCAACTTTTGAGATAATGCCAACAGAGGATTTACATCTTCATTATTCGCAGGAGGTTTTTGAGGCGTTTTTTGTTTTGGGGGAGTATTCTTTTCTTTACGATCAGAAACTTTGAAATCGACTTTCCCTCCCGTGTTTTTTTTGTTGTCCGGTGAGGGACGAAGGGAGGGCGTTGTCTCTGCATTCGCGTTTTTACGCATGTCAACCGCAGCAGTGACTTCGACACCACCTCCCATAAACCAGCCCAATAGGCCTTTTCTCATATCACGTGAATGGAGGATAACGGCTTGGGATCCTAACTCCGTTTTGACCATCTTCATGGCTTCAGCCATGTCTTTAGCTTGGAACTTTTTCACTCGCACTTTGTAACCTCACAGTCGCAATTCGTGTTACCGGAACATTCGGTGCTACTTCGTTATAGGATAGAACTATAAGCCGGGGTATCTCCCGTTCACATAAACGCCTAATATGCGCTCGCAGCTGAGGCGTTGTCAAAATTAAGGGATGAAAACCAGACGCCATCGCCGTGTTGCATTCTTTCTTTACAGCAGAAATGACTTTCTCTGCATAAGGGGGATCGGTCGCCATAATACCGGCTGATCCACCCCGCTGGAGACCGTCCAGCAGACGGCTTTCAATATTCGGATCAATGGTTATGACCGGTAACTGGCCGCTTTGATCCAGATAAAGATTGGTGATAATCCGATTCAAATTCATCCGGCAATATTCCGTAATGGTATCCGGATTCATTTGAGCCGGTTCAGCATAATCGGCAATCGCCTCAAAAATCAATTCAAGATTACGAATGGGTACCCGTTCACGCAGCAGGTTTTGGAGTACTTTTTGCATAACGCCAATTTTGACATTCGCCACTTCGGTTAATTCCCTGACCAATACTGAATTGCGTTCTTTCAGATTGTCGATCAAGTTCTGGACTTCCTGCCGGCCCAGCAAATCATGAGCATGGTTACGAATCACTTCCGTTAAATGAGTCGCTAAAACCGCAGCGGGTTCAACCACGCTGTAATCCGCCATTTCAGCACGTGACCGTTCATCTTTTTCGATCCATTTGGCAGGTGTGCCAAAGGCAGGTTCAACTGTTTTGATGCCGGGCACATCATCCCCTTCCTCCATGTCCGGTTTCATTGCCAACAGGCGGTCGGGCCGGATCTCACCTTCTGCCACTCGAATGCCACGGATCAAAATATTATATTGACGGGGACCTAATTGCATGTTGTCCCGAATGCGGATAGGGGGAACGATAATCCCCAATTCCACCGCGGTTTGCCGACGTATCACAGAAACACGATCGAGTAAATCACCACCTTGTTCGCTGTCCACCAGGGGAATCAAGCTGAAGCCGATCTCAATTTCCATAGGATCCACTTCGAGGAGGGATTCCACTTTTTCAGGTTCAGGAGGGACTTCCTCTTCTGCCTCGCGAGCCCGTTCCTCCTCTTCAATTATTTCGGCCTTTTGTGTGCGTTGTATTTGCCATGCCCCCCCTCCTAATATAATGGCAATGGAAGCGAAGGGCAAAACAATACCAGGGCTGAACATCATTCCCAAAACCGCCACCAGAAACAACGCCGACGATGCAACAAAGATCGCTTCCGGTTTGGCAAACAGCTGACCGGCCAAGCTATCACCCAATGCCTTTTCTTCTGAAGCCCGGGTTACAACGATGCCCGCAGCCGTAGAGGTTAACAGGGCGGGTATTTGAGTAACCAAACCATCTCCAATGGTGAGAATGGTATAGGTTCTCAATACACCAAAGAAAGGGAGCCCTTCAGAGAAACCGACTCCAATCCCACCCAGAATATTGATGACGGTAATAATGATACCGGCAATCGCATCCCCTCGTACAAATTTACTGGCACCGTCCATCGCTCCATAGAAATCCGCTTCCCGAGCAATATCCGATCGCCGTTTTCGTGCATCCGATTCCGTGATCAGACCTGCATTAAGGTCGGCATCAATCGCCATCTGTTTACCGGGCATGGCATCCAAGGTAAAACGGGCCGCCACCTCAGCGATACGCCCAGAACCTTTGGTAATGACAACGAACTGGATAATCACCAGGATCAAGAACACGACAAAACCAATGATGGCGTTATCGCCGGCCACGACCCGGCCAAAAAATTCGATAACCGCGCCGGCTTTTTGCGAAACTCCCGTTGAGGGAGTGAGAATCAATTTCGTCGAGGCGACATTGAGTGAAAGACGAAATATCGTCAACATTAATAAGACTGTGGGAAAGGTTGTAAATTCCAGTGGTTCAAGCATATACAAGGCCATCATCAAAACCAGCAAGGCAATAGCAATATTGGTCGCCAGCAACATAGATAGCATGACCGGCGGTACCGATCCGAGCATGATACCGAGTATACCGATAAATCCGACCGCGACTAAAATATTAGCCAGCCGGAAATTTCTTAAACCAGATAATAAACCTGTCCTTGGTTCCGCCATCGATCACTCTAAACTTTTTCTTCAATCTTGTTGGTCAGCTTGTATACATAGGCCAACACTTCCGCTACCGCCTGGTACAGTTCGGGCGGAATTAAATTTCCAATATCAACTAATTTATATAAAGATTGTGCCAAGGGGCGATTTTCCACAATCGGGATGTTATGCTCCATGGCAATCTCTTTAATCTTCTGGGCAATCAAATTTTTCCCCTTGGCCACCACCTGGGGAGCCGGAGCTTTTTCTGCATCATATCGAATGGCAATGGCATATTCCGTAGGATTGGTGACCACCACTTCTGACTCCGGGACTTCCTCCAACATTCGTTTACGCGCCATTTCCATCTGAATCGAGCGGATTCGGCTGCGAATTTGAGGATCACCCTGGACGTCCTTCATCTCTTGTTTAACTTCTTCTTTTGTCATTTTCAGGTCTTGTTCATACTGCCAGCGCTGATAAGCGTAATCGATAATGGAAAGCACCAGCATAATCAATAGGGCTTTTACGGCGACATCCAATGCCGCCCAGCCAAGGTGAACAAGAATATCGGCAGTCCCTTGATTCACCAGGGGCATCATCTCAGGCAGATGGCTATATACCGTCCAGATCATCACAGGAGCAAGGATGAACATTTTGAAAACAGATTTAAGCAGTTCCACACGTCCACGCATGGAAAACAAACGGCCCAATCCCGTGATAGGATTAATCCTGTTAAAATCGGGAATTAAAGGCCGGCTAATAAACATAAATCCAACCTGAGCGATATTAATCACCAATGCGACTAAAACGAATATGAGAAAAAATGGCCAAATAATCGATAACACCCTCAAGCCGAAATTCAACATAAACGTATGGATGCCAGTGATGGTGATCTCTTCCGAGTGACTGTGTCCGATGTAATACCGAATGGCTTCCATGATGCCCCGGTAAAAATCATCGGCGAAGAAATAAAACGTGGTCACTCCGGCAATCAACATCAAAGCGGTGTTGATTTCCATGCTTTTGGGTATATTCCCATCATCTTTGGCACGTTCACGTTTTCGCGCCGTCGCAGTCTCAGTTTTCTCCTGGCCGCTCTCAGAATCTGCCATAGTGTTCTACTCCGACAGTGTTCAAGTCACCGTTCAGAATGGGGCCATCCGGCTTAGCATGGCCCTTGAAAACATCATGTATTGTTCCAAATAATCACTAAATGCTCTGACGGTGAACTGCATTGCGGATAACAAAATCACCAGAGCGATAGATATTCTTAATGCAAAACCAACCGCCATAATATTCATCTGGGGAACGATTCGAGCCAAGAATGCTTCCGCCACACTGACCAAAATCATGGATGCGATCATCGGGCCAGCCATCTGAACTCCCACGCGATACATCATGGAAGCCAGGGCATATTGCCTTCCTTCATCATTCACGATGGTGGTCACAATGGTGCGATAGGTTGCTTCGCTATAGCTTCCCATCGTTATTCCTTCACCCGGATGAATCACTTTAAAACTTTCATATAAAACAAGAAACACATTTTCCGGACCATTAATCACAATAAAAATTAAAGTTGCCAGCAAGGTTTTAATGGTGGACATCAAGAAGATATCCTGTCCGGTTACTGGGTCCAAAACCGAGGCAGCGGAAAACCCACCCTGCTGCCCTACAATTTCACCGGTCACACCGACGGTTTGAACAAATATTTGACCGATAAAGCCAAAGGTGAAACCAATGGCCATTTCTGACATAACCGCCAAGGTAAAATCAACGAGGCCGTTGTAATCCCGGATGGTTTCTGGCAAGACCAAGCCTGCCTGGGATTCATTCATTCCCCATGTCGAGCCTAGTAAAACGATGCTAATCCAAAAGGCCACACCGGCCCGGATATGCCGTGGAACGGTAGTAGCGCCAATGACTGGCATGGTAAACACCGCCGCACCCACTCGCGCATAAACAAAGACAAACGCGAGAAATTCGTTTTCATATGGCTCGGGTAGAATCGTCATCCGCTATTACTCGCCACAAATGGAATTTCATTCAACATACGCCGGGTTAAATCCAACACCCGGTTCAATAGCCAGGGCATCAAAAACATAAATGTCGTGCCCACCACCAGCAGTTTGGGTACAATGGTCAGTGTTTGTTCGTTGATCTGGGTGGCGGCCTGAAACACACTGATTAAAATCCCGACGATCAAACCGGTTCCCAAAAGGGGCAAGCTAATGATCAAGGCGTTAAACATCATTAACTGGCCTAGTTCAATCACGCGTAATTCCGTCATAACAACACCACTCCTTTCTTTTGCTGATTTATCCAACAATCCCGCCCATATTCTGCATGAATGAAAGACCCAATGCCCTTACCAGAACACTCCAGCCATCGACAAGCACAAACAACAAAATCTTGAATGGCAGCGAAATAAACGCGGGGGGCAATTGGAACATCCCCATCGAAATAAGGACGGATGAGGTGACGATATCCAAAATCAAAAAGGGAATAAAAATCATAAATCCCATCATGAATGCTTTTTTTAATTCGCTGATCATAAACGCCGGGATGAGAACATGGGTGGGTACATCATCCTCATTTTCTGGTTTGGACATGCCGGCCATGGACATAAACACAGCCACATCCCGTGCCCCTTTTACGCCGATTTGACTCCACATAAATTCACGGATGGGAATCACCCCCCGTTGCAGCATGACATAAAAAGGCAGCATGGGTTGTCCTTCCACGGGACGCCCGAATGCATCCGGTTCTCCGACCGGTATCGATTTGATTTCCTGGTTTAGATAAGGTTGAATCGCGGTATTATTAATCTCTTCAAACGTGGGAGTCATGATGTAAAAGGTCATGAACAACGCCAGTCCCACGATGATTTCATTTGAAGGGGTTTGCTGAGTTCCGATGGCCCTTCTCACCAGACTTAATACAATAGAAATGCGAATAAACGAGGTGGTCATTATGGCAATGCTGGGAAGTAGTGATAAAATCGTCAATAAAAAGAGGATCTTCAAAGTGACGGAAACATCACTGGGGTGGGGACCGTTGGGATCATCAATCCCCAATGTAGGAAGAATGGGTTCAGGCGCATTTATAGCCTGTGCCCACCCGGCAGATGGATAAAGAAGAAATCCTGTTACGACTAAAACCAATGGGAGAGTCCAACGCTTAGCCATTTGATTCCCCTCCTTTTCGGCGCAAACGCTCTGATAGCCCCCCCAGCAGTAAAAGGCTGGTTTTCATCTCCTGACTTAAATTTTGCTCTTTGAGGGATTGCTGCCAATCGGAGAGCCGGTCTTCAAATGAAGTGAATGAATTATTTTTAGGGGCAGATTCTTCTTCATAAGACTCTAAATCATAGTCATCCCGGTTATGGGGTTCGGTATCATCCAGCAAATTCACCTTGGAAATCAATGATAAAGCATTGTTGCCTTCTCCCACCAGAAAACACTCCTCCCCCACTTGCAATAGATGAACTTTTGATTTTTGGGATAAGGCATATGAAGCGAGCAAATTGATATGACCTCCGCCCAAGGTGCGATTTTTAAGCACAAACCGTTTGAATCCCCACGCCAAAGAAAGGGCCATTAGAATAACCAGCGAGAGGCTTATTAACATTTGGCCAATATATTTTGTGGATGAATCGCTGTTATTTGTGCTAGGGGTTGATCCATCCGTAACGGTGTTGGTATTTCCTTCCGCAGAAAGATCATCCCATGCTGTTTGCAACGCACTGAATACCTTTTCACGTGAGGAGACAGCCGAAGTGGCATTTAAGACATTCGTAGCACCGCTTACCGTACCAGCGTGTTTCTGGGCCGTAAGGTTAGGAGAGGAAGATTGAATATCCTGTGAGACCGATTGTTCGGTTTGTTCAGCCGCATGAAGGCACACCATGCTTATATCCGCAAAAAGCAGAACGGCACAGACGGCGAACACCACCCATGATTTTTGAATTATCATCAGTTTTCACCTGCCGAAATGAGATCATTCCGGCCACCGCAAGACAACGTAGGATCTTGCGGCCCTCAACCCAATTGTTCTAACCGGCAGCAAAGGTTAAAACGTGAAAAACATTCAACGCTACGGAACAACGGCTCGATAAATGCAAGGTGCTGTCAAACCAACAAGCCGCTGACCTGAACAAAAACAAATTTATAAAGCAGCCATTTTCTCTATTCGAATACCACTTTCATTTTGGGTATCCACTATCTCACCTGATGCGAAGATTCGGCCATCAACCATCACATCAACATGATATCCCACTCGAGACAAAATATCATGCCACCCGGCGGAGTTTAAACGTAAAATCTCAACAACATTATCCTTTGGATGGCGCACAATAACTTGAGTATCTATGGGGATATCCAACAACTTAGAGAAATTGTGCCGAGTTTGATCATCTCCTTCCGGAAAGGCAGCATGGCTAATTTCTTCTTTCCATCCTTCACATCGTAACAATTGCTCAGCCAAAGTACAGGCCGGTTCCCCTTTTACGGTGTGTAAATGCAGCAACGATCCCGGACGAAGCGAGAGTAAATCAATTAGTTTTAATTCCGAGTGCTGCGCCATACCCTATCCACTCCTTGTCATATCCATTATTTAAGCGCTTCAATCCGTTCTTCAATACTCAGAATATCGGTGATTCGGACACCAAAGTTTTCATCGATAACAACCACTTCACCTTTGGCGAAGAGTTTATCATTCACCAGAATGTCGATGGGTTCACCCGCCAGATGATCCAGTTCCACAACAGAGGAAGGTCCGAGTTCCAACACTTCACGTATTTTACGGTGAGTTCGGCCCAACTCCACTTTGATTTCGACTGAGATATCGAGGATCAGATCGAGGTTGGAGATATCAACAGAGGGCTGAGAAGGTTGATACTGCTGCATCCCTGGCATACCACCCCCGCCGCCCGGTGAAAAAGCCGCAGGCGCTGACATAACAGGCGGGACTTTGGAGGACGTACCAAACTCCCTTCCCGAGGTAATATCCTCAACCGGAGCGGGTGTTTCACCGGAAAGAGCTGACGAAATTGAATGCAATAGATTTCGAGGTATTAACTGGTAAATAGGACCACTTATATCATCCGATTCAATCTTATAATCGACAATGATTAATCGCTCCGGCGATTCGGGCAACAGTTCATGCAAATTTCCGGGTTGGGTGGTAACATCCGGTGCATCCATTTGGATGTCACTGCCGATTTGTTGTGACAGTTGGGTGTTGACTGAACTGTATAGTGATTGAATCGCTTCACTAAGCGCGCTTTCCTCTAAATCGCCAAATTCGCTTTCCGCCCCACCTCCGGTCATTTGAGTTGCCAATTTCAAAGCGGTGTTGACTGGCATGATGATGGTGGTTTTCCCTTGAATCATGCCTTTATAATTCAACTCAGCGACAACAATTTCACTTTCAACATCGCTGCTAATGGTATCCGGATCGGTCTCTTTGAATTCCCCAACCGAGGTGGTTACAGACTCTCCCGTCAACGTGGATAAAACATCGCTCCCACAATCACCCACCAAATTCGAGTAGAGATTGATGGTGTCCTCCTCTTCAGGAGTAATCTGTGACGGTTTCTCTGGAGGTGGCTCTCCGCGCAGCAACGCGTCAATTTCATCTTGAGTTAATGCTTCTGCACACATAGTTGACCTACTTTTTTATTTATACGTCATCCGGTCCAGTGATGATCTTGGTAATTCGAACTGCATTATGTCCGCGTTTCTTGCCGGGTTTGGCAAAATAACGATATTCATTGCCAATCTGCACGACAATTTCTTCGTCTGTCCGGCGATTTAATTGGACGACGTCACCATTTTTTAATTCAAGCAATTCTTTCAATCTCAATTCAGCTGATCCAACATACGCGATTATGGGAATATTGACCCTGCGGAGCCGGTCATATAATGTTTCGGCATGTTCATCCGACAATTCTTTTTTTCCAGCAGAGAACCATGAGGTACTGGAGAGTTGATTGGCAACCGGCTCGAGGGTGGGATAAGGAATACAGAAAGACAATGTTCCTGATATCTCTCCCAGGGTTACTTCGAAAGTCATCAAAATAACCATTTCCGACGGGAGGTATTGCTGCAACAACAGTTGGGGATTGGTTTCTGATTGTTCAAGCGAAAGATTTAAGGGGATAACATTGGCCCAGGCTTCATGGAGACAATCAAAAGCACGATAGAGGACTTTTTCAATAATGGTTTGTTCAATTTCAGTCAATTCCCGGTTTTTCTTGAAAACATTCCCCGCACCACCCATTAATCGATCGATGACCGGGAATGAGAGGGTGGGAGATAATTCGATTAAAGCTTTATCTTCAAGCGGGTCCATGTTGATAACATTCAAAGAGGTAGGATTGGGAATCGAGCGAATAAATTCCTCATAGGAAATTTGATCAACAGAAACCAGTTTAACTTCAACGATGGTTCGGAGGAAAGCGGATAAGGAAATCGAAAAAATACGAGCAAAGTGGTCATGCAAGTTATGCATGGTGCGGATTTGATCTTTGGAAAAACGGTCCGGATGGTTAAAGTCATAAACTTTAACCTCACGAACCTGTTCGTCCTCTTCAGCCCCTCCAATTTCCGGAGCCCCTTCTCCGGTGGCAAAGGCTGACAAGAGCGCATCAATTTCACTCTGTGATAGAATATCCGCCATAAGTGCTACCCGCTTTGTTTATAAGAAAAAGTTTAATTAATGATAAACTTTTCCAGGATAACCGATTCTATTTTACCTTTTTCTAATATTGCATTGATGCCATTTCTAATCTGTGCTTTTATTCGTTCTTTGCCTGGTTGATTGGTCACTTCGGCTTTGTTTTTTGTTTGAAAAACAGTATTGATGATTTCGACTACTTTAGGCATTTTGCTGTGGTTCAAGGCATCTTTATCTTTCGTATCAATTCCTAATTCCAACAAGGCATCAGATTCTGAATGAGGTGGTTTACTTTTAATCTCAAGCGTAACTTCCACAGTCACTAGATATTGATCGTCAGGCGGAAGTAGATTATTCGTGAATGGTTCCGGGAAACTGTACATGTACCCTATTTTATTATCAATATCTGATTTTCCTTCGGTTTGTTCACCACCTGTACTAAGCATACTCATGGCACTAAAAATAATAATTGCCAATAAAATCACGAAACTTATGATAATAAGTGGCAATTTACTTTTAGGTTTATCTTCCTGTTGAACATCTTGTTGTTCTGGTACATCACCCATTTTACAAGCCCCTTTAAATGAGATAACTCAAGTTTAATGATTATAAAATATTATACGTGGTTAAAATTTGCCTTGTCAAGCAGATTTTTCCATATTTCAATTTGTTTCCCTTGTTCTTTGCTTTCCTGTGTTCCAAAACGAACTAAAAAGTTTCCAGTGGTTAAAGACCCTATGAACTTTCTATCCTTGTGATATAACTTCTTGTCATATCAAGACGTTTTTTTAATTAATGGAACAAATTCATATTTCAGGATAAGCAAATAGTATGCCTTTTTTAAACAAAGCATCGCTTGACGGAATATTCTTATCGTGGATAGAATACTTGCCTGGTGCCAGAAACGAGGATAACAAATGAAATCTTTACTTAACCTTATCATCATAGTTGCTGTCTTAGTGGCCTTTTCATCCTGTACAAGTAACCAACGAATCGCAATGAAACCCGCGACCACGGCTCAACGCGATCTTTTTACGTGTAAAGGATTATCCCAGGATAATCGTTGGGTGGGTGTTACAGATGAGTTCCTGCCTGAGAAGGATCCGCGTGTTATTGTGGTGGCAGGTTTTTCATCAGAGGATAAAAATTCGTGGGCAACCATCGAGTTGGTTAATCCATTAAGCAATGTGGCAGCGCAAGAGGAAATACGTTACCCTAAAAAGGATTTCATCGGAATAGAATTTCAAATGCGGCGATTAATGAAACTTGGGGGAATAGGGGAATGGAAAGTATTATTTAGTGTGGATGGCCTTCCAGTCGAAACCACAAAATTTTATATTGGTGAAAAAGCCCAATTCGCACAGGAAGAGGAAGGTCCAAAATATCATGTGGTTGGCGCCGAGGATGAATCCCAATCAGAGGAAGATACATCTGAATTAAGTGCAAAATCAGCAGAGGATCGCTTTGCGGATTATATTCGGGAAGTGACGCCTGAACTCCAATCACGCCCCTCATCAGACTCATCACCCTTAACACCCAGTTTGCCATCTGGGAACATTCAACCAACAACACCTTGAAAGCCGGTAACAATCAGGCGTATGATTCACTGTAACGATTATGAAACGAGACACGGTTTGTGCGGCATAATCCTCCAGGAAGGTTGATATAATTCAATAACGTTTCTTGAATGCGTACGTTATTTTGAAACGGCTGTGGAACACTCATGGAAATTTATTCGATCGATATTCAAGAAGAAAAAGACATTCTGGCATCGCGGGATCGAGCTCGGGTTATTTGTGAAGAATTAGGCTTTGGGACAACCGAACAGCTTCAAGTGACCACGTCTGTCTTCGAACTCTGCAAGAATATTCTTGAACATGGGAAAGGGGGGAAAATTACTTTTTCCCTGCTGACAGAAGACAAGGACTTAATTCTCCAAGTGGAGGGAGAGGATAATGGCCCTGGTTTTACCGAAGAACAAAAAAGAGAGCTCTTAACCACCAAACGTGGGGTTTCCACGGCTTTACGTGGCATACCCGCCATGAAACGGTTGATGGATACAATCGAAATTGAATCTGAGCCTGGTGAAGGGACTCATATACGGCTGACCAAGAAGAAGAAAGAATCCACCAAAACCCTTGCAAGAAATATCGTTAATTTTTTCCAGGACAAGTTTTCCTCCAGGAAAAACCCCACCCTCTTCGAAGAACTGCGCATGCAAAACCTTAACCTTGTGCAAACCCTTTCTCTTTTTGAAGAGAAAAACAAGGAATTGGGCCAAACCAATCAGCAGTTGCTTCAATTGAAGAAGGAACTCGAAAGTTCCAATGGGAAGTTACAGGAACGGACCGCTGAGCTTCAAGAAGCCCTGCTTGACCTGGGAGATCGTACCACTGAGCTCGAAGCGAAAAATCGAAGTTTTTCCGCTGTACTTAAGGAGATGTCCCAAGGTATGGTGATTACCGACCGTTCCGGTTCAGTCACGATTGCCAATCCGCGTTTTCTTGAATTATTTGAACTCGATCAGGAAAAAGCACAAGATTTATCCAAGCAAGATTTCTTGTCTTTGTTGGGAAAATTTCACTCTGAACCGAACACAAAGTGGTCGGTGATTACTCATCAAATTGATAACCAGCCAAAACAAACGCACAATTTTATACTCGAAAATCTTCCCAATCAGTCAAATTCTATCGCTTGTAAATCCACTCCCATACTTGATGAAGATGATAAATTAGTTGGCCGTCTCTGGTTTTTTGAATGAATAATGATTCATTGAACCAATTGGAACCAACGGTCCATTGTCAATGAGGCGATATGAGCCGCTCCATTCTTCTTTATTATAGGTTCAGCATTGTTTTCAGCTCTTTTTTGAATTTCAGGGGCATCCAGAACGCTCTTTAACTGCGAGTCCAACTCATCCCCCTCTTTCTTCCTGGCATTAAAGGCCATCACACCACCCAGTTGTGATTGCATCCACTGGGCAGTCGTCCATTCACTTTCTGATGTGGTGTACAATATTACGTTCTTTCCCCGGGCTAAAAACTCATACATATGAGGTCCAGTATGCGTTAAGACGACATTTGCTTGATCGATCATATCGCGGCGATCTTTTAAGGTACTTTCCCGATCGCAGGTTTTTTTAGGATCAAATAATCCTTTTAATTTATCGGGCAGACCATTTGCACTATCATCCAATAAGGATAATGACTGCTTGAAGACCGTTTTAAGTGTTTGTTCCAATGGCAGCATATGATCCACAAATTCATCACTCGACAACGCCACTATACAGGATGTTGACGTATTGGAAGACGCTTCCTCTTCATAGAGTTTTGGCAATGGAACCACATCCCACCCATGCAGGCAATCTGCCAACCGGCTGGGTTGCAAGCGCAAGGATTCGAACGTGGGAGCGGGATGGCAGCCTGGCAAGATGACCATATCGGCGCCCAAGGCAGTTTCATGAAAACGGTCGCATAACAAAACAAACAAGAGGCGTTTATCACCAGCGGTTCGGGGAAACGCCACAGGGGGATTGAGCAAATCAGCCACGACGATATCAGGCTGCAGTTGCTGGATGGTGTCTGCCAAGGTTAGAGGAGGCGCCTCATGATCGGGAGTCGATACATTAATCCCCCGTTGACTGGCCTCATGGGTAAATAAACCGATTGTTGGACAGACCAAGTGAACTTCTCTCAAACCGGTATCCCGATAGGCTTCCTCTAACGCCAAGGCTCGCACAACCCGGCTGACGGGATCGCGATAGGACTCATCAACCCAGATTAAAACACTTTGAAGATTAGGTTTGGGTTCTTCAGCGGGAAGAACGCGCAGTTGATCCTTTGACCGTTTGAAAAAGCCTAACATATCTTTGGACCTTTCACATATGGTTGTTTATTGATGAATGGATATAATAGATAAAATCCTTAAAGCCAAAACTATCAACAATCAATGAGTATAATATTAGAATTCGACAATGTTACCTGCCGCAAGGGCAAAGAATCGCAACAAAACACCATTTTTCAATCTCTTTCCTTTTCGATGGATGAGAGCGAAATGGTTACCTTGATGGGTCCATCCGGATCGGGGAAATCCACTTTATTACGCGCGATTATCGGGCTTGATCCTATTGATGAAGGGACCATTTATTTTAAGGGAAAGCCCATAGAACAATGGGATATTCGGCTGCTAAGGCAACAGGCGGGGATGGTGCTCCAACTCCCTTATTTATTCCCTGGGACGATAAGTGATAATCTGCTTTATCCCCTTCAGATCAACAAAAAAACCATTGAGGATGAGGAGCAATTCACAATCCACTTGTTAAATCAGGTAGGATTGGAAGTTCATTTGAAACAGCGCCATATCAACGATCTATCCGTCGGACAACAGATGCGGGTATCCCTGGCACGCACATTGGCAAACCAACCCACCTTGCTGTTGCTGGATGAACCGACTTCTTCACTCGATCCACAATCCGCCCGGCTTATCACCCAGTCGATTCATCGTTTGAACAAAGAATATAACATGTCTGTTTTGACCGTAACACATCAGCGGGAAACGGCTCAACAACTTGGGGGGCGTTTAATGCTGCTGCAAAACGGGCAATTAACCGAATACCAATCTCTCGAGTCCATCCCAGCGTTCAATCAATTTTCCAATAATTAACGATGCGGAGATCAAGCCATGAATTTTGATTATCTTGAATTATCACTTAATCAGGTGCTTATCGCTTTTACCATGATCGTTTTGGCGGTTTTGTTGGCACGATTCAACCGCAGCCGCCTCGAGCGTCAATATCTGCTTGGTGCGATTCGTGCGTTTATCCAACTATGGATTATGGGGTATTTTCTCCTCTGGCTTTTTCAAAGCCAAAAGCCGTTATTTCATCTTCTGACCTTGGAATTTATGATCCTTGTGGGAACCTATACCGCGGGGAGACGCCAGGATTCATTTACACGCCATACGTTTTTCGCCCTTTGCATTGCTTTGCATTTGGCTGTTTTAGTTCTTGGAGGCTTTTTATATGCCGCTGTCTTACAAATACAGCCGCTCAATCAACCCCACCTCTTTATTCCATTAATGGGGATGTTGATTGGGAATTGCGCGAATGGAGCCGCACTTTCCATTCATCGCTTGAAAGGAGAAGTGGACAGCCACCGCGGCCACATTGAAGCCGCTTTGTCGCTTGGAGCCTCGCCGAGTCAAGCCCTCAGCCCTTATGTCGGAACCACATTGCGTAATGCATTAATCCCAAGCATTAACAGCATGATGATGATGGGAATTGTTCAGATGCCCGGCATCATGACAGGCCAGCTTATTTCCGGCATTTACCCGGAAAAAGCGGTTCGCTATCAAATCGTAGTGGTTTATATGCTGGCGGGAGCGGTCGCTTTAACCTGTCATTTGACTGTTTGGCTGGAATCGAAACGGTTTTTTACACCTCAGTGGAGTTTGAATCAGTATTGAGGGATTGAATTGAGCATCCCCCCAAAAAAATCAAGGAAGTTTTTTTTCATTTTTCCCCAAACAAAATGGAATTGGAGTAAGACGTTCGGGCAGGTATGCTCGAACTCCGTTTAAGTATGAGGGGTGAGTTTTGCTTCGCTTTTAACCCGCCCTACAAAATCCGTCTAATATTATCGGGCAGCCAGGGTGTTATCCTGTTCATCCTTAGCATCCTGGGCATCCTGATTCAAGACAAAAGGATGGGCTGGGTATTGAGTGGAATAGGCGTGCGAAGAAGTGATTTATGATGATTGGTGCGTTGCCGTTTGGTTTGGGAGATGATGTTAGGTTTGTGGGTATGACGAGCGGGCAGGGATGCCCGCTCCCCGGGGTGAGATGTACTTTATTGATTGAGAAGGGTTAATTGGGTTTTCAGGCGTTGGTGTTCGGATTTTTCCTTTTCGAAGCGTGCTTTTTCCTGTTCGACCACTTCTTTGGGGGCGCGTTCGACGAATTTTTGATTGGCCAGTTTTTTCTCGCGTCCCGCGATGGTTTTTTCCAACTGCTCGATCTGTTTTTGCAGGCGTACGATCTCTTTTTGTTCCACTTCAGCCGGCCAGTGGACGCAGATTTCACAGCCATCCACGATCCCGATTGAGGAGGCTGGATGAGGTTCAAGGTCACTTCCCGCCACCAGTTCTTCGGAGATTTTGCATAGGGTGGTGATATGATTGTAGTATTTTTGCAGGAATTCCTCGTCTTCACGTTTATGGGTTTTGAATTCCACCATGGTTACGGTGGAAGGCGCGATGTTTAATTCGCCACGGATATTGCGGATGGTGTATACCATTTTTTGGAATTTATCGACCTCGGCTTCCAAGGTATCGTCGATGAGGGATTCATCCACTGCCGGATAGCGGGTGCATGAGATGCTGAGCACGTCCTCTTCGGGCACGCCGAGTTTTTTGAGGATTTGCCAAAGTTCTTCAGTGATGAAAGGCATAAAGGGGTGAAGCATGCGTAAGGTGCCTTCCAACACTTGGAAGGCGATGCGTTTGACGGTGGCTTGAGATTGAGGATCATCGCCATAGAGACGTGGTTTGATTAATTCAAGGTACCAATCACAGTATTCATGCCAGATGAAATGATAAAGGGCATCGGAGGCCTCGTTGAATTTATATTCCTGCATCCCCTTGCGGGTGGCTGCGACGGTGTGCTGCAAGCGAGATACTATCCAGCGGTCTGCCCATTCCAACTGGTTTGAATCGATGGTATCGGGTATGGTTTCGCCTTCATCGATGGTAGCCAGAATCAGGCGGGTGGCGTTCCAAATTTTGTTGGTGAAGTTGCGGTAACCTTCGATGCGTTCTTCGGCCAGGTTAATGTTGCGTCCCTGGGCGGCCAGGATCGAAAGGGTGAATCGGACGGAATCCACGCCGTATTTATCGATCACCTCGATGGGATCGATGGCGTTGCCCAGTGATTTTGACATTTTGCGGCCTTGGGCATCGCGCACCAACGCGGTGATATAGACATCCTCGAAGGGGACCTTTTTCATGATATAAAGGCCCATCATGATCATACGGGCCACCCAGAAATAGATGATATCATGGGCAGTAACCAGCACGGTAGTGGGGTAAAATTTATCCAGTTCGGCGGTCTGATCGGGCCAGCCCATGGTTGAAAAGGGCCAAAGGGCGGATGAGAACCAGGTGTCGAGTACATCCTCATCCTGGCGGATACGGGGGCTGGCGCAGGTGGTACAGCGTTCCGGATCCTCGCGAGTGACAGTCACGCCATCGCAGTTGTCGCAATACCACACTGGCAGGCGGTGTCCCCACCAGATTTGACGGGAGACCGGCCAGTCGCGGACGTTTTCCACCCATGCGAAGTAGGTGTTCTCCCAATTTTTGGGGATGAATTTGGTGCGTTTTTCACGGACCGCTTTGAGTGGTTCCTGCATGAGGGGTTTCATCTTTACGAACCATTGTTCGGATAAGTATGGCTCAACCACCGTATTGCAGCGGTAGCAACCGCCCACGCGGTGGTCCAATTCTTCGGTTTTTAAAAGGAGGTTTTGTTCTTGTAAATCCCCCAATACCTTTTTACGTGCTTTGTAACGATCCAGGCCTTCATAGGGGCCTCCGTTTTTGTTGATGGTGGCATCTTCGTTTAAAATGTTTATCTCTTCCAGATTGTGCCGTTTGCCTACATTAAAGTCGTTGATATCGTGTGCTGGGGTGATTTTAAGGGCGCCAGTACCGAATTCACGGTCGACATATTCATCGGCGATGATGGGAATTTTGCGTTCCAGCAGGGGGAGAATCGCAGATTTGCCGATGAGGTGCTGATAGCGCTCATCTTCGGGATGGACGGCCACAGCGGAATCGCCCAGGAGAGTTTCGGGGCGGGTGGTGGCGATAGTTAAATGTTCTGCACTATCGGCCAGTTTGTATTTAATATGGTAGAATGCGCCTTTGGCGTCGGTGTATTCGACTTCATCATCGGAGAGGGTGGTATGGCAGCGTGGGCACCAGTTCACCAAAAAATGCCCGCGATAGAGATAGCCATCTTCATACAGGCGGACGAATACTTCGCGAACCGCTCGAGAGCAGCCTTCGTCCATAGTGAAGCGGGTGCGTGACCAGTCGCAGGATGCCCCCAGATATTTTAACTGGCGGATGATGGTATCACCGTATTCCTGCTTCCATTCCCAAATGCGTTCAAGCAGTTTTTCGCGGCCTATGTCATGACGGGAAACGCCATCCTGGGCGAGTTGGCGTTCAACCACGTTTTGGGTGGCGATACCGGCGTGATCGGTACCCGGCATCCAGAGCACTTCGAAGCCTTCCATGCGTTTCCAGCGGCAGAGGATATCCTGCAGGGTGTTATTGAGAGCATGGCCAATGTGCAAACGCCCGGTGACGTTTGGAGGGGGAATAACGATAGAGAATGGGGGCTTTGACGAGTGAGGATCGGCTTTGAAAAGGCCCTGTTCTTCCCAAAACGTATACCATTTATCACGCGAAGCGTGGGCATCGTATCGTTTGTCTATTTCCATAATGAATTCAGTCCCTCTCCATTTAGTGTGAATCGTTCATTGGAACGATGTTTTTATATATAGTGATGTTTTGATTTTAAAAACACGCAGAATATAGGGTAAAAGTATAGTGGCGGGATGAAAACCCGCAAAGGAAAGCCCCTTATCCTTGTTAATATTCTTTGAAAACAAATGGGCGTATTCATGGGGCGAACACATAGGTTTGCCCATAGTGTCATTAATTTGAAGGGGAGGGCGAGGCTCCCGCCGAGCCGTTATACGTGGGAAACGGCTC
>CAZFER010000031.1:0-70891 GCA_964517495.1 uncultured bacterium | reverse complement strand
GCAATAAACAAACATAATAAACAAACGACAGAAAACCAAATCCGGTTTTTCAATTTCATTGTAATCTCTTTTTCAAATTATTTTAAAATTCGAAA
Source organism: uncultured bacterium (assembly GCA_964517495.1). Taxonomy (GTDB): domain Bacteria; phylum Hinthialibacterota; class Hinthialibacteria; order Hinthialibacterales; family Hinthialibacteraceae; genus CAZFER01. Next base: position 70,796 of record CAZFER010000031.1, on the reverse strand, counting down.
TAAACACCCAGGCCATAATACTCGCCATCATCACGATAAAATGACCATTGAAGGCTTTTGCCGTTGTAATATTCACCCAATATTCGGGTCACACGGTTTCTAAAAGGCCAATCCTGTATTTCAACTCCGCCTAAAAAGCGCTGATTGGCAGCCCAGCCAAATTCCTCCTGATGCTTGATATGAATCCCAAACACAGGGTGAATCGCGCGTTCATGCCAGGGTTTATATTCAATCCCATAATCAATCTCCCAGGGTGCGCGTGAGGGACTGACATCAAACTTATACGTTCCACCTGCGTATACCCTTAACCAGGGTGGTCCATATGAAAAAAACCAATCCACAAAGTTATCATCCACTTGATAATTGGGTATATTCCATACGCGGGGCGGATCACGATACAGATAATCATCACCAATATGAGAACTACGGTGCATGATTCGAAAGCGGGAGGTAAACAGATCATATTTATAAACAACCGGAAATCCAACCTGAAAATCGATATTTAACAAATCGGTTGAATCAGAATCCATATCAAAATAGCCAAAGACCGCACCTTCCACATTTAACTGAATGTGGTGTCCCGGTCCAAACACATCCGTCCAACGATATAAACCAAACACTTCCCCTAAACCAACTGCACCCAAATCACGATCCACATCCTCATCAATACGATAACTTAAGAAAAATCGTGATTCCCAAGGATCAGCCAATAAGGGTTCGAATAGATCATCTTTAGGGAAAAAACCCTCAAACACTTGATCCATTTCTTCTTCAAAAGTCTTTTGGACTCCTGGTTCATCTTTCACTTTGAATTCAATGCTTTCAACATACTCCAGTTCACTGAGGGTTTTCACAATTCTATCCCGTTGATTTTCATCTCGAGGCACACCTTCCAGGATTACTACTCCCCGTTCAACAGTAACACCCACATCTGGCAAATCGAATAAACGTTCTAACACAGCTGTGGTATATCCTTTCATGAAAATATCCTCTTTTGTTTCATAGGCATCGGTTTCCAAAACAAACAGCAAAGCCACAATCCCTGTAAGAGGAATTGACATCTTGAAGAACCTCATCGTAATACCCCTCCGTTTTTATACGATATGCCTAATCCAATCGTACAATTTTGTTCAACAGACCACCTTTTACGGAATTAACGGCAAGTTTCGCTTCTCCTTGCCCTTTTACGATAAACTGAATCCGCTCTGCATCCATCCCCCAAATAGTGGGAATCTCAACACGATGGGGACGCACCTTAACCGGATCAACTCGCTTAAAGTACCGGTCAGTCACACGGCCACTTGAGATTACCTCGATCCCATCCCCTTCCAACGAAACCACATCCGGCCTGGAGATGGAATGGTTCACATCCTGCCGTGAGCGTGTGGGAGTCAATCTCGTATTTTTAATTTCAACCCAAATCCGATTTAAATCACCCCCAAGGTTATCAACGGTGATATCACCAAATTCAAGCATGGGCATCATATCGGCATGATATAATGTATATGCCATATTACGGTGACATTCCTCCTGAAGCAGGAATGATGGAGGAACACGGCCAAAGTTCTTGACATGACCACCGATTTCTATCTCTCCATAGGTTGGGTGGTTAAAAGGCTGCCATTCGACCATTCCCTCTTCCAACAACAAGTAGCGCAGAAAATCGGCATCATTCACACCACGCTGAGGTTGGTCAGAATCAGGATGGGTTGCATTGCGAAACATGTTTTGACTATTCCATAACTCGTTGGTATACGTATAAATGCCCCTTGCGCCATAAAACCAATCGAATTCTCCACCCCAAACGGAATACAATCCACTCCAACACACCAGGGAACGGTAAAAGGGCAGCATCCGCTCACCCCGATTGGCGATTTCGGCCATCACCCGGTCATCCTGGGATGTCATGGCTCCACCCCTTCGGCCTGGACCACGAAGGATCATCCCACCCGCATTGTGGTAGGATTGGCCACCCGCAATATTGGGATGATCGATAACAAACTGCGAAACCGCCCGCGTGTTGGGCAATGAAAATGGATACTCATGCGAACCATATTGAACATAGTTCGGTTGCCAATCATAGGCCCAATTACGATTGGAATCATAACCACCCTTGCCATCTTCATTAATACGGCCATCGCCATCATTATCGATGCCTTCATTACCCAGGAGGCTGTATTCACCCTGTTCTTCAGGCTCCACTCGAACCATCAAAAAGTTGGGGTAATTTGGGTGAGGTTTCCATCGCCCATGGGGATCACGAATACGCATTTGGGTTATCGATCCATCCTCATTCAAATCATCATAATCATCTTCATCAAATTGGCCATCGCGATCATTATCCAGCGGTTTTGTTCCACTACGCGAAGAGTGGGGAGTATTGGCTTGATGAATCCAATGATCACGCCCGTCGGGATTGATCGAGGGTATCAGATAAAAGACTCGTTCATCAACTAACTCGGTCACTTTTTCCACACGGTTGTAATTCTCGCATAAATACCACGCTGTATAGGCGACCACTTCGCCTGCCTGCACTTCATTTCCATGGATATTTCCATCAATATACATCCCCGCTTTTCTTGATGGATCCCCTTTCTGCCGATTGGTGACTTCAAGACACCATATAGGACGCCCTTCATACGATTCACCGATGCTATAAAGCTTGGTTAATTGGGGATACGCGCGGCTTAACTTTCTCAATATCTCAGCCAATCCCTTGCTATCGTAAAAACGATCCCACGACACATCCACTTTTCTCACTTCAGGCAATCCCAAGGCGGGAAACATGTTATCCGAATGTTGGGCTGGAACATCACGGCTGGCCAGTATCAACACAATGACAATAGAAACAATAGTGGCTTTGATTATATACATCAACTTATCTCCTTATCGCAATTCAACAGTTTGATGATCCCGGCCTGCCAAGGCTGAAATCAGCGTTATTGATAATTCCGTTCCTGGGGTGGCTTTAATGACATATCGCACAGACGATAAACCACCACTGCCATCCAGCGTTCCAATCCTTTCAATCCGCCGAGCCCCAGCCAGAATACTATCATCGTCAATGTCCAGTTCCAAACGGGTGGGATGAACTTCATTGGTGCGTGATCCATGCGCCAAAACCGTGGGCAAAAAACCATTATTCACGATCTGAACCTCCACATCGAATACATTTTGGCTCAACGGTTTGACTTCGACATTATGGATTTCAACGCGAGGAAATTTATCAATCAAACATTTTAAAAAATCAAAATGTTTTTCCTGCATATCTTCCAAAAAGGCTTTTGGAGGCAAGGTTTTGGCATACGGTACATATCCCCCAATTTCTGTTTTTTGATCTGGATAATCCGGATGCTCAATGGGCTGCCAGGGGATGAACAAATCAGGCGCATTCTCTTCCAGCCACGCTAAAAACTTTATTTCATCTTTCGCGCGATCATCTTTTTCCTTTTTTTTAGCTGGTGATTTGTCCTCTTTTTTTCCCGTTGTTTTCTCATCATCCGATTTATTGCCAGATTCATCCTCTTTTTTCTCTTCTTTATCACCATCCTTGGATTGAAGAGCCAATGCAATATCTGCTCCCCATATCTTGGCGCATAACGATAATCGGCCCCGATGGAAGTACATCCAATCGCTGAAAGCCCCCTCTTCACTTTCTGTTCCAATTTCTTTTTCTATTCCCAAGGTTTCGCGGTACCATTCCCCCAATTTTTTGTAATATTTCACATCCTCATTGAGAATTTTGACTTGTGGATCCCGTCCGCTTGAGCGACCATCAGACGGGGGTGTTTTTAAAAGGTTATCGTTACTGGCAAAGGTCAAAACGACTCCAATGTTAGGATGATCCACCACGAAATCCGCCAATGCACGCGTTTCATTCTCACTCACCTGATGAATCCCGGTATCATCTGAAAACCATGGATAATCAAAGGGATAATTACGATTAAAATTCACTTCGCCCAATGCATCCTCATTAATCGCTTCATCTCCATCGTTATCCTTCCCTTCTTTAAAATAGAACCACTGCCCATGTTCTCCTTTAAGCGAATCCGGCTTGATCAAGATGCGCTTATCATCGGGATGTAGAATCCATTCCCCTTCAACATCTTCAACCCGCACCCAGCTGATTAAATCATCATCGTTCAAATCGTCCGGGCCGTCTTCATCCACATACCCATCATGATCACTATCAAAAGGAGTCGTATTCCCCCGCATTTCATTTATAGGTTTCATAAAGAACCGTTGTGCACCATCAGGATTCATACGCGGAATAATATAAAGGGTTGTCTTTTCAAAACGCTCCCTCATTTCAGCATCCTCTTCAATCGATTGACACAAGCGCTTCAAACAGTCCAATGCCACTTCCGTCCCCACCAGATGGTCACCTTCAAGGCCAGCCACTAATAATAGTGCAGGGCGTTCGCTCCGCTCTTCCTGATTTCCATATCCCACTTCAACCAGCCATATATCCCGCTTTTCATGAGAGGTAGCGATGGATATCAACTCGACAAAATCAGAATGAGCCCTCGCCAGCGATTTCAGTTCTTTCTCTAATGCTTCATCGTCATGGAGTTCAGGGTATGAGGTGGGCATGCCTGCATTAACCAACCACGAAAGACCCAAACACATTATCAGACAAATTCCAGTCCGCTTGATTGCCTGTTTCCACATGTAAAAAATACTCATGTTCATATGTTTTATCCTTTATATTATTGAACTATCATGCCTATATTTAGAATTCAAATTCAAATGACTTTATGAATTAAGAACAGCACCACAACTTGACCAATACTTGCATATCCTTAATGATAAGTGTTTTATAACACATAAATTTTTTGATTGTAACGCATACACAAAACCCTTGGGAGGGAGGATGATAAATGCCAGATCCTAAAGAGTTTAACAAACTGCCAGCAAGGGAGAGTTGGGGAACAAAAATAGGTGTTATATTAGCCGTCGCGGGGAGTGCGGTCGGTTTGGGCAATTTCCTTCGCTTCCCCGGAGTCGCAGTCCAAAACGGCGGCGGGGCGTTTATGATCCCCTATTTTCTATCATTCCTATTACTGGGAATCCCCATCTGTTGGGCGGAATGGATAATGGGACGGCGAGCGGGAAGGCTCTCCGGTTTATCTTCATCCCCCGGATTATTCGGTGTGCTCTGTAAAGGGAGTAATTGGCGCTATTTCGGTGCATTGGGCTTGTTTGTACCCGTCACCATTTATATGTACTATGTCTATGTCGAATCCTGGTGCCTTGCCTATGCCTGGTTCTCCGCCACCGGGGCACTCAATCTGGAAGGCAGCACGGTCGAAAATGCTTATGGCACCTTCTTTTCTGAATATACGCATAGTACAGCCGATGATTCGTCTAATTTCTTTTCTGGCATAACCGTGAGTTATGGCTTTTTCCTGTTCACCTTTTTTTGTAATTTTTTTCTAATATACAAAGGCTTATCAAAAGGAATCGAACGATTTTGCCGAGTCGCCATGCCCTTGCTCGTTATCATGGCCGTTATCGTCGTAGTCCGAGTGATAACCCTGGGCGCTCCTAATCCGGATCATCCCGAACAGAATGTCATCAATGGGCTGGGTTATATGTGGAACCCTAGATGGGAGCAACTGAGCGATCCTGTGGTCTGGATTGCGGCCTGCGGGCAGATATTCTTTTCCCTCTCAGTGGGATTTGGAATAATCGTGACCTATGCCAGTTATCTTAAAAAAGATGATGATGTCGTCCTATCCGGCTTAACCGCCAGCGCCACCAATGAATTCTGCGAAGTGTGCCTTGGTGGTCTGATGATCATCCCCGCCGCCTTGATTTTCCTGGGCACCGCTCAAATGGCTCTCGTGGCGGAACAAGGAACCTTTGGTCTGGGTTTCGTGGTTATGCCCCATATTTTCGATCAAATGCCAGGGGGAATGCTCTTTAGCACATGCTTCTATTTCCTGCTTTTTCTCGCGGGAATAACCTCATCCCTATCTATGCTGCAACCCGCTATCGCCTTTTTCGAAGAGGGATTTGGATTAAATCGGCGTGTATCGGTAACTTTGCTTGGCCTTTTAACATTTTTAGGGGCCAATGCCATCATTCTCTCCGAGGGATTAACCGCCATGGATACCGTGGATAACTATACATCCAACATCGGTATCCCCCTGCTTGCACTCTTCGAAGTATTCGTCTTTATCTTTATGATCAAAGTCGCTAATGGAATAAAAGAGGCCTCCTACGGCGCCGATATGCCCATCCCCAAAGTCTTTGGCTTTGTCATAACATACATCACCCCCCTCTTCCTGTTCGCCATTATCGGGTGGTGGCTCATCGACGCTCCGGGCAAACCCCTTCGCCAAGCCAAGGAAAATATCGCAGAAGTCCTGCCTGTTGAAATTAGCATGGATATGGAATCCATCAATAATTTCGAAGAACTGAAAACCGAGTTGAATAACGTCATGCAAAAAGAAATGCCACCCGAAACCCTGGTTTCGCTTCAAAATCAATATGCGGCGGCACAAGAATATGTTGACAATGCACCTTTACGCTATATCACCATCGCTTGTTTGGTGACGTTCTTTATCTTCCTGGTCCTATTGCAATCATTGGCATGGCCGCGGATGAAGAGGCATTACAAAGCCTATCAGAAAATGATCACTCCCGATGATGACGATGAAGGTTTATGATTTCGTTTTGAATCATAATGTTAAAATAAAAAAAGGGAGGACACCTGAAACAGATGTCCTCCCCCACAAACTTGAAAGAACTTTGTTTAGGAGTATATAAAAATGGATAACTTGCAACCGGAAAATCTTGGCATGACTCTATTAGGTTGGATAATCTTTCTGTTTTCAAATGGCGTGGTTATTACTCTGGTTTGCTTCTGTTTTTATCGCGTCCTCACCATCCCGCAGGAGCATATGCACGCACCCTTGGATATCGACACCAAAGATCTGGATGACGACGAAAACGACGACAATGGGGAAGAAATTAATTAAAAGAAATTCATTCGCCAATATAACATATATACACAAATCTTCATTACATACAGGATTCATTTAATCGGTTACCATGCAATCGTTAAAATCCACTACCCCATTTCTTTAATATATATAAAATCGATTCATTCTATTCCATTTGTATACCAGCTCCAATACCTGAGTCAAAATAGATCAAAGTCCCCTTTTACATATCTCTTCATAAAAATAAATTTAATCCTAAGCGAAATACATCATTCTCTCACTATTCACTTATAATAAAAATTATGTTAAAAAAATATTATATAATCATAAATGATCCTTTTAAAGTAACATCCAGGATCAGAAACTACACTGCAGGAGGATTTTTTATGCAACACAAACGAATTTTGAATGGCGCGACTCATCTGCTTATGGTGCTGGCCCTTTGCCTGGCAGCCCCTACGGTTTGGACGCAAGACTTGGGTGAATTCACCGATCATCAGGATATCGGGGATGTACAAGCGGAAAATGATGCATTCCACGATTCCGGGGTTGATGAGTATGTTGTAACCTCGGCCGGTAATATTTCGGGGGACGAAGATGCGTTTCGATTTATGTATAAGAAAATTACCGGCTCCTTTTCCATTACCGGCAACGTCCTTGTGATCGGTGGAGGAAAAGGAGGGCTGATGGCCCGAAGTTCATTGGATGCGAATGCCAAAAATTACTTTGCGATGCTAAACAACAACGGCCAGGCACAATCGCAATATCGCCTGGTCACCGGTGGCCCCTCGGTAACATTTACAGCCCACAATACCTTTGATGGGCAATTGGAACTAGTCCGGCTGGGTGATGCTTTTTATGGCTATTATTTCAACCAAAACACCGGTGAAAAAACCTTGATGCATTCCACCCAAATTGATATGCCGGATACCATTTATGTGGGGATTGCCACAGCATCGGGTTCGTCAGACCAGGTATCGGATGGTATTGTATGGAATTTGGACCTCCAATTATACGATTTCTTTACCAAGCGGGAACTGCCCTCCCCCACGTTCCTACCAGAAGAGCCCGTTGAAGGGATTGAAGTGACTGTCGATGTTCGTGAAGGTAGCACCCCTGATATGACCGTTATCGAAACACCACCCGAAGGCTGGACGGTTTCCAATATCGAAACCAATCAGGGTGAAGCGGAACTCGATGGCGAGGGTAACATTGTATGGGACATCCCACAGGCATCCGGGACTCCAACCATGACCTACGATGTCACCTCCCCCGCAGGCGCCGCCAATGGCATTTGGAAAGGCACCACCAGCGATGGTGAAAATACGTTTGAAATCTTCGGAGATTTAGGCATTAGCAACGAATTACTGATGACGGTTTATTTGGTGACCAGCGGTGATCCTGAAGCCCCGAGCAATGCTGTCTATCATGATCTCTTAAGCAAAGGATTGACGATGCTGGATGCTGATGGAAATGAAGTATTTATCCCCGGATTAGGATATAGTGTTGCTATGGTGGATCAAAACAATGATGATCCAGTAAAAGCACTCAATTACGATATCGTTATTGCCCACGAAAACTGCGATTCTGGCAGCGTGGGACGAGGGGGCGAAGATGGACGCTATATCGACAAACCCATCCCCTATTTAATGATGGAACAAGCATTAGTGGGTGGTGGAAGCGCCAAACCCGGATTTATGTGGTTTGGTAACAACGGCAGCACCTATACAGGATATGACGATTTATACATCCTCGAAGATCACCCCATCACCAACTTATGGGGGCAAGACCAGTCGATTCCCGTCACACGAAACGACAATCCCTCCATTTCTCATATTCAATACAATAACCTGGCTTCAGGTGTGCTCCCCTTGGGCGAATATGCTGCAGCGGGTGGTTATATGTTGGCGGTAGCCGATGAAGGCACAACCGGTTTCCACCAAAGCCCCACTCCTCCAGACGGAGCTGAACCGGCTCCAGCACGAAGAGCCTTTTTGGGATTTCATGAAACTGTGCACGTCTTCAACATTAATGATGATGATAGCATCGACGATATTGCCATCACCAAAGAAGGCGCTATCCTCTTCCAGCGCCTGGTCCAATGGCTGGTCGGCATTGAACCCACCGCAGACGGCACCGAAGAAGGCGTCGATGTAAGCGATTGGGCATTGTATTAAACTGAACTGAGCTAAGCAAAAAAAGAGAAACCGGGCGCAAACATCGCGCCCGGTTTCTCATGAAATAATGAATATCTATCATATTCGATTGGTGCGAATATTGATTCTTCTTTTTTCTATCCCATTCTAACTTCTTGTGCTATAATTTAAGATGGTTAAAGAAGGAAATTACATTTGAAGAAAGAATTAAATGATGAGTGATTTGCTTATTAAAAATTTAGATGAGAAATTTATGCAACAATTAGAAAATAACGCTGTTCAAAAAGGCGTTCCCGTGGAAGAGGAAGTCAAATCAATCCTCTATCATGCTTTAAACTCAGATAAAAAAGATCACGTGGATAAAGAAGATGAATTACTCGCCTTAGCGGATTCAATCCGCCAAAAAAATGCTCATCGTCAAAAAACAGATTGTGTCACGCTTATAAGGGAAAGCAGAAATAGTAGATGAGTATCATTGTTGATGCTTCTATTGCGGTCAAATGGACAGTAGAAGAAAAGTACTCAGAGCATGCTCGTCTTTTATTAAAAAATCGAACGAAGATTACTCTACTTGCACCTGATTTGCTTCTTCCTGAATGTATAAATGCACTTCATAAAAAGGTTAAAAATGATGAAATTGATCAAACTGAGGTTGAAAAAAGCCTGTTAGTATTCACCACTGGAATATCAGATTTTATACCAATTATAAACGTATTTCAAAAATCCCTTTCATTATCACATTCTTTAAACCATTCGATTTATGATTGCATCTATCTAGCCACTGCTTATTACATAGAAGGAACTCTTTGGACAGCCGATAGAGTTTTTTACAAACGCCTTCAAAACACCCAGCACAGAAAATATATTCAATGGATAGAAAAAGCAAACGAAAATATCTTCTAATAATCTGTCCATCATTGTCATCAAACTGCTTTAAAGTCTCATCATAATTCCCTGCACTATAAACTTTATATCCATTGAAACTTAAAATCTTCATCAAAAAATGAAGAATGGATTTACACCTTATTTAGATTGATCGTATCAACCCAACCACTACCCCAAGGACCGCCAAATCCTGGCCAAACTCACGTCCTCCACGATCCTTGATGCGGATGGGATCATAGGATGGATTCGAGGGCTCCAATACGACTTCCTTTGATTTACGCCGATAACGTTTTACTGTGGCTTCCTCATCGTACCGTGCCACCACAATATCCCCATCCTTGGCAAAATCCTGTGAACGCACCACCACAATATCCCCCTCATAGATACCATCACCCACCATACTATCCCCTTTAATGCGCAATCCAAATAAATCCGGTTCTTCCTGGCGGCCACCAAAATACTCTGGATCAACGGTCAATTCATCTTCACGTAAATCTGGTGAAGCAAAATTAAATGGCCCGGCCGGAACTTTTCCCAATACCGGTAAAATATAAGAACGCCGTTGGCTTAACATTTCATCTTCATTCAAACGTTTAACCCCGCGTGATTTACCCGGTTCGATTTGCAAATAGCCCAATTTCTTCAGTTGATGAATGTGATATCGAGCCCCATTGGTTGATGAAATGGAGAATTTCTTGCAGATTTCGCGTAATGTAGGGGGATACCCGTTCGTTTTTAAATTATGATCAATATACGTCAATATTTCACGTTGCCGTGGTGATAGTTCGTCCATTGGTTTATCTCCATACACTTTGTACGTTTGTTCAGTATTATACCTTGTTCATTTGTTCAACGTCAAGGGCAAGGAAATAAAATGTGCATAAGTGTTTATCTCATCAGTCATCCATCGATAAAGGTGGACGGAAACACACTTTAAATTATGATGAATGTATCAACAATCAAATACAGCGGTTTATCCCTTATTTAAATGAAAAATCGAATACAACACATCCTGTTTCATCGCCATTTGCTGTGGGAATTTTTACGGCGTGATCTACAGGCCCGATATATCGGTTCAGCGATGGGTTTCTTTTGGTCTGTGATTAATCCCCTCATTCTTCTGCTTGTCTATACATTCGTGTTTGGAATTATTTTCCAGGCTAAATACGAGGTACTTGGCCTTGATGCAGGTGGGACTTCAGCGGCAGTTTATATTTTCTGTGGATTACTGCCGTGGTATGCACTACAAGAATCCCTTATTCGATCAACCACATGTATTGTTGATAATGCTCATCTCATCAAACAGGTCCGGTTCCCCGCCAAAATGCTACCGGCTTACTTGACCTTATCCAGCATTGTCAATCAACTCATAGGAACTGTCATTTTCATAATTTTTTTGCTAATCATAACCTCAAAACTTCACGAGACCTTAATCTTATTTCCCATCGTCATCCTATTTGAATTGGCCTTTTTCTTTGGATTGGGGCTTATCTTTTCCACGTTAAACACCTATTTAAGAGATATTGGCCCTTTAGTCGGAATTGGAACGATGATATTGATGTGGACCACTCCTATTTTTTACACCCTCAATATGGAGACATTACAAAAGAATCCCCAAATCCTTTCCATTATCAACGCCAATCCTTTAACCTATTTCATCACCATTCATCACAAAATAATGCTTGAGGGAATATGGCCATCCTTCACGCACTGGTTTATTTTAGCCACCATCTCTTTGATTGCGTTCGCGTTAGGTTATGTCCTTTTCACCCGCAGCCATGGGGAATTCGCCGATTTAATCTAAAATAGGATAAAGACAAATTCTATCCAACGCTCCTTCCAGGGCTTCCGCCAAATTGCGGCTTAACCGGCGGTTACGTAAACCCATCCGTATCATGGATAACAATAGAAATGGATTGGCTGCCGCGTTGCGTAAAATATTGGAGGGTGAGGGAAAACCGGCTTCATCCAAACATGGTGTAAAATCAGATAATTTTTCCTCACACCTATCGGACACCACTTTGATCCATCCAAATCGTTGATGATTTGCCTGAGCCACTTCAGCGGGCACTGCCGATTCCATATCAACAAGTTGAGCACCACTCGTTTGAAATAATCTTTTTTTATCATGGGGACGAGCCACAACGGTTTCACTACAATACAAAACGGATGAAAGATTTTTATCCAATAGGGGTTTGTCCACCTCATATGTCTTATGGTCTGTCGCGACGGTATGCCCCATCACGACATCTCCCACCTTCAAATTGTCTGTGAGTGCCCCGGCATATCCCACAGATAACCATCCATCGACATGATCTTTCTTAAGTGTATTTAAAATTCCCTCCATCCGATGACGCCCTACGCCTGAAACCAAAACAGTCAGACGGCATAGGCTTTTATATTCAAACGAAATCTGCCGGCAGTCAGCACTTAAAATTGAACCTTTCTGCATTGAGCAAAATCGATTGATTTCATCCGGCAACGCTGCACAAATCACAAAATATTTACGTTTCATTGTTAAATCTATTTTCTCCCATAAAACCATGTTCCTTGCCAGGAGCCATGGTGCTGAATATAGTAATACCCATGTTTCTCAAATCATCTAATATAAGACTGAATCATCCATCTATAAATATCAGTGTAAACATTACTTTCAAACCATGAACAATTCAAAACTTGAAAATAACAAATATCCAATCCCACGGTCACGGTCACGCAAACTTCTTTTTTATGGGCTAATGGTCCTCTTCATCGGATTTGTTTCCCTCATCCTGGCTGAAATCACCACACGAATTTTTTTCCCAATTAAACTTGGCACCAATCAATCCTCCATTTTCCAACTCGATCCCTGGCTTGGTTGGTCGATTGAACCCAATCATATCAGTTCGTTTATCGGTGCAGACGGCCAGTATAGCTGGAAACGAAGCAACCATATCGGCACACTGGGGCCTGAATTCCATATCCCTAAACGGCGTGGTACCATGCGCGTTCTGGTCGTGGGCGACAGCCACATCCACAGCACCCTTTCCGAACCGAAAACCATGACCGCACAAATCAGGAATATACTGGAAAAAAAATACCCCTATGCGGATATCATCAATGCCGCAGTAGGCGCCTATTCACCTTACCAGCAATTACTCCGCATTCTAACTTTGGTTCAAACGATCGATCCTGATGTCATCATTTGGTGCCTTTACAGTGGGAACGATATCTCAGATTTGGAATTGAGCAATGGTCCCGTCATCGATGATTTTTGCCAGGGAAAAATTGTGGAGATGGATCCCAGTTATCACATCACGTATGAACAACCACCAGATAATCATTTACGCAGTACCGTATGGAAAATTCTCTCAGATAATTTCAGAATCTTTGATCTGCTCGATTACTGGCGATTTAACTTCCACCTCGATTCAAACTGGAAAAAAAATGCGGAACTGCGGTTATATGGAAGCATAAAAAATGGTCCTCTCTCCAACTTATCCATTGACCAAATCCGCGAGTTGATCCCCGATCGAAAAACCCACATGGCTTGGAATGCCTGGCTGTCTCAGGGGGGATTACAAACCATCTATTTCAAGAATCACCCGGAACGTGTTGAAATCAGCCGCGGAAAACTTTTGGCTATCATTAGCGCTTTTAGTGTGCTTCAATCACGCCAAAGCGCTACAGTGTTTATGCTTCATATTCCAACCTTCATCAAATCACCTCTGGCTCAAAAAGAACCTTTTTCAAACTTTACCAACCAATCAATCGTAAAAGATACCTCACTTGATGATCAATTAAAACAGTTGGCCCAATCCTGGTCGGCTCAGGCTGGCATCCGCTTTTTTGATGGATACAACATTCTCCAAAACGCACTACCCGGAGGTGGATGGTTTGAAACCACCGACGGCCATATCACTGCCAAAGCACAAAAAGCTTTCGCTGAAAAACTGATCCCAGCCATCAATACCGTTAATATCAATGAAAAGCAAACGTTCCCTCTGCCTGATAAACTCTTAAAAAATATGATCAAAAACCAACAACGTTTTGCCTTTGATCCCTGGCCTATAGCCGCTCGTTGGGACCAACCTACTCAAATACACGATGGTCCGCTTACCGCTCAAATGCATAGCATTATGGCGATTCCCACCCCTGGCCCCTGGAAAGTGGGAAGCATGTGGAACTTTAGTGAATACCCAACCGATACTATTTTTCAGGTGTATTGGAAAATTGATGAGGCGGGAAACCCTATCAATAAAGTCTTTCGATCCGTGTTTTTAACCAAACCAGATAAACAACACCCAAAAAAAGTGACCATCAAAGGCTGGGCACACCAAGGCATGTATTGGCAAAATCCATTTCCCGACCTTCCAGATGCCATCAGCCTGGAAGACGCCTCCGGTCAACGCATCTCTCCTGTATACAGAATCCCCTGGCAATAATAAAAGGCGGCTCGTTTTTCAACAAGCCGCCTTCAAAATTCAATTCATAATTATTTTGGTGTAATTAGCTCACTTTCGGTGCAGCATCTATGATTTCCTGGCTCGCACCATCTTTGAATTTCTCAAAATTATCATTAAACATTTTCGCAAGATATTTAGCTTTTTCATCATATGCATCTTTATCATCCCAGGTATTTTTAGGATTCAACACTTCATCCGGCACACCGGGACATTGTTTGGGAATTTCGAACTCGAAAATTGGAAATTTCTCAAACTCAACATTCTCCAACGCACCATCCAAGGCGGCATGCACTATGGCCCGGGTATGATCGATACGCATTCGCTTACCCACACCATACGGACCACCACTCCACCCTGTGTTGATCAACCACAATGTCGCACCATGCTGTCTCATCTTCTCGGCCAAAAGTTTCGCATAATGTGTGGGGTGTAATGGCAAGAAGGGTGCACCAAAACACGCACTAAACGTTGCCTGGGGCTCTGTTACACCTCGTTCGGTTCCCGCCACTTTCGCTGTATAGCCTGAAATAAAGTGATACATCGCCTGAGATGGATTCAACCGTGCCACAGGAGGCAAAACACCAAACGCATCACAGGTCAAAAAGATGATGTTTTTGGGATGCTCACACACACTTGGAATAATCGCATTGTCAATATTGGTCAAAGGATAAGCAGCCCGAGTGTTTTCAGTAATACTGCCGTCATCATAATCCAATTCACGGGTTTTCTCATCCATCACCAGGTTTTCAAGAATAGCGCCAAATCGAATCGCATTATAAATTTGCGGTTCGAATTCCTTGCTTAAATTAATACACTTGGCATAGCACCCGCCTTCAAAATTGAAGATGCCTTTTTCTGTCCATCCATGCTCGTCATCACCAATCAATCCCCGGTTGGGATCAGCGGATAAGGTGGTTTTCCCTGTACCGGATAATCCAAAGAAGATCGCCGAGTTCCCATCATCACCAACATTGGCTGAACAATGCATCGACAATACCCCTTGAAGAGGCAATAAATAATTCATCACCGAGAAAATTGATTTTTTGATCTCACCGGCGTACGAGGTTCCCCCAATGATGACCATTTTCCTGGCAAAATTGACTATGACAAATGTGCTGCTGTTTAAACCATACTTTTCTGCATCCGCCTTGCATCCAGGGGCTTGAAGGACGGTAAATTCAGGAACGGCATTGGCCTGCTCTTCCGGAGTGGGATTCACAAAAACCTGATGCGCAAACAAATTTGCCCATCCATATTCATTAACCACACGAAGTGGCATCCGATGATCCGGATCGGCACCTACACGTGTATCCAGAACAAAAATATCTTTATCCGACAAATATTCCACAAGCTGTTTATGCAGCGCATCGAAGACTTCTTCTTTCACCGAAACATTAACTTTTCCCCACCAAATATTATCTTTTGATTCCGGCTCTTCCACTGTGTACTTATCAAAAGGGGAGCGGCCAGTACTAAAGGCATTGTTCGGCAAAAAGGCTCCCGTCGAGGTCAAATTACCTCGCCCTTCCTTAATCTCAATTTCAACCAATTCTGCTGGGGCCAAATTCCAATAGACTTTTCCGGCCTTGGTAATTCCGTGATTTTCTAATCCGTAGGAACTTCGATTCATTCCCAAATGTTCCATTGTTACCTCCCGAGTAGGAATGGATTTATATATCCCACCATGATGTAACGTATACATTTATGCAACTTGTACACAATTCCTCCATGATGAGTTGACTGACAAAAACGTTGGAATGCGTTTTACCTTGTCAAATATGCTAAAGCATGTTGTTTTTGTATTCCCCTAAAAATCCACCATTCTACACAGGTATTTCTTATCAATAAGCAGCAGTGATTCCTGTTTGGTGAGTCATTCTTAGTTGAATTTTGAAGAATAATAACCGCAATCGACCCGAATCACAAGGTTTTTACCTAGTTTATAAACATAACTAAGAATTTTCTGTCGTATCTTCTTTAAAATCCTGTCCTGCCAACAAATTTCGCTTTAATTCCTCGCCACGAACATCGCCAATTGCCCCTTGGATGGCCCCCCGCATAAATGGAATACCCATCAGGGATAAAATCCAATAACCAAACAGGGAATAAAACAAACCAACCGCCAGGTTGATTTCATAAGGCGCGTAATCCTTGAACAAATAAATGATCGCACTATCCCGCGTTCCCATCCCCGATATGGTCACTGGAATCAGGCCAATAAAAATACATAAGGGAAAAGCACCAATGGTGAATGACATGGGAACACTCACATGAAAGGCCAAATAACACAACCAAACCTGAAAAAATGATAAATACCAATTAAATAAGCTCACAATGGCAATTAAAATGAATGTCCGCCAATGCAAACACATGCGTTTGGAGGCATCCAAAACATTTTCCACCAGCGTTCGCCACTTTTGAGGAACATATTTGATCATTGACGAGGTGGAAAGCACAAAAAACACCGCCACACCCACAAGAATTGTTCCGCTAAAAAGTACCGCCTGCTCGAAACCGTATAATATCCCCCCAATCACCGAGTAAACACACAATGACACCACATCCATCAAGCGTTCGGCCAATATCACCCCTGTTGTTTTACTGTAAGGTAATATCTTCTTTAAAAACAAGACCTTTATCAAATCACCGGACTTCGCCGGGGTGATGGTTCCCAATGGCCAGGCTGCCATCACAATTTTAAAACTCTCCCAAACCCCCAAATTCCGTCCCATTTGCAACACAATCAAATTCCAACGAATGGCACATAAAAGCGGAAACATTAACGTAACCAATGCCGCCGCAACGATATACCACCAATTGGCACCTTTTAATGCTTCTATCGCGACTTCAGCATCCACACTCATAATCAAAATGCTGACAATAACGATGGTGAATAACAATAACAATAGTCGTTTTTTTGATTTCATCGCAACAATCTATATATAAAGATCTCAGTTTCCGCCGATTCAAATCGTTCCGCCATTATATCGGCTTTTTACTGGATTGGAATCATCAATTGCCCTGATCTGTTTCTTTACTTCTGGACATCCCTACCTTGTTTAAGGTAAATTTAATTAGGATATAACCATAACCTATTTTTTATGAAGGAGAAATAATATGAAGAGATATGGAATTATTATTCTAATCCTAACCATGATCGCCGCGGTCGGATATGTATCCGAGAAACAATCCTCAAAAATGGAATTCGCCTCCAATACCATCCAAATTGGCATGATCACCTCCGACTTGGATAAGTCACTCCATTTTTACAAAAACGTGCTGGGCTTTATCCAAGATCCAGAACGCCCATCCTTCGAAGTAAACGAAGATTTTGGCAAACGCTCCGGTCTTACCGATGGCCTTCCCATCAAAGTACAGGTTCTAAAATTAGGAGCCGGTTCGGAATCTACCCAACTCAAATTGATGACCTTTGGTGACAAAGCCAAAACACAGGCCAATGAGTACATCCACAGCCATACCGGTGTACAATACCTCACGATCCGTGTCAAAAATCTGACGCCATTCGTGGAAAGCATCAAAAAACATAAAGTTGAATTCCTTGGTGAAACTCCTGTCCCACTGGGCGCTGACAACCATTTTGTCCTGGTTAAAGATCCGGATGGCACCTTTGTTGAACTCATCGGCCCCATGAAATAAGCAAGTTTTTTATAATCAACCCTTTAGGGAGGATATATCATAATGAATCATACCAACACTCGATTATCTCGCCGTCGATTTATTAACCAATCCAGCGCTTTGCTATCCACTCCTCTTTTCTTGAATACCAAAGTATTTGGTGCTAATGATAAAATCATCATGGGCATTATCGGCTCAGGTGGCCGTGGACGCGGCGTAATGTCCGACCTCATGAGAGATGGGGCGGAATTCATCGCCGTCTGTGATGTATTCGAACCCAACCTGAAAGAAGGCCTCCGCCGGGCAGGAGATCAAGCCAAACCCTATCGCGACTATCGTAAGCTCTTGGATAACAAGGACATCGACGCTGTCCTCATTGGCACCCCCGAACATCAACACGGTGTACAACTTATTGACGCCGTGGGAGCTGGCAAAGACGCTTATTGTGAAAAACCCATGTCCCACTCCATCGCAGAAGGCAACCGCATGGTCAAAGCCGTTCGTGCTTCCAAGCAAATTGTCCAAATTGGAATGCAGCGCCGCAGTTCCCCCGCTGTCCATAACGCCAAAAAAATCGTCGATGAAGGAAAATTGGGCAATGTCCATCTCGTGCGCGCCCAATGGTATTGGCAACATCACAACCATCCCCTCAATAATGAACCGCTGAATGCCGATCTGGATTGGGAAAAATTCTGCCACCCCAAAGAAGATGTCGAATTCATACCGATGAAATATCGCTATTGGCGCTATTTCTGGGACTTCTCCGGTGGAAATGTCACCGACCAGGGCACCCACTTGATGGATGTCATCCAGTGGTACATGAATAGCGGCACCCCCAAATACGCCGAATGCTTTGGTAAAGTGTTTCAAACCAAAGGCTCGGAAACTCCTGATGTATTTTCCGCATCTTATGACTACGGCAACTTTATCGCCACCTGGACGCTCGCCTATACCAACCGCTATCAAAACGGCTGGACCATCCTTTTCCAAGGCGATAAAGGCACCCTGATCCTTGACGGCCACGGCTATCGCTTGTTCGAAGAACCCTGGCAGGAAGACAGCAAACCCGCTCTCGAATTCAAAGGCGGTATTCCCACGCAACCCCACACCAAAAATTTCCTTGACTGCGTTCGCTCCCGTCAAGAACCCAACGCCCCTGTCGAGGTCGGCCATACCGCCGTCTGCGGACCTCACTTGGCCAATGTTGCCTGGCACAAAAAACGCCGTGCCTACCTCAGCGATGATACCACCCGCGTCTGGACATAATTATAAAACTTAACAAAAAAGCCCGGCCAAATGGCCGGGCTTTTAATGTTATACGCTTCAATTCAACAATTAATAAAGCGTCCACTCGCCAACATCTGTCCCGCTGAATGTCAATCCATATTCAACGGCCTGATGAATCATGGCTAATCCATTATCCGTATAATTCTCAAACGTTCCACCAACATCATCTTCATGGTAACGGAAGAAAGGCACAAAAATACGCGCTTGGGTGTGAGTCTGGCCCCCGGCTTCAGCAAAAGCATCATCCGGTTCCCAAACCACAATAGCCGTACCTTCCGCTTCGTCTTCTTGCATAATGGTAGCCACAATCGTTCCTTCACCTACATCCCCAGGACCCAAATGGTCAATATCCAATGCAGTATCATATAATTCGCCAGTCAATCCAGCCACGATAGGATGATCTGGCTCCACGATGGTTATTTCAGTAGCCGGGGTGCGTACTTGGCCTGCATCCATCCAAAACCAACGGGAGTCTCGCGGCAAATATGAACTTCCACACAATATAGGAACATCCAATGCATTCCATTGCTCGATGGCACCATCATCATCAAAACTTCCACTGTTTGTTGAACGATGAATAAGAACTAAATCAAAACTCTCCAGATGAGCAATCTCATCATCATCCAATGCTCCGCGATATTTACTCACGGCTTCAGTCCCCTGATCCGGATCACCTTCATCCACGGTTACCGTATAACCTAAACCTCGAAGATAATCCCCCAAATTCCCAGCTCCCTCGACTTCCAAATGAGGGTCATCCGTTACAATAAACAAGTTCTGAGCTGAGACTGTCGATACAACACACAAGCAAAGCCCAACAATTAAAAACCCGTACTTCATAAAAATACCTCCCAAAAATTGAAATTAGGCCTTTCGGCCTTTTCCTTGCAATCAATCGCTTAATCGATTTAATACACTAAAATTGTAAGGAAAATTTATTTAAATTAACCTATTGAATTAAAAAAGAATAGGGGAATCAATCAAAAAAATAAAAAAATAATATTTATAAAATAAATTATGATTACGATTCGATTAATTAACTTTAAAAACAGGAATTCAGAAATATTTGACACAGTCTATTTGCATATCAGGAATTTCAATCCTACTTTTAACCATCAAAATCACTTCATTCTTATTGACAACCAGCCCACGAAATCGAATAGTATACCCAAGCATTTAACCAGATAGGGGAGAATAAGATATGTGCCGTTCCATATTGAATTCATTATTGTTGCTTACGTTATTACCTATTTTGGCTCACACTACCGATAAACCATTCCAAAAACTAACCCCTGTACCTTTCGACCAGGTAAAAATTCAAGACGAATTCTGGCAGCCTAAAATCATCGCCAATCACAAAGTTACCGTCCCCCATAACCTCTATTGGTGCGAAAAAACCGGACGCATTAGCAATTTCGCCAAAGCCGCTGGTCTGATGGAAGGCGATTTCGAGGGTATTTATTTCAACGATTCCGATGTCTATAAAGTCCTCGAAGGCGCCTCATATGATCTCGCCTTGCATCCCGATCCCGAAATTGAACGCCACGTTGACGAAATCATCGCCAAAATAGCTGCCGCTCAGCAGGACAATGGCTACCTCAACACCTATTACACCCTCGTTGAACCTGATAAACGTTGGACCAACCTGCGTGTGCGCCATGAACTCTACTGTGCCGGGCATCTCATCGAAGCGGCAGTGGCCCATTACAAGGCCACCGGCAAACGCACTCTGCTCGATGTTGCCATTAAATTCGCCGATCTTATCGATTCCATCTTTGGCCCTGATAAACGCCGCGATGTTCCCGGCCACGAAGAACTCGAACTGGCGCTGGTGAAACTCTATCACCTAACCGGTGAAAAGCGCTATTTGGACTTGGCTCAATTCTTTATCGATGAACGTGGCCACCCCCATGACCGCGATCTATACGGAAAATCCCTTCAAGATCACCTCCCCGTGCGCGAACAAAGTGAAGTCCACGGCCATGCGGTTCGTGCCATGTATCTCTTCAGTGGTGTTGCCGATGTCGCCGCCATAACCGGCGATCAAGGCTATTTTGAGGCTATGGACCGCATTTGGAATGACCTCGTCTCCCACAAAATGTACATTACTGGTGGAATCGGTGTTTCCGGACATGGAGAAGGCTTCTCAGGAGGTTATGACCTCCCCAACGCCAACGCTTATGCTGAAACCTGCGCCTCCATCGCCCTGGCCTTCTTTAACCACCGACTTAACCTACTCCACGCTGACAGCCGCTACGCCGATGTCTTCGAGCGTGTACTCTACAATGGCCTGCTATCCGGCGTCTCCCGCGATGGGGATAAATTCTTTTACCGCAATCCCCTCAAAAGTTTCGGACCTGAAGCATTCAGCACCAGCGGTGGAAAACAGGGCGGCAGCATCCGCCATCGCCAGCACTGGTTCAGTTGCGCATGTTGCCCCACCAATGTGGTTCGTTTCATCCCCAAAATCGGTGAATATATTTACGCTCATTACAACAACCAACTCTATGTTAATCTCTATATCGCCAGTGAAACAGAAATCCCCTTCGCGGATACCACTCTGAATCTTGCTCAAGATACCCGTTACCCGTGGGATGGCCACATCACCCTAAACATTGATCCCGCCACCCCAACTGAATTCGACGTCCTATTACGCATCCCATCATGGAGCGAAGAACACACCATCCGCATCAATGGCTATAAAACCGATTACCAAATCAAAAACGGCTATGCCCGCCTAAACCGTAAGTGGCGTAGCGGCGATGATGTCGAACTTCATCTCCCCATGCCCATCAAACGTATAAAAGCTCATCCCCTCGTCACCGCTGACCGTGGCCGCGTCGCCCTTCAACGCGGTCCATTGGTTTACTGTCTTGAACAGGTGGATAACGAGGTCAGTGTTCATCAAATCGCCCTGCCACCCGATGCCCAACTCAAAGCCGTTCATAAACCTTACTTACTCGGTGGACTCACCATCATCCAGGGGGAAGGCATCACTCCTGATTTAACCAACTGGCAGGGAAAATTATATGGTACAACCCCAAAAGCCAAACCAGTCAAATTCACCGCCATCCCCTACTACGCCTGGGATAACCGCAAACCCGACGACATGACCGTATGGCTGCCCGAACATCCCGATTTTCTCCCCCTTCCCACCATTGCGTATTCCGCTGAACCTTCAGCATCACACATCCGCGATAACATTCGTGCCCTCAACGACCAGCAAAAACCAGCCAGCTCTGATGACAACACTATCCCCCGTTTCACCTGGTGGGATCACAAAGGCACCGAAGAATGGGTGCAATACGACTTTGATGAACCACAAACCCTATCATCAGCCAGTGTCTATTGGTTCGACGACGAAGGTAAAGGAAAATGCCGCGTCCCCAATTCGTGGAAACTCCTCTACAAAGAAGGCGGCGGGTGGAAAGAAGTAGAAAATCCATCCGATTACGGAGTGGAAAAAGATAAATTCAACCGCGTCACATTCGATCCCATCAAAACCCAATCCCTCCGTCTTAAAGTCCAACTTCAAGATGAATTCAGCGGCGGCATCATGGAATGGATCGTATTGGAATAAAAATTTATAGGAGGATTATCCAATGAAAAAAACATTATTCTCAGCATTTTTATTCGTCATCATCAGTCCCTTGCTCATCACCGCTGAACCAATCACCACCGAAACCCTATTGCAGGAAATGGTCAACACCACCCGTTTGGCTGAATTTCCCAAACCATCGTACAAAACGGTACAATTCTCATCCTACGACCACCGCAGCGATCTCCCTGGAGGCCCGGGTTGGTTTGCAAATTCTGATGGTTTCGGTCAGGAACCCATCCCCAATTTCGACGAAGTGATCAAGTTACCTGATGAGAATGAAGACAATGGCCAATACGTGATGTGCGATGTGGAAGGCCCCGGCGTCATTGTTCGCGTTTGGACTGCAACCATCGGGGGAGAAATAAAACTTTACCTGGATGGCAACAAAAACCCCATCTGGCAAGGCCCCGCCCAGGATTTTCTCCAACCCAAATACACCCAATTCGCCGAAGCCGCAGGCTTGGACGAATCCATCTTCCAGGGAACCTTCAGCCAACGGAACGCTGGATATTTTCCCATCCCTTTCGCTGAACACTGCCGTATCGTCTGGACCGGCAACCATAAAAAAGTCCACTTCTACCAAATACAAGTTCGCCTTTACGAATCCAACGCTGATGTGGAAACCTTTGAAATGGATGAACTGGAATCCTGTAAAGACCAAATCATCCGTACCGCCGATGCTCTTGCTGATCCTGACACCCATTGGCCATATCGTTCAAGCCAGGAGCCTATCCCTCTCGCTGCCTCAATTCCCGCTGGCGAGAAAAAAGAGATACTCTCCCTCGAAGGGTCTCAAGCCATCGAACGGCTTACACTCAAACTCCATGCCCAGGATATTGATAAAGCCCTGCGCCAAACCTTGCTGCACATCTCCTTCGACAATTACCCCTGGGGGCAGGTGCAATGCCCGGTCGGTGATTTCTTCGGAGCCGCTCCCGGCATCAATCCTTATCAATCCACGCCATTCACGGTCCATCCCGATGGGACCATGGTCTGCCGCTTCACCATGCCGTTTGAAACCTCATGCAAAATCACTATCGATAACCGTGGCGATCAGGATGTCACCCTTACCGGCTCTGTTCTCCCCATGGATTACCAATGGAACGACCACTCCATGCATTTCCGCGCCCGCTGGCGCATTGATCACGGCCTGGTCGCCGCCTCCAATCCACCGGAAGATATCCCCTTCCTGCTCGCCAACGGCCAGGGGCTTTATGTTGGTACTGTCTCTTACATCATGAACACCGGCACTATACCTACATCATATGGAAATTGGTGGGGTGAGGGCGATGAAAAGATCTTTGTGGATAACGACACTCAACCCTCCACCTTCGGCACCGGTTCGGAAGATTATTACAACTACGCCTGGTCATCCGCCGATATCTGGCAGCATCCTTATTGCGGCCAACCTCGCAACGATGGCCCTGGCAATCGTGGTTTTGTCACCAACCATCGCTGGCATATCCTCGATCCCCTGCCCTTCCAATACCGCATCGCGTTTTATATGGAACTCTTCAGCCACGATACCATGCCCGGCTTCGCTTATGGCCGTATCGCCTATCATTATGGACGCCCCGGCCTGATCGACGATCACATGGCGATCACCAACGAAGACGTCCGCGAACAGATCCTTCCCCCTAACTGGAAACCCGAAGCCCGCATGGGTGGCAGCAATTCCCAGTTTTATCAAGCCGAAGCCCTGCTGAAAAATCAAACGAATATTACATTCGAAAAGAATAATCTCTGGTCGGAAAGCCAACTCATGGTTTGGCATCCTGAATCAGATGGTGATACACTGGAACTCATCCTTCCCATTCTCGAGGATGGACGCTACACCATCCGCCTGGTAGCCGCCCGCACCCCACAATCCGGTTCGATCATTACCCGTTTGGATGGCCACCTTATCGGCTTGGGGAACGAAGACCAGGCATTAAACCTGTATCAACCCCATCGAACCCTTTTACGCACCCATACGTCGAACCGCCTTGAACTCACCAAAGGAACCCATCACTTGCAATTACAATACGAAAATGAAAAAGATGATACAAACACCATCGGTCTCGACTTTATCTGGATCAAAAAGGAGTAAACTACGTAGGAAGTTAACTCCATACACTCAAAACCTATTCAGTTTCAGTGGCTGTGTGCCAAGGGTAAAACGCCGTTCTTTACCCTTGAAAACCACCTTCGAAATATCGCCGATGCTCCCCAGCTTGCAAATCTTAAATTTCTGGGTAAAACTCAACTTCCATCCCCACATTAACTTCCATACAAAACACCCAACCCCCCGAAAAAAACTCGGGGCGCCCCGAAACAAAAGAGAAAAAAAAGAACCATAATTTATCGAAAGGTTGGCTTGACAAGGATGGTGATACACATATTCATCTGGATATGAACCATATCCAACATGATACGTTCCACCATTAATTGACTGTTTTGAATAAATAGCCTACTGTCGTTTACGTTTTCCACGAGGATGTTACGATTAAATGGCTTATAAAATTTGCGGATAGTTCTCATATTATCATAAACGTCACAAACCGTCAGTTATTTTTGCCCTTCCCCCATCACACCCCAAAATTCCCCAACGCCCGCTCCGCCACCGTCTCACCAATATTGAGCGATGCGGTCGCCGCAGGCGACGGCGCGTTGAGAACGTGGATCATCCGTTCTGCTTCGACAATACGGAAATCGTCAACCAGTTTGCCGGTAGGCTCAACCGCCTGAGCGCGTACACCAGCGCCAGCGGGAATAATGTCGTCAAGCGTAAGTTCGGGCATCAGTTTTTGGAGGGCGCGTACGAAAGCCGATTTGCTAAAGGAACGGTAAAATTCTCCAACACCGGTTTTCCAAAAACGGGCCGCCATTTTCCAAAATCCTGGGTAGGTGCATGTTTCAGCACAATCACGCAGAGAAAAGGAGGTTTTCGTATAACCCTCACGCTTAAAGGCCAGCACGGCGTTCGGGCCTGCCTCGATTCCCCCCTGGATCATGCGGGTGAAATGTACACCCAAAAAGGGAAAACGGGGATCAGGCACCGGGTAAATCAAGTTACGCACCAAATGGTGTTTACCCTCTTTCAGTTCATAATACTCACCGCGAAAGGGGATAATCTTGAGTCCCGGATTAACCCCAAACATCCGCGCCACCCGGTCGCATTGCAAACCCGCACAGTTAACGACATTTCGGCAGCGAACAGGATTCTTACTGGTTTCCAGAATAAAGGTACCGTTTTCACGCTCGACCTTCATCAATCGGTGGTTGGTATGGATCGCTCCCCCACACTCTTTTACCTGCTGAGCCAACACCTCCACCACGCGAACAAAATCCACGATACCCGTATCAGGCACCCATAAGCCCGCCACTCCAGTGATATGTGGTTCATAATCGTGCAATTCCTCGCCGCTCAATTTGTGCAAACCTTGCAGACCATTCTCCGTGCCCCGGCGATGGAGTTCTTCCAAAGCGGGGATTTCCCCCTCATGGGTGGCAACTACCAGTTTTCCGCAACGTTCGTGAGAAATGCCATGTTCCGCACAAAATTGATAGAGCATCTCCCGCCCTTTGGTGCAATTAACCGCTTTTAGCGAACCGGGTTTATAATACAAGCCGGAATGAATCACCCCGCTGTTGTTGCCAGTCTGATGGGCCGCTAACCGGTCTTCCGCCTCAAGCACCGCAATCGAAAGGTTCTTTCTATCCAAAAACGCCCGGGCCACAGCCAGGCCGATAATTCCTCCACCAATCACTGTAATATCATAAATAGGCTCATTCATTTGATGTAATACCCTCTAAAATTTAAAGATAAGTCATACAGTATTCCATTCCCCTTCCAAGCCTGGGAGGGTTGTTAATAGAGTGTCTTGCAAAATCCCTTAAACCCTCATCTATATTTTGGTTAACATTTCAAAACTTATAATTCCATTCATCTTTGGTATATTTACTTGCCACCAATTCTTCAATCGAATCATTGGGGATGTTTTCAAGCATTTCACTCGCACCCCACACAACTTTTAAAGCCTCTTTGACAACCTCGGGGGAAAGGGGAAGGTTGGTAATAAAATGCCGATGGGGACGGTTTTTACGGTATTCAGGTTGATGAGCGGGAAAAGGCAGTACTTTCTCAACCAAATCCAGATCAAATTCTAACAAAAAGGTACCGTGGATCAAAATATAATGCTTTTTTCGGCGTTGGGCATTGCCGGAAACTTTAAGTTCACCCAGTGCCAAATCCGAAATGCCACACACCTTAAGCGGTTCATTCAACAAGCTTTGCAATGCCTGTTGGTGGCGATGTAATACATATTTATTGGAATTTCGGATCGAATCAAGCGGTCCATCTTTTTCAATTCGCAAAATCAAGGAATAATTTAAACATCCCGGTCCTTGCAGAACCGCGCCGCCGCCGCTGGTTCGCCTAAATACGGGAATGTTATACAATCTACAGTTAGGAAGATTCACTTCGGTTGAAACAGGGTTGGAATGGCCAAGCACCACAAAATACTGGCTTGACTCCCAAAACCGCAGAATCTGGCGGCTGTATCCCGATTCACACATCAACAGCAATGCTTCATCGCATGCCAGGTTGTGACAAGGGGCTGAATAGGTATAGTCCAAATAATCCATCATGTCATCAGCATCATTCGTCAAGCAAACACGGATACATACACACTACACATAGGTTTTACCGCGAATTGAGTATAATAAAAGACCAAATAATATCCATAATGGTTGCTGAAAAGAAGGTGAAGCCAACCATATAAAGGGATTTACATTCAAGTGGCCAATGCCACGTCAGTAAATAGAAAAAGGGAATTATAATCTGATCAGTTTTAGGCAATCCATTCCCCGCCCAAGATTGGGAGGGATAAAAATAACAAAAACGAGAGAAAAGGGAGTGAAATAGTGGCAGACTCAAATGCAGCGAATACTCAAAATCAGTCAATGCAAAGCGACGCTGTTACCACGGTGAATGGAAAGCAAAAATGGTTCGATTCATTAGGCTATATTCTTCAACATGCCTTGCGAGACGAAGAACCTCATAGGGCCGAATCCCTGCTAAATGAAGTTATCAGTGGATTACGTGAGTCAGGTTTGGATGTTCCGGTCACCGTCAGTACTCCTTATTTGAATACCATCCCCGCGGAGGAAGAACCAGACTATCCGGGCGACCGTGAAACCGAGCGCCGAATTAAAAGCCTGATCCGCTGGAACGCCATGGCCATGGTGGTCCAGGCAAACCGGATACATGCCGGGCTTGGCGGGCATATATCAACCTATGCCTCATTGGCCACCTTGTATGAAGTGGGTTTCAACCACTTTTTCCGGGGTGGTGATACCGATAAGCACCCAGCAGATATGGTCTACTTTCAGGGCCATGCTTCCCCAGGGAATTATGCCCGCGCCTATATGGAATATCGCTTGACTCCCCAGAATCTGCATAATTTCAGACAGGAATTGGCTGAAGGCGGGGGATTATCCTCCTACCCTCATCCTTACTTAATGCCAGATTTTTGGCAGTTTCCATCGGTTTCGATGGGATTGGCGCCTATTACTTCGATCTATCACGCCCGCTTTTTGCGCTATATGAAAGCACGAGGATTACTGGAAAGTAAAGAAGAACCACGAGTCTGGTGTTTTGTAGGGGATGGCGAATCGGATGAACCTGAAACATTAGGCTCATTAACCCTGCCCGCCCGTGAAGAGCTGGATAATCTCATTTGGGTGGTCAATTGTAATCTCCAACGCTTGGATGGACCGGTCCGCGGGAATGGCAAGATAATACAAGAATTGGAATCCCTCTTCCGCGGTGCGGGTTGGCATGTCATCAAAGTCATCTGGGGTTCGGATTGGGACGAATTGTTGAAAAAGGATACTACCGGCCTCTTGATCAAGCGCATGGAAGAAGCAGTCGATGGTGATTACCAAAAGTACTCAGTAGAACCCGGCAGCTACGCCCGCAAGCATTTCTTCGGTAAATACCCTGAATTGCTGGAGTTGGTCAACCATCTTACAGATGAGCAGATTCGCAAATTGATGCGCGGCGGCCATGATCCCAAAAAAGTCTACACCGCCTATAAAGCGGCTGTGGAGCATAAAGGCCAACCCACAGTGATCCTGGCAAAAACGGTTAAGGGCTATGGCTTGGGTGAAGCGGGTGAAGGACGAAACATCACCCACCAACAGAAGAAATTGAACGAAAAAGAGCTGCGAGAATTTCGCTCACGGTTTAACATCCCTATTAAGGATGAAGAAGTGGTCGAAACCCCCTTCTACCGCCCACCAAAAGACAGCCCGGAAATGCAATATTTGCTGAATCGCCGCAAGGAGTTAGGTGGATTTGTACCCAAACGCGAAGACAAGGCCAAACCTCTCGAAGTGCTACAAATGGATGAGTTTGCTGAGTTTATGAAGGGTACAAATCAGCAACAAGCATCGACCACGATGGTCTTTGTCCGTATTTTAACCAAATTATTGAGGAATAAAGAAATCGGCAAACGAGTCGTGCCAATCATACCGGATGAAGCCCGTACGTTTGGGATGGATGCTCTTTTCCGCCAGATTGGAATTTATTCATCCAAAGGCCAGTTGTATGAGCCTGTCGATAGTGAAAGTTTGCTTTATTACCAGGAAGCCAAAGACGGCCAGATTCTGGAAGAAGGCATTACCGAAGCAGGTGCCATATCGTCTTTCGTGGCAGCAGCGACCGCATACGCCAACCTGGGGATTCATATGATTCCATTTTATATCTATTATTCGATGTTCGGCCCCCAGCGTGTAGGCGATCTATTCTGGCTGGCTGGTGACAGCCGCGCGCGCGGCTTCCTATTAGGTGGAACGGCTGGCCGGACAACCCTGAATGGGGAAGGTCTGCAGCACCAGGATGGGCACAGCCATTTGGTAACTACCACAATTCCATCTTTGCTCACGTATGATCCTGCCTTTGCTTATGAATTGGCGGTGATTATTCAAAATGGCCTCGATCAAATGTATCATCGCTGCGAGGATGTTTTCTATTACATCACCTTATATAACGAGAATTATCCACACCCTGAAATGCCAGAAGGTGTGGAAGATGGCATTTTGAAAGGCTTATATAAATTCAACACCGGCAATAAGGGGAAACACAAAGCTCATATATTTGGCAGTGGTCCCCTTATGAATGCAGCTCTGAAGGCCCAAGAAATCCTGGGCGAAAAATACGATGTTTCCGTGGATGTTTGGAGCGCAACCAGCTATAAATTGTTAAGGACAGATGCCTTAAAAACTCAACGCCGTAACATGATGAATCCGGAATCCGAACCGGAAAAATCGTATCTCGAAACCGTTCTGCAGGATGAAAAGGGTGTATTTGTGGCGGTTTCGGATAATATGAAGATCGTCGCCGACCAGATTTCATCCTGGGTGCCTGGTGGATTGATGACACTCGGAACCGATGGCTTTGGACGCAGCGATACCCGCGAGAATCTTCGCCGCTTTTTTGAGATCGATGCGGAGATGGTGGTGATCGCAACGCTTTACCAATTGGCGGAAAAAGGTAAGGTTGATAAAAAATGTGTCGCACAAGCCATGAAAGACCTGGACATTGACCCAAATAAAACCTATCCGTTATTCGAATAATTCAAAAACAATAAAGAAGGGGATTCCTTATGGTGGATATACGTTTACCACAACTGGCCGAAGGAGCGGATTCGGGCACCGTTGTATCCATATTGGTAAGTGAGGGTGATCAGGTTAAAAAAGACCAAACCATCCTCGAGATCGAGAATGAAAAAGCGACTGCGCCCATTCCCTCGACGGACGCGGGTGTTGTTCAAAAAATACATGTGAAAGAAGGCGATACGGTTACGGCCGGACAGGTGATTATCAGCCTGGGTGGTGACGGGGAAAGTAAAGAGGAACCAGAACCTCAGCCTTCCAAGGCCAAAGAGCCGGAGCCGATCCCTGAACCACAACGGCGGGTGGTTCAAAGCGATCAGGAATACACTGTGCCGACCGTCAATGATCCCATATTGAATTACACTTACACATCCAAAAGCGGTTTCCCTCCACCAGCCTCGCCGACCGTGCGAAAAGTGGCGCGGGATATAGGCCTGGATTTAACCAAAATTCGTGGTTCTGAACGCGGTGGCCGCATTATTATGGATGATATCAAAAAGTATATCCAGCGGCTGCAAGAGATCGCTTTCAGTAAAATGGAAAGTGGCCAGGCCCAACCTTCGTCACCGCCCCCCCAATCAATTGATTTTTCACAATGGGGACCGGTTAATAAACAGCCCTATTCATCCATTCGCAAAACCATTGGGCGGCGCATGCATGAATCATGGTCAACCATTCCTCATGTTTATCAATTTGATGAGGCCGATATTTCTCCTTTGATGACATTACGCAAGGAATTCAAAGAGGTGTATAAAGAGAAGGGGGCAAATTTGACCTTAACCGCCTTCGCCGTCAAAGTGGTCACTAACGCTTTGAAAAAGTTCCCCATTTTCAATGCCAGTTTGGAAGAAGCCAATGAGGAAGTGG
Organism: uncultured bacterium; assembly: GCA_964517495.1. GTDB lineage: Bacteria > Hinthialibacterota > Hinthialibacteria > Hinthialibacterales > Hinthialibacteraceae > CAZFER01. Next base: position 39,310 of record CAZFER010000031.1, on the reverse strand, counting down.
TATATAAAGAGTATCACCATATTGGCATCGCCGTGGATACCGAAGCCGGGCTGCTGGTGCCGGTGATTCAAAATGTGGAAAAGAAAAGCCTGTTCGATATATCCAAAGAATTGGGTGAAATTGCCGAAAAGGCACGCAATCGGAAACTGACCAACGAGGAAATGAAGGGAAGCAGCTTCACCATTTCCAACCTCGGTGGAATTGGTGGCACCCATTTTACCCCGATTGTCAATAAACCCAACGTCGCTATTTTAGGAATGGGCCGGGGTGTGAACCGTCCCACAGTAGTGGATGGAAAGATAGAACCGCGCACCATCCTGCCTCTATGTGTCTCGTATGACCATCGGGTCATCGATGGAGCGGATGGCGCTCGTTTTATAACCGAAGTGGTGGCGGGATTTGAATCCTTTCCCAAAGATCAAGTGAAACTGTAAACAATTCAAAATAGACTTAAGGAAGAGACGAATGGAAGCAATCCAAACAGAAATTGTCGTTCTCGGAGCTGGACCCGGAGGGTACGCGGCGGCTTTTTACGCTGCTGATAAAGGCAAGAAAGTGATAATGGTTGATAAAGACAACCGTCTGGGCGGTGTTTGTCTGAACCGTGGGTGTATCCCTTCAAAAGCCTATCTACACGCGGCCAAATTGATTGAAGAAGCCAAAGATTCCTCTTTCCGCGGGGTTACATTTAGCGAACCGAAAATCGATTTGAATCAGATGCGATCCTGGAAAAATTCCATCCTGGATAAACTTTCGGATGGGGTAGTTAATCTAGCAAAAGCACGCAAAGTCGAGGTGATGAAGGGGCGCGGGCATTTTGAAGACAGCAACACCCTGCGGGTTGAAACCAGCGAAGGTCAGAAATTCATTAAATACGAACAAGCCATCATTGCAGTGGGTTCGGTTCCCGCCCTGCCGGCGGTTTTTGATTTGGGGAACAAGCGCATTATGACCTCGGATCAGGGGTTGGAAGTGGAAGAGATCCCCGAAGACCTGCTGATCATCGGTGGTGGTTATATCGGCATGGAGCTGGGTGTGGTTTATAAAACCCTGGGCAGCAAGATCGTTTTGGTGGAAGCGTTGGATACTATTCTGGCCGGGGCGGACCGTGATATGGTGAAATATGTTCATAATTACGCCAAGAAATCCTTCAAAGAGGTGCGTCTTCAAACCAAAGTGACCAGTATGGCGACCAGCGGTAAAAAGATTAAGGTCAACATGCAAACCGAAGGTAGTGACCCCGTAGAGGAATTGTATGACCGGGTATTGGTTTGTGTTGGCCGCTCTCCCAACTGTGAGGATTTAGGTCTTAAAAATACCAAAGTTGATGTCGATCAAAAAGGTTTCATCAAAGTCAATAAAATGATGCAGACTGATGATCCCAAAATATACGCCGTTGGCGATGTGGTCGGTGGAGCGCTATTGGCTCATAAGGCTGCGCGAGAGGCGCGCGTCGCGGTTGATGTGATTACCGGGGATCATAATGAATTTGATAACATTATCGTTCCCGCGGTTGTCTTTACCGACCCGGAATTGGCCTGGTGTGGCCTTACGGAAGAGGAAGCCAAGAAGAACAATATTGAGGTGGAAGTGGCCAAGTTCCCCTGGACCGCCTCGGGCCGTGCGCTTAGTTTTGATCGAACCGACGGGATGACAAAACTCGTTATTGAACCGGAAACCGAACGAATACTGGGCGTTGGCATCGTGGGAGCCGGAGCGGGTGAAATGATCAGCGAAGGCGCCATTGCGATTGAGATGGGCGCCACAGCGCTGGACCTGGCTCAGGTTGTCCACCCCCATCCGACCCTGTCTGAAACCATTATGGAATGTGCGGAGAAGTTCTACGGTTATTCCACCCATGCGATCAGCAAGAAACGGGATCATTAAATGGGTAAACTCAAATTATAGTAATTTTATGCAAAAGGGGCAGGCTCAATTGAGCCTGCCCCTTTTTTTTGTTGCACGAAATGTTTCTGTGAATATAAACATTGGTGCCTATGCCGTGTGCCAAGGGTAAAGCGTTTTTATTTACCCTTGATAACCACCTTTCGTGTATCTCAATCCACTGTTCTCAGTAAAACATGGTAGGCAATGAGCAACAAAATCAATCGTAACACTATTTTAGTAATAGGGCTATCAAGGGTAGAATAAACGACATTCTACCCTTGGAACCCGGCAAAGAACAATAAATGAAACAATTATGTTGAATTTGCTTATTAATTTCACATACCTCCCACTGGCACAAATCCCAGCAGGAAGAACGCGTATTCCTTTCGCTGGGAAAGTCGTTATGCTATTTTTTATTCTCACTCATTCAAATTTGACAGAACCGGGTACACTTGCTGTGAGGTTGGAAATATCCCATACGAACAGTCTATTTCCCGCAAACCCAATCACACTATTTTGATTTGAAACAAATTCGAGTTTCCGAAACTTTCTCGTTTCATTGCCTGCAAGAAGTGTAAACCATTCTCTTTTCATGGTATCCTCCATATTCGACACGTTTGATTAATTACTCAAAGATAAATGGCTCGATTTTAGCACGTTTTTGGATATAAAACTCAGGGGTAGAAAGTAAGATTATCAGCCTTCCCGGTTGAATAATGAGCCTAAAACACACTATTGATAATGAGGTGATTTAAAGAAGCAATGGATGATGAGTTTAATTCAACAACCGAAAATCCGGATGCCAATGCCGAAATACATTTTGAGAGACAGCTAAAGGATTTTCATGAATATCCACTGGTTGGATTTTGGGTGCGATCGGGTGCGTTTGTTATCGATTATTTGCTGTGTGTGATTATTCATTGGGCGGTGATGACATCTGCCGACCGAGTTTTATGGAAGCTGAATATTTTTGATTTTAATGTGTTGGATGATTACACCTTTAATATTGTCGTACTCATCTGTATGTATTCCATGATGTTCCTCTATTTTTTTATTTGGCAGGCATTGGCGAATACCACGCCGGGAAAATACATCTTCTGTATCAAAATGGTGACCGTACGAGGTCAACCATTTGGATTTTTGCGGGCATTGGCGAGAACTGCAGGTTATATCGCGAGTATTTTTTTCTTTGGAATGGGATTTATTATGGTGGCCTTTAACCGAAACAAATCCGGATTGCATGATTGGATAGCAGGCACCAGTGTGGTTTATATACGCACAATATCCCTTTACCACAAAGCAGTGGCGATTGTGGCATTGGCACTTGGAATTGGGTTTGAGTATTATATTTTGGTATATCTCTAAACGATCAATTAATCCCTTTTACGATCGCGTCAATATCACTGAATTCAATCCCAGATCCGGGTTTTTTCGCCATTCGTTCAACAATGGCTTTCATTTCGGTTTGGCTTAAAGCTTGATGTGCCATGTGGACTCGATCCAAGGTATGGCATCTTGAGCAAAGATTTTCAAAATTGGGATGATCCACATTCATTTCAGGATGGGAGGCCATATTATCCGATGTTGTTGAACACCCTATCAATAAAATAAATCCAGCGGTCAATGCAGATAAGAACTTAAATGTTTTTGTCATAATGTACACGTTCCCCAAGCCTTTTATTTTTTATGAGAAAAACTCACTTTCAAGAGATTGACTTAATGATTTTTATTATCTCATAGCCAAATTAATACTGTCAACCTGGAATAACAATTTTTTAAATTTCACTCAAATTTTTCAAAAAAGTCCTTTTTCGTTGTCGAAAATGCTTTTTAAGGTTGACGGATGGTAAACTGGCATGAGAGAATAAGCATCAATGGTGGAGACACCATTCACATAAATGCTTGTTCCTATACTACAACTTTTGAAAGGTGCTATCATTGTGAAACGCATAAGGAATTTCATCAAGAGAAAAAAGGGATGGTTAGTTTATGTTGTTGGATTATTGTTAATAGCCAATATAGGTTATGCTCAATCCGAAAGCGAACTCCTCCAAAAAATGCAAAAGCAAATTGATGAGATGCAAAAACGTCTCAATGATTTGGAGACACAGAATCAAGAACTCAGAAATCGCTTGGAAAAGCAGGAGGATACAACCACGAAACAACAGGAAAAGGTTGATCTGGTTGAATCGGCAGTGGTTGAATCCACCAAAAAAGAAATTAAATCCAATTGGGGTGCGGATTTATACGGGTATGTCAAATTAGACGCCAGTTATGATACGAACCAAATCTTGCCAGGCAATTTTGCCTTGCGCGTCGATCAAACCAATACCAGCGATGATCAGTTCAATATGACCGCCAATCAAACCCGCTTGGGACTAAAATTTCATACTCCTGAAATCATGAATGCCATTGCCACAGGCCAGGTTGAATTTGACCTGTATGGAGGTGGAGGAGTTGAAAATAAGCCGAATTTCAGAATGCGCCATGCCTTCATGAATTTAAACTGGCCTGAACCTGATATCAGCCTTCTTGCTGGTCAAACCTGGGATGTTATGTCTCCCCTCGTTCCACCGACAGTTAATTTTACAGTGGGTTGGCAATCCGGGAATATCGGTTACCGTCATCCACAAATTCGTTTAACCAAAGGTTTCGATTTGGGTTCTGGTTCTGAAGTTGAAGTCCAATCGGCTATTGCCCGCAATGTCGGGGATAATTTTGGTTTTAATAACCCAGGTGATACCGGCGAAGCCAGTGGAATTCCCTCGGTACAAGGCCGTATCGCTTATACGTTTCCAAACAAAATCTCCACCGTCGGTCTGTCAGGCCATTGGGGACAGGATGAAATCGATACATCACCGTTCGATGATAGCCTGGATGTGGATACCTGGTCAGGAAACCTGGATTTGACCATTATGCTGCTTGAAAAACTCCGCTTCAAAGGCGAAGCTTTTTATGGCGAAAATTTGGATGACTTTTTCGGAGGGATCGGACAAGGTGTAATCTATGATCCAGTGATTCCGCAGGCAGAAAGTATTCGCTCTTTCGGTGGATGGGGAGCCTTTTCCATCGGACCATGGGATAATGCCACATTTAACGTTGGTGCGGGTATTGATTCACCCTTTAGTGACGACTTGCTTGCCGGCGGCCGCTCACAAAACTATAACACCTTTGCCAATGTATTTTATAAACTCAACGATGCGATGATTACCGCTTTTGAGACATCGTATTGGGAAACACACTATAAAGGCCAAGGCAGCGAGGATAGTGTTCGTTTCCAACTGGCATTTATTTATAGTTTCTAAGCAGCAGATTATTCATATTTTCAATTAAAGAGAGAGGTATTTATCCACCTCTCTCTTTTTTATTAAAGAAAGTTCTACAATATGAATTGATTGTAGGTGATTATTTTTTTAACACGCAACGATTATAATATAGGCGATAACCAAGAAATTCGTCTGCAGGGTGATATTATGACAACAAAAACACAAGCAGTAACAGCGGATGAACTTCTTCGAATGCCGGACGATGGTTTCCGATATGAACTGATTAATGGAGAACTCATAAGAATGGTACCGGCTGGCCATCAACATGGAAGAATTATTATCAACATTACCACACCCCTCGATCAGTATGTCAGGAAACATAACTTAGGCACGGTTTATGCGGCTGAGACTGGATTTAAACTTTCATCTAATCCCGATACGGTACGTGCACCAGATATTGCCTTTATCAATCGTGAACGTGTACAAAAGGTTGTTGACAACAAAGGCTATTGGCCAGGAGCGCCTGATTTGGCAGTCGAGGTTATTTCTCCGAATGATCCCTATACACATGTTGAAACTAAAGTATCGGATTGGCTTCTAGCTGGAACCAGAATGGTAGTTGTGGTTAATCCAGACAAACACATCGTGACCGTATTTCGTTCTTTAGCCGATATCGTTAAACTTACTGAAAACGATACGTTGGATGGGGGAGATATTGTTCCAGGATGGTCAATTTCTGTAAAAGATATTTTTATTTGAAGGCGATACGAGACCAAACAATAGCTGGGATTACTGCACCACAACACCGGGCGAAAACATTGGGCGAACACATAGGTTCGCCCCTACAAAAGTAGGGGTTGACCTATGTGTCAACCCCGGTTTTTTTGTGCGCATTGGTGGATCTACGAATACAGGAGTTCATGAGGTCCATTGCGTGTGGAAAACACCCTCTTTATCGATGCGCTGATAGGTATGGGCACCGAATAAATCACGCTGGCCTTGAATAAGATTTGCGGGTAGGCGTTCACGTCGGTAACTGTCAAAATAGGCTAACGAAGCACTCATTGCGGGAATAGCAATACCGCTGTTTATGGCAGTCGCTACAGTCCAGCGCCAACTGTCAACACGCCTGGTGATATCTTCTTTAAATGAGGGAGCCATTAACAGGTTGGTTAATCCAGGCTCTTTATCAAACGCTTCCCGTATCCAATCCAAAAAGACCGCTCGGATAATACAGCCACCCTTCCAAATACGGGCAATGTCACCATAGTTTAAGCCATAATCAAACTCGTCTGATGCAGCGCGAAGCATGGCAAATCCCTGCGCATAGGAACAAATCTTTGAGGCATATAAAGCGGCGCGGATATGCTCAACCGCTTGCGATTTGTCCTGAATCCCGGGGATGTGAGGTTCCGCATAAACGTTTGAAGCTTTGACGCGTTCCTCTTTAATGGATGAGAGCATTCGTGCATCAACGGAGGCGGTAATTGTAGGCACCGGGACACCTAACTCAATGGCAGTTTGTGAAGTCCATCTTCCAGTTCCCTTTTGGCCGGCGCTGTCTAGGATACGATCGATCAACACATCATCGCTGCCCTGGTCATCAGGGAAATTTACGATCTTTGAGGTAATCTCAATTAAAAACGATTGCAGTTCACCATCGTTCCACCGGTTGAAAATGGTTCCTATTTCTGAGGGCGGGAGTTTTAAAACATTACGCAGGAGATCATAGGATTCAGCGATTAATTGCATATCACCATATTCAATCCCGTTGTGACACATTTTAACAAAATGCCCGGCGCTTCTGGCACCCATATAATCCACACAGGGACCGGTATCGGTTTGGGCACTGATTTTCTTCAGTATTGGCTCCAATGCCTCATAGGCTTCACGATCGCCGCCGGGCATAATGCTTGGTCCCCACAAGGCACCTTCTTCACCACCGCTGATGCCCATGCCTAAATAACGAATGCTTGTTCCCTCGAACCGCTTGATACGCCGTTCCGTATCGATATAGTAGGAGTTGCCGCCATCAATCAAAATATCGCCATCGTCCAATAAAGGAGTAATTTCATCTATAACAGCATCCACGGCAGGTCCCGCTTTGACCATGATCAATATTTTCCGGGGGCGTCCAAGCGACTTTACAAATTCTTCCAGAGTATAAGCACCGACAAAATTCAATCCAAAGGCTCTGCCTTCTATAAATGCTTTGGTTTTCGCCATAGTACGGTTATAAACCGAAACTGGAAATCCATTCCGTTCAATGTTTAGCGCGATGTTTTCACCCATCACCGCCAATCCAATCACTCCAAACTGCTGACTCATGCCTTGCTCTCCTTTTTTATATTAAATTTTTTATTGTATTATTCCAACGAAATGGATTGCATATGCATTTCGTAATCCACATGACGTTTTAAAGCGGTTTGATAAAGGAAATGCGCATCCTTGCGTGGTTCATACAAGTCACCAAAATGGGGTTCAACTTTCCCAATATCATCAATTGTTCCTAGCGATTCCAATGCCATCAACGCTGCCCCCCGGCATGACGCCTGGCTAACCTTTGAAATTTGTACTGAACGCCCCATCACATCGGCCATGATTTGAATCCAGGCATGTGAGTTTAAAAGTCCGCCGCCCGTTGCCACCATGATATGATCCTGGTGAAAATGAGGCAATAAAAGGTCATGGATCATTTTAAAGCGAAAGGCAATCGCTTCCAAACCTGCCTGCACAATATCAATGGGTTGGGTTGATAGACGTAATCCATGAATGGTTGCCCGGCTGTTCGGATTCCACCTTGGGCTGCGTTGGCCTGCCAAAAAAGGTAGAATCGTCAATCCATGACCATCCGCTTTTTTTTCCATAAGTTCCTTGTCTAATATCTTATCGGCCTTAAATTTCAGTGTGTTTTTCATCCACTCATAGAGATTACCACCATTACTGAGTGCTCCACCCTGTATGGGCCTCGTACTGTCAATACGGTAACACCACAAACCAACTGGCGGCTCACGATACGTTCCCCGCCAAATAACGCGCATGGCCCCAGAGGTTCCTACCATCAAACCAAAACGGTCTGGTGAGGAGCAGCCACACCCTAAATTGCTGCATGCGCCATCGCCCAAAGCGGGGAACCAAACTGCATCGTTAAGCCCAGGCCATCTGTTTTTAAATTCATTTCTTAAATCAACAAAGCGTTCATTGGCATCACATAGAATCGATAAGTGTTCCTCTAATGTTGGAATAGCCTTGATGGTTTTTTCATCCCATTCACAGGCTGCTGAGTTAAGTAGTCCCGAACCGGATGCCATGGAATAGGAACATCGCCGTTCACCAAACAATCGATAATAGAGATATTCTCCGATGGACATCCAATAACGTACCCGGCCAAATATTTCGGGCATCGCCCACTTCATCCAGGTGATTTTGGCTGGCAGATAACTGGAATGCATGGGGCATCCGGTGCGTAGCGTGTAGTCAGTAGGATCCAATTCGCTGCATAATTTTGGCAGGAGACGTTCAGGCCGCGTATCACTCCAACTTAAAAGGGGTGTACAAGGTTTTCCCTCTCCATCAATGCCCATCACGTTGTGCCAAAAGGTGCAGCATCCCACTCCTGAGATTGGACAGTTTGCTTTCTTCGCATCCGCTTCGGCCTTATCAATTACCTGAAAAATCATCTCCAGAAGTTGATCGGCTTCAATGTAATCACCACCCTCAGCGGTGTGGGTCATGCTATAGCCAATCTGATCGCCGATTCCTTTTACATCATTGCCATTCCCATCGTAGACTTTGCTGCGTACAGAGGAGGTGCCTACATCAATCGATAACACATAAGGTTCTTGATATTCAACCATCGTTGTTTTTCCACATTCAATTCGTTAAATGTCTAGAACTGGTTTTAAGAGAGTCTCTTTAAACCAGCTCTACCATATCATTCTTTAGAATAATGATTATGCAGTATAATCTCACAGGTTAATATTTGAAAACCCAATAGAAATGATTGAATAAAAAGGATAATAACCATGCGTAACACGTTCGTATATATGATAGGTTTATTCATATTCACCCTTAACCTTACAGGTTGTGCGGGAGCCATCCTTGCAGGCGGAGCCGCAGCAGGTGCAGGCACGTATGCCTACATTAATGGAGAACTGCGCACTACTGAAAAAGCCTCGCTTGACCGTTTGTGGAAAGCCTCGCTTCAGGCGATGGATTCACTTGAATTGAACGTCACCAATAAAGACAAAGACGCCTTGACAGCACGCATCAAGGCGACGGGTTCCAATGACAAAGATATTTACATTAATATGAAAAGCCTTTCGCGCATTTCAAGCGAATTGCGAATTCGTGTTGGGCTTTTAGGTGATAAGGTTCTCTCTGAGCGTATTCATGATGAAATCACCAAAAACCTTTAGGGTATCTATTCCTCGCCCAATGAAATAATTGTGTGCGAATCCTTCAACCCTCCTCTAACCCCTCCCAGGCTTGAGAGGAGAATGGTTGCTATACCATTTTAGCGATTCTAAACCCTCTTGGAATTCCCCTTCGTTATTGGCTATCCACTTCTCCCCCAAGATTGGGGGAGATACAGAGGGGGTTGATTGGCTATACCTCCCAACTTACGAATTACTTCATTAGTGTCGCTATTCTTCAACCCTCCCCTTACCCCTCCCAATCTTGGGAGGGGAATAGAACTTATATTTAAACTCATTCCAAACTGAATTTGGGGAGGGGAACGGTTTTGCCTCCCAGGCGTTTGCTTTCATCGGCAGCTTGCATAAAGGCGTACATTTCCACGATTTCTTCAGGATCCATGGGAGATTGTTTGGTTTTGAAAAATTTCACCAATTGCTTAATCAATCCAGCATAACTATGGCCGGAAACGGAGACGGTCTTTTTTGAACCATGAATGCGTGCACCATAATGATGGGGGCCTTTGCGCGTTCCCCTAAAGGTGCCAATTCGTCCGTCATCCCAAACACCAACCACCAGGTCAAAATCATCCGTCTGCACGCGGGTAACCGATTTGCAACCTTTACCCATTGCGCCGAACAATGGATTTATCCCGTGGACGCCATACCAGAATAAATCAGGATGATGAGGCTCATAAGAACAGGGTGAAAAACTATCACACCCTAATACCTCGCCCACATTATCGGGATCGATGGCCTCTTGAAAACCATCCCACCAACGCAAGCTGGAGCCACCAAACCAGGGCACCCCTGCCTCTTTTGCTCGTTGAGCGATCTTTAAAACATCCTCAAAACTCCCAGCAATGGGTTTGTCTATAAAAAATGGCAATCCAGCATCAATGACTATTTTGGCATATTCGAGATGAGGCCGCCCATCGACGCTTTCGATTAATACGCCGTCAACTTTTTTGCATAATTCAGCCACTGAATCAACAATTTCAACCCCGAAATCATCTTGTAACTGTTGAGTGAACTTATCCACCCGGTTGGCGCTTGATGGAATGTCGGGACTTCCACCTTTATATCCCACAACCACTTTGGTGCCGGGTACATGATCCTTATGGTTGGAATCATTCAAAATGCGAGTATAACTGATTACATGGGACGTATCCAATCCCACCATACCCAAGCGAATAGGTTCTTGTTTATCGTTTGCATTTACCGTCATTCCTAAACATAGAATGAGACTTAAACTCAATGTCATTGTGGTTTTATTGATTTTCATTTTTGAATATCCTCCAATAGTAATGGTATATATTAGTCAATTCGCTTTAAAAGATCATCAATCGCCGCTTTCAATTGTTCATCTTTATTCAGTGATTCCGCTTCTGGTGTCTGAGGTACGATGAGATGAGGTATAGCGCCCTGTTCTTCCATGTCCGTATCATCCAGCACATACCAACCACGGAACGGTAAGCGCATATACGTTCCATCAATGAGTGAGGTGCCACCAGTACTGATTACTGATCCATTGGTTTCCTGTCCCACCAAAGTGCCCCGTTCAAGTGTTTTAAACGCATGGGATACGATTTCCGCATTGGAAAAGCTCTTTTCATTGCACAACATATTGATGGGTAGCGTATAGCGTTGGATAAACAAACGATCCTGCGGGTAACCGGTTTTGATATCAGGATCAGCGCCGCGAGGAATGGTGTAGGCATGGCGTTCCGCCATAATGGAAGCCAATACCCGGTCGGTTGTCCATCCACCCCCGTTGTTTCGCACATCGATAATTAGACCTTTTTTACCATGCGCGGCTGCGTAGAGATCACGTTCATAAACATCCAGTGATGATTGATTCATCGCTCGGATATGAATATAACCTAAAGCGCCATCCGACCATTCATCCACCAATTTCGCCTTATTCAAACGCCATGCTTTGTATTTCAAGTTGCTTTCATTTCCCCAGCTGATCGGGGTAATCAAAACCTGTATAGTTTTTGGTTCATCTTTTTCATTGGTTCGCTGAATGGTTAACAAGACTTCCTTACCAATTTTCCCTTCCAGCATGGATTCAATAGTGTCGGCGGAACCAAATGATTTTGAATCAATCGCTGTAATGACATCGCCCTTTTGGAGAGCCATCGGTCCAACCGCAGCGGGGCTTTCGGGAACGATATCCGTTACTTTAAAACCATTTTCCACTCTTTTATGTTCGGTCCCCAAGCGTCCCATGGATTGGGCGTTTGGATTTCCCCTACCCCGTGCATAGATGCCAAGGTGCGAACCGTTTAATTCACCCAACAGCCGATTGGCGACATAGTTGAATTCATTCGCTGTACGAGTTTGTTCCGCCAAGGTTAAATAGCGCTGAGTGAGTGCCTCCCAATCGACGCCATTCATGGTGGGATGATAATAGCGTTCGCCTAAAATACGCGCTGCTTCAAGAAATTTTTGGCGGTTCTGTTTTTGTAAATCGATGTGGATTTCATCATCGATACTGATTGTTTCTCGTTTTCCACTACTTACATCAATGGTTCCTCCCTGCTGATTATCAAGAAAGACAATCTTATCGCCGGACAAGGTTAAATGTTGAACGGAAACAGGATTGGTAAGTCGCTTTAAATCTGATCCATCCCATTTAATGGCATACAAACCACTTTCACCTGATTGACCGGTAAAGATAAGACGGTCACCTGCTGGTGTCATTTCATTGTTATACTCGCCGCCTTCCAACCGGGTAATCCGTTTCAATCTTAAAAAGGCATCCTCCAGATCGAGTTTCTCAAAGGTACTTGTTTTGTCCTCCTTGCTCTCATCTTTGATTTCTTTATCTTCTTCATCATCACTCTTCGGTTGTTCGATCTTTAATGGTTTGCGTTTTTTGGCTTGTTCCGCTGCTTTTTTGTAATATTCATCCAGTTCCTTTGGTGTTAAGGTTTCCAAGGTTTTATCCAAATAAACCATCCAAACATCAAATTCATTGTTAATCCGCTCAGAAATGAAACTCAAGATTTTACCATCCGCTGACCAGCGTGGGCCATAATCATTATTAGGATGCTGACTGATGTTAACCGCTTGGCCTTCTCGCTCCACGGGAATGATCCATATGTCGGTATTGAAATTGATATCGTTTTGATGATAGGCAATCATGCTGCTATCCGGACTCCACCGCCAATCGATGCTCGTATCCCAACCACTCACTAATTTTCGCACTTCCTGGGTATCAAGATTGAGCAGCATTAAATCCCCGCGTCCACGGCGGAAAGATAAGTATTTTCCATCCAATGAAAAACGAATTTCGCGATCATTGGTCTTCTCGACAACAACCGGTTGGATACCAAACTGGATAGCGTCCTGCCAACGTGCAGGATCGAGATCTTTTGGTAATTCTTTCTCTTTCTTCTTATCCCCCTCTTTTTCTTCGTCTTCTTTTTTCTTATCACCCTCTTCTATTTCATCTTCCTCATCTTCAGCAGACTCTTCTCCATCTTTTGGTTTTTCTTCTTCTGAACTTTCTTTTTCTTCACTTGATAGCAATTCAGTATCAAATTGCGCTTTCACATCGCTTCGAGTCAGGGCGACGGTTGCCGAGTAAATGGAGTCGCTTCCATCACGGTCACTGACGAAATAGAGTTTCAGGCCATCCGGTGCCCAGGCGATATGCTTTTCATGAGCATGTGAATGAGTTACGCGTTGGGTTGGGCTTTTGTCTTCAACGGATCGTACATAGACCTCACCATACGCGATATACGCCATCACCTTTCCATCCGGGCTAAGCGTTGCTTCACTTACTTCCCGGTCAATCGATTTGATCTCGTAATTATCTTCATCGTCTTCGGCGGCCTGGATGGTGAGGGGGATAGGCCCTTCACGTGAGGCATCCAATTTGAGGGTATAGAGCGTATCCCACACAAGAAATACCGCGGTTTTTCCATCGGCGGATAAATCAAAATCATGGATATCCTTATCCCGATAACCGGTTAGACGAACAGGTGTTGGATCATCTTCATTCAAGTTCAAACGATATAAATTCACACATTCCAATTGGCGGTCAGATAGAAAATAGATTGTTTGATCGTCACCCCATTTGGCTTTGCCATCGTTTCCTTCCCATGTTGTCAGTTGTTTGAAGGATTCATCCTCGCGGTTAAAAAGCCAAATATCTCTAGAATCGGCCCCTTTGTAATGCCGCCGGTTCCAACTGGCTCCTCCTCGTGCAAATAAAACCTTTTCCCCATTCGGGCTGATGGCGGGATGATCTCCAAATGCGTCGTGGATGCGTAGAATATCACCACCATTGGTCGATATCATATAAGGCCGTGGTGAGCGATATAAATCCCCTTCCAGCGAGGCCGCGAAGGACAACACGGATTCTCCATCGCTATCCGTTCCAAATCCCACCAAATCACACCCACGGTCAATCTCACTGATCTGGCGTATATGAGTTCCATCCGGATTCATTATATAAAGGTTCAAATGACCATCTCGTGTGGAATTAAAAGCAACAAATTCACCATCCTGGCTCCAAGTCGAACGTAAATCATCTTCAGGATGATTGGTCAGGTGAATGGCTTTCCCACCCGATGCGGCCACTTTCCACAAATCACCACGCCAGGAAAATATGATTTCATCCCCATCAGGACTGATGGATGGATATCGAGGTAAATCAACATTGCCAGGGGCACTGGCTGAGATGAATGGCGATATTTGAAAAACAATGGTTATGAGTACAAATCCAATAATTCTTAGAATCATTATTATCTCCCTTTTCTTGAAATAAATTCATTCACAAAACTATAAGGAAAAATGAAGAAAAAATCAGGGGTTAGGAAAGATTTATATTGAAGGAGTCAATAAATGACTATTCTTCAGGATTTTCGCGGAAATAAAATTTATCACCCAAATAGGCTTCGCGAACGGCTTGATCGTGAATCAAATCGCTGGTTTTCCCCTGGGTGAGGATAATGCCTTTGTTCATAATGTAGGCACGATCAGTGACTTCGAGTGTTTCCCGCACGCTGTGATCAGTAATCAACACTCCAATGCGCCGCTTTTTTAATTTGAGGATAATATCCTGTAATTCAGCTACGGCGATAGGATCAACGCCAGAAAAAGGTTCATCCAGCAATAAAATCCTGGGACGCGCCGCCAAGGCACGCCAGATTTCCAATCGGCGTTTTTCACCGCCAGAAAGTGTATCGGCTTTCTGTTCGCTAAGGTGAATCAATTCGGCTTCTTTAAGCAATTGGTTGCATCGCATCAACCGTTCAGCAGATGCCATGGGCATGTTTTCCAGCACTACCATAATATTTTGCTGAACCGTCAATTTCCGGAAGATTGAAGGCTCCTGCGACAAATAACCAACTCCTCGACGTGCACGCTGAGATAAAGGCTTTTCAGTGATATCCACACCATCGATTAAAATGTTACCTTCATCTGGTTTGACGATCCCCATGATCATACCAAATGTAGTGGTCTTTCCAGCCCCATTCGGGCCCAACAGCCCGACAATTTCATTACGGGACATTTCCAAACTAACACTGGAAACCACCGTTTTGGAACCATAGGTTTTATGCAAATTCAACGCTTCGAGGGTCGCCATTGGTCAAACATACCTTTACTCATTTTTGAGATGCAATCGAGCGTTTATGCGCCACCACCCCCATATAGGGAGCGAAATTTGGTGTCAGGGCGACAAGGAATTTATTCTTTAAACTCATGGCGTGGCCCAATTGATCGATCGCAAAGCCTTTATTATACAAGTAACGTGACAAATCCATTTGATTGGCTAAATAAACACTATCCGCATCACCTCCGATCCGGTTTTCGCTTAAATCCGGTTGGCGATACATAAAATCAGGCTGCCAAGAAAATCGTTTTTTCAGGGAATGCCTAAGATTGTACTTTAACCATTGCCATGCCTGCCCCCTGGTTTCGGCAAAGACCGGCCTGCCCTGTCCTCCCAGCATCATTCTTAGTATATCAAACGCCGGTAAATAGGGCGAAAGCAAATTGGGGGAATGAAAAATAACATGGCCGCGTACTTTTAATACCCGCACGATTTCATCCAGGCATGCAGGCACATTGGGAACATGCTCAATAAACTCAAATGCTGCAACCGCATCAAATGTTTCATCCGGAAATGGCAGTTTCAAGGCATCACCTGCCACTAGTTGTGAATCAGGCGAATGTTTTTTCTCTTCTGCCAGAAAAAAAGGCGATAAATCCAAGCCGATTGCATGATAACCAGATTGAGACAATAAGCGAGTTGATAATGCCGTGCCACAACCAATATCCAATATTTGTGATTCATTCTGTACATAACGGCGGACCAGACAGATATAGGGTTCCAGAAAGCCTTCATCATGAGTCAGTAAGTCATCACGATAGCGCTCGCTGGATTGATAATATTTCTTAAGATCTTTGTCAATGGCATCATCGGGTTGGTAAGACATTATTCATTCTTATGCTTTGACAATTCGGTCACGGTTTCGTTGGACATTTTTGGTGGCATTACGCGAATCAATAACCACATCAGCAAGATCAACCACCCATTGATAATCTATATTGCTGTGATCGGTTAAAATAAGAACCGCATCGTGTTCTTTAATAACCTCTTCAGTTAGAGGTAGTGATGAAAGCCCAAGATCACCTCTTCTTGTTTTTGGATAGACGGGAATATAGGGATCATGATAATTGACAACCATCTCCCAATCCCGTAGCAATTCAACCACTTTAAGCGCCGGTGATTCACGCACATCGTCTACATTTTTTTTATACGCTACCCCCAAAACCAGGATTTTGGCACCTTTAATGGCTTTTCCCAAAGAGGAAATGGTTTCCACCACTTTCATAGTGACAAAACGGGGCATGCCTGTATTGACTTCACCCGCCAATTCAATAAAACGGGTGGAAAAATCATGTTCTCTCGCTTTCCAGGTTAAATAAAAGGGATCGATGGGGATACAATGGCCACCCAAGCCCGGCCCGGGATAAAAAGCCTGATAACCAAATGGCTTTGTCGCCGCTGCATCAATCACTTCCCATACATCAAGATTCATCCGATCGCATAACATCTTCAATTCATTGACCAGCGCGATATTAACAGCGCGGTAGATGTTTTCCAATAATTTTGTCAATTCTGATGCCTGCGTTGAGGAGACAGTAACCACGTTATCGAACAAACATTTATATAAGGCAACTCCCACTTGCAGACAGGCTGGCGTAGTACCTCCGAACACTTTTGGAATGGTACGGGTGCTGAAATCCTTACGTCCTGGATCTTCACGCTCAGGTGAATAAGCCAAAAAGAAATCCTCACCCACCTTCAATCCCTTCTTCTCCAATCGTGGCCGAATACGTTCTTCGGTGGTTCCCGGATAGGTGGTGCTTTCTAATACAACCAATTGTCCAGGGCGCAATGTCTCGGCAATGGCCTTGGCGGTCGCATCAACGGCCGATAAGTCAGGTTCCCGAAATTCATCCAACGGTGTGGGAACACATATAATAATAGCATCAACCTCAACCAACCGTGAATAATCATGGGTGGCCTCGAATAAACCACCTTTTTGTAAACCCTGAATCAATTCAGAGGGGATATGGTGAATATATGATTTCCCCTGGCTTAGCTGATCCACTTTTTGAGTGTCTATATCAAAACCGATCGTTTTAAAACCAGATTGGGTTGTTTCCAAAACAATCGGTAGACCGACATAACCCAAGCCGATCACACCTAAAGTGGCGTCTCTTTTCTCGATTTTTTCAATGATTTGATCAATCATGTTTTTCTGTTATCCTTTGTGCTTCATGCTGCGATACAATCGATTGATTTGTGTGGAAAAATAAGATTCATGTTGGACGCAGTGCTTCAATTCGTCAAGAAGCACATCATGAGTATAATATGCTTTTATTACCGTTTTTAGAATAGAAATACCTCTTACAATGAGTAAACATATATATATTGAGCGGGATAAATAAAGAGAGCGTTGCTCAATCCCAAATATCCAAATGTCTTATAATCTAATGCACAGGGATGGAACAATAGATCATGAATAAACCGAAATCCCCAAAATATGATGGTAACATCAAAACCGTGGCCACCAATCGCAAGGCCCGCCATCTTTACCATATTATCGAGACCTTTCAAGCTGGAATTGTATTGCAAGGTACAGAGGTCAAATCTTTACGCGATGGAAAGGCGAATTTGAAGGATAGTTTTGCCAGCATTGAACAGGGGGAATTGTATTTGAATGAATGCCACATCAGCCCCTATTCCCACGGAAACTATTCCAATCACCACCCTACCCGAAGGCGAAAACTGCTGATGCATAAAAAGGAAATCATGCGGTTGTTTGGCAAAGTGCAGGCTAAGGGATTCACCCTGGTGCCCCTGAAAATATACTTTGACCGCGGGAAAGCCAAAGTTGACATCGCCTTAGCGCAGGGTAAAAAGTTATTTGATAAACGCAAAGATATTAAAGAACGTGATTTGGATCGCGAGATGAAACGCGAACAAAGCGAAAAACATTTTTAATGTTTCAAATCAATCTTGTTAATTCTATAAAAAATGCATTAAAATAACTCTTTCTGAACAATCTTGTGGTATAAAATCTCTAGCGTGGTTTTATTGCATTATCCAATCATAATCTTTCCATCCATCACGCTCACATAAACCAGAAATAAATAAACAAAGAGAGGGTAATATGAAACATTATTTTATTCGTTCAATCATTGTCATCTTTCTAATCTCCATGGTATCCCCGCTAGGATTCCCCCATATCGATGGGATGCCATCCGTACATGATGTCATAACATCGATTAAAAAGCGACTGGTAAAAGAACATGATCCCCAAAAACTCTTGAACTTTAAAGAGAAACAACTCATCGCAACTTTATACGATAAAGAACGAAAGGTTTTAAGCGTTGGTCATATACGCTTTACCGTGAATGAACCGGTTACGGTATATGTTTTTAGCGATATCGCTTTGGAAAATGATCCATTTTGGTTGGAAACATTGGAATTCACTCCGACTGAATATGAGATCCAAGTGGATGATGAACATTTTAAAGGGTGGAAAAAACAATATGATGCAGGCCGGATCGGGTTAGGCGTAAATGCGCTGCACAGTGATAATGAGCATTATTTTGTCGTTCTTGTTCCTGTTGATCCATCATCAGATTTGACGGTTTCAAAGTTATATCCCGGGCAATGCCGCCTGGCTGAACTGGGGGATGAGGTAGAGCCTTGGGTTGATGATGGGGATGAAATCAATTCTTTCCCCTCTGAACTTGAAGGCGCCACGCTGGTTCGTACGGCAGAATCATGGCTTGAATATGCCTCGATTACTGATTACTACCATTCCACTCGTTTTCCTTCCTCGAATAAGCCTGATCAGATTGTCTTAACCTGGAGCGATGATCCAAAGTCAACCCAAACCATCCAATGGCGCACAAGTACGGAAGTTGAAAAAGGGATGGTGGCTTATGTCAAAAAGTCAGATTATAATCGCTTCCACTCCAAAACGCCTACACGGGTAAATGCTAATACCGAACTGTTGGAAACGCTTGATATTATTAATGATCAACAATGTCACCGTCACTCAGTGACATTGACCAACTTGGAACCCGGCACAACCTATCTTTATTCAGTAGGTGATGGCAGCGATGAGGGGTGGAGTGAATTTGCGGAGTTCACAACGGCTCCCGAAAAAACGATCCCCTTTACCTTTATATACATGGGTGATGCCCAAAATGGCCTTGATCGCTGGGGTTCCTTGGTCAAAAACGCATTCCGAAGCCGACCTGATGCCAAGTTTTATGTAATGGCCGGAGACCTGGTAAACCGGGGTAATGAACGCTGGGATTGGGATGACTTCTTCTGGAACGCCCGGGGAATTTTTGACCGGCGAACTCTGGTTCCTGCAATCGGGAACCATGAGAATCAAAATGGCCATCCAAAACTCTATCTTGATATTTTTAACCTGCGTGAAAATGGGCCAGTTTCAATTGAACCCGAGCGTGCCTATTCATTCCACTATAGCAATGCCTTTTTTGTGATCCTTGATTCCAACCTGGAGCCTGCGGATCAAACCGCCTGGCTGGAATCCCAGTTGGCAAGCACCGATGCGACCTGGAAATTTGTGGTGTATCACCATCCTGCCTATACCTCAAAGCCAAATCGTGATAATCCTGAACTGCGTAAAGAATGGACTCCCCTTTTTGATAAGTATCATGTCGATATGGTGCTGCAAGGGCACGATCACGCCTATTTGCGCACCTATCCAATGAAAAATGAAAAACCGGTCGACAGCCCAAAGGATGGGACAATCTATATTGTTTCGGTTTCCGGCGTTAAAATGTATGATCAGGATGAGCGGCCTTATACCGCATTTGGGATGACCAATGTTTCGACTTATCAGGTGCTGGACATTCAAATTGTAGGTGACCGGCTGCTTTATCGCTCGTATGATATTGATGGAAACCTGCGGGATAAAATAGAAATAGAAAAATAACTTAATTCCAATCCATGAAAATTCTCATTGCTCCCTCACCTGTGACTGCGTCTTATTTGGCTTATGGCTATTTATCACTGGTGGGATGGACCAATCGGGTTATTCATGGCGAACGGAACATTTACACTGAATTAAAAGGGGGAGGCGGACCTTATATTTTTGCCTCTTGGCATAATCGATTGATGCTCCCCCTTTATGTGTTTCGCGGTATGAATGTAGCGACCTTGGTTAGCCACAGCAAAGATGGGGAATATATCACCCAAGTGATCCGGCGCTGTGGATTAAAAGTCAGCCGGGGATCAGCTTCCCGTCAGGGGGCGGAAGGATTACTGGGTTTGCTGCATTTTTTAAAAAAAGGCACCAGTGTGGCGATTACACCTGATGGCCCTCGAGGCCCGCGTGAAATCGTTCAACCGGGGATCATCCAACTGGCACGCCTATCCGGTCTGCCCATTACACCTATTGCCTTTGGATGCAGCCGATATATACGCCTGAATAGCTGGGATCGAATGATCATCCCTTTTCCTTTTGGCCAGATTCATTATGAATTAGGAAACCCAATCACCATCTCGCGAAACCTTCCCAAAGAGGATAGGGAAACCAAACGAATTGAAATTGAAACGGAAATGAAGCGCCTGACAGCGATTATTGATGAGCGGTTGGATATTTAATCCCACATATTTCTTCAGTCGGATCAAGGCAGACTAAATAGTTATTATGAGAATTATAATAGAATAACTGCGCAAATATTCAAGTTCCTGATATGGGGCATGAAGCACCCGATGTGAGTTGGATTAAAAAAGCTCAGATTTTTTTGGATAATCCAAAGATTGCTAATGAATTCACAAATCCTTGATTTGAATTAAGCATTCTTTGCTAAATTATCCATGCTCGATTCAGGTACGTAGTCAGGAAATGGATAAAGGGTGCCTTAATAAGGATTCCGCACTAAACATGAACACTAACTTATGATCTTTATTTTCACCGGAGATCATTCTTTTCCAATCGAAAATCGAAATTTTGATCCATGGAGGAGATATGAAAAGCATCATTTTTCCCTTCAATCAGATAAGGCTCAGGGAATAAACGCTTTTCTGCGTAATTGGCGCTGTCTTGTTCGATCGGATTGCGCTTGTTCCTTTTTGCCGCTCTCTCAAAACCATTTCGACTAAAAAACCCTGCTACATAGTGTTGGGAACTGTTTCCAAATGGTAGGTTTTGCTTTTCGTTACAAATGGAATGGCGTTGGTTTTTGCCGTGGCATTATTAAATGCCAATAATATTAATAGACATCCAAACGTTTTAGCGTTTACATTACATAAATTCATCAATTTTTCACTCCTTTAAGTCATTCATTGAATTAAATAGATTTTTTGTACAAAGGTGATTTAACTTTGAAGATACGGGTATTTCCGTTATGGAGTAAACAAAGGTGAATAATCCAATCATTCAGAAAGAAAAAAGGGGGACCATCAAATCAAATGGCCGAAGTAAGTACCCTTCGGCCATAAGTTTACTCACTGCCACATCGTCGTTTTAGGGATAAATGGTATAAAATGGACGTTTGTTAAACGTGTATTATATAAGGCTTACGCTGATCACGCGTTAACATCGCGTGTGCTTCTTTATCACCTATAAAATCCTGTTTTTGGGGGTCCCATTTTAGTTTTCGTTTCAACAAAATCGCAATATTGCACAAATGGCATGATGTAATCGAGCGGTGATGAGTGAAGACATCGCTGATTGGTTCACTGCGATCCTTAATACAATCGAAAAAGTTACGCATATGGTTTCCAGGTTGTTTTCCTTTATAAAGTGCAACGGCATCCTCTTCCAATTGTTTCTTTTCCGCATCGGACAGCTTGTCAAGAATCTCGCCTTTGATTTCCTTTCGGTTCACAAAAAGTTCGCCGTTTTCGCCTTTCAGCCATATCCCGTTCCCCGGCCCATGGCGTACAATCATGTTGGAACCGTTATCATATCGTAAGGTGATTTCGAACTGAGTTGCGGTATTATAACCATTGGGAATATTGGGGAACTTTCCCCACCCTTCGATTTCAACAGGGCCGGAATGTTCATACCCCAATGCCCATTGTGCAATATCAACGTGATGAGCGCCCCAGTCTGTCATCTTGCCGCCGGAATATTCAAACCACCAACGAAAATTGCCATGACAGCGTTGAGGACAATAGGCGGCCTTAGGTGCTTGTCCAAGCCAAAAATCCCAATTCAGATGGGCAGGAGGCTCCATGGTCTCAAAAGGTCCTCCTGATTTACCACCGCCGATTGAGCAGGTGGCGTTTACGGATTTTCCAAGGTGTCCGTTCCGAACCAATGCGATGGCTTTGAGAAATTTAAGGCCATATTCACTTCGCTGTTGAGTTCCAACCTGAAAAACCCGCCCCGTTTTTTTAACGACATGAGATAATATTTTCCCTTCGTCGATTGTCAAGGTGAGTGGTTTTTCGCAATACACATCCAAACCGTTTTTCATCGCATCAACAGCGATGGCGGTGTGCCAATGATCAGGGGTGCCAATGGTGACAAAATCAATTCTTTCTTTTTGTAATAATTCACGATAATCTTCATAAATTTTACAGTCAGAACCTATTTTCTCACTGAATTTTTCGGCATGTTTCCGATCCACATCGCAGCAGGCGATTATATCGGCGTGTTTGGAAGCATTGCGGGCAATGCCGCTTCCTCGCCCTCCGACTCCGATGGCTGCACCGATCAACCGATCGTTTTTGGCTTCGGCAAATGGTCCAATCCAAACGGCGGGAAATGCGATTAACCCAGTGCTTGCGGATGTTCTAATGAAGTCTCTTCTTGATGGTTTGGTCTGGCTCATGGTAATGTTCCTTCCCCAGGTTTCCAAGGTGAGTGTAATATGTTATCCAACCATATTAATAAAAAATATAAGCATCGTCAAATTGAAATCCCTTATAATCTAAAGTTTAAGAAAAATATTGATTTCCAATTGCATTTCCCATGTTTTTTTTGATATGCTAAATGATTAAGTAAATCTTATGGATGATCCAAGAGGTTGAAACATGGATAAGTCAAATAAAATCAATACTCGCCGGCGATTTATGAAGGATGCCACGCTTACGGTTTCTGGACTTTCTGCATTTAGTGTGATGCAGCCGCATCAGGTTTTTGGATCGAATGCCAACTCTATGGTGCAAATGGGAATTATTGGAACAGGTGGACGCGGACAATATGATGGGCGCAATCTAATCAAGACAAAGAAGGTTAAAGTCATTGCCCTCGCGGATTATTTCGATTTCCAAATGGAAAAACCTTCACAATGGTTCGAAGTGGATAAGGCCAACTGTTTTGATGGCCTTGATGGCTACAAACAGATTTTGGCGATGAATGAGGTTGACGCGGTTTTGTTAACCACTGCTCCCTATTTTCGCCCCATTCAGTTCAAAGCCGCTATTGATGCAGGTAAACATGTCTTTGCAGAAAAACCCATTGCGGTGGATCCCTGGGGATGCCGGGAATTCCTGGCCAGTGGAAAAAAAGCCCACAATGAAAAGATCACTGTGGGAGCGGGATTACAAACCCGCTATGATGAATCCCATCAAAAACTAGCCAAGTTGATACACGATGGGGCGATTGGTGATCTGGTCTTCGCCCATTCAACCCGCATGGGTGGGGATTTATGGCGGCGTGAACGTCCTGATCACTTTAGTGAATTGGACCACCAAATACGCCATTGGCTCTATTATGCCTGGTCAAGTGGTGATTTTATTGTCGAAATGCACGTCCATAACCTGGATGTTTTTAACTGGTTTGCCGATATGCTGCCCCTCCGAGCGACCGGAACCGGCGGACGGGATGTACGACTGGATGTGGGGGATATTTATGATCACATCAGTGTTATTTATGAATATCCCAATGGTTTCCACTTAACCCATACAGGTTCGCAAATCGAAAAAGGTTATCATGGTTCAGTAAAGCATATTTCAGGTTCTGAGGGGTATTATGACCAGAATTCAGGGCTGAGAACCAAAGAGAACAAAACCATCAAGCCTGAAGGACGTGAAGGTATTCGAAGCGCAACCGAAGTGGAGATGGTTCAATTTGTGAATAGTGTTTTAGGTGAAGGCCCTTATATCAACAACAGCCGGTATGTCACCACAAGCACGTTTACCGCCATCCTGGGACGCACAGCGGCTTATTTGAAAGAAAAAATCGAATGGGATGACCTTTGGAAATCAAATAAACGGTTAGAAATGCCGAGCTAATCAATACATGAATGATCTATTGATAGGTGATTATATCATCAATATGCATGCTTATTTTGTGGTGCAAGCATCCTGCCTTTTCTCGGTGTCATTGCAAGACAAGAAGCTTGCACCACAGGAATTCAATTAGCCCGTGAGCTTAATATATTAATCACAACGTCCAGGGTTCGCGCATGGGACGGGAGAGCAGCCAGTTTGCGACGGGATCGTCAATGAATCGTTCCTTCTCCGGATCCCATTTCAACTTTCGGCCCAGCATCATAGATATATTACCAATATGGGCAATGGAAATAGTCCGATGGCCTATTTCTGCTGGTGCATAACATAACTCTCGGGATTTAATACAATCGAGGAAATTACGTTGTTCACCTTCAGGACAGGTATATAAATGGGTTTCATCCGGACCGATTTTTTCCTTCAGAATTGAAGCCGGTTCCGCTTTCAATTCTCCCCTCCAGCCATCGTTGCCGATCCATCCTTCTGTTCCTTCAAAACGCAGGGCGGGAGATTTTGATCGAACCATCATTTTTACACCATTGGCATATTTATACTCAATCTCAAATTGAGTTGCGGCATTGTAGAGGCCTTCTTTTGGGAAGGTGCCGTGCCCTTCCACTTCAACCGGTCCGCTATACTCGGTGTCGTTCCCCCATTGCGCCAGATCGATCAAATGGGCACCCCAATCGGTCAGCATACCACCGGAGTAATCCAGAATCCATCGGAAGTTCCAATGGCAGCGTGCGGAACAGTAGGGAGTTTCAGGCGCCTGTCCAAGCCACATGTCATAATCGAATCCTTCGGGTATTGGTTCCTCTTTGAAGGAGGCCTCATGCTCCCAATGGCCGGAAGGTAGATCAACATAAATGGTTTGCAATTTGCCGATACGGCCGTTGCGGACCAATTCGCACATGCGGTGGTAAACATCCACGGAACGGTTTTCAGACGCTGTCTGAAACACCCTCTCATGCTTATCGATGGTATCGCTGAGGATACGCCCTTCAACCACAGTTAGCGAGAGGGGCTTTTCGCACATCACGTCTTTCCCCGCTTTGGCCGCCATCACGGAGGGGATTACATGCCAATGATCGGGGGTGGCGTTCATAATGGCATCGATGTCATCCCGTTCGATTATTTCACGGAAGTCATTGTAATCATCGCAACCTTTATAGGTTCCTTTGGGGAGGGTTTCAGCGTAACGTTCTTCGATGAGTTTTTTGGCTTCCAATCGCCGGCTGCGGTCCACATCGCAGACTGCCAGAATTTGCTGGTCCGGTTCCGTCAAAAAACGCTTGATGTTTCGACTGATGCCATGTGAGCCAGTGCCGATGATTCCAAGGGTAATCCGTTCACTGGGTGAGACTTGACCTTCCTTCCCCAATGCGGAAGATGGAATAATGGAAGGTGCCACGAGTGTACTGGCAACAGACGTGGTCAACATCCTATTAAAACGGCGGCGTGAATGGTTAACAGGTTTATTCATGGTGCTCCTCGAATGAAATTGATTTGGAATTATTATTTCATGATTTTATTGATTTGGGAATGCATCAAAAAAAAATTCGAGATAAAATGAACAAGAGAAGAGGAATCATGAAAGATTATCACATCAATATTTTTTATAGTGAAGACGACGAAGGATATATTGCTGATATTCCTGATTTACAGCATTGCTCAGCATTTGGTGAAACTCCAACTGAAGCCCTTGCGGAAGTTATCATCGCAAAAGAAACATGGATTCAGGCGGCAAAAGAGCAAGGCCAGCCTATTCCTCAACCTACATATCGGCCGGTTTCTTACCAAGTCAGTTAAATTATTATATCGTTTTGGTATTTGATCGTGTGTTAATATCATGTTCTGGGCAGATTTTTTACTATATTGTCATTTCCTTTATGTACTATGCGTAATTGTACCCGTGCCATTAATTATTATAGGTTATTTTATGCAATGGGAGTGGATACGTTGGACGTGGCTGCGTCTGCTTCATTTGGGGATGATCGGTTTTGTGGTTGTGATGACGTTAATAGGAATTCCCTGCCCTTTAACGGTTTGGGAAAATCAAACACGATACGAATATCGTGGTGAAAGTTATCAGGATTCGTTTATTCGTCATTGGGTGACAGAATTATTGTTTTATGAATTTGATCCCTGGGTGTTTGCCGTAACCTATGTGCTTTTTGGTGGTTTCGTGGTTTGGCTATTCTTTTATATCCCTCCAAAATCCATACGAAAAAATGATAATATAACCCAAACCAATGAATAGAGGGAACAAAGGGGGAGAATGGAGATTACGTTTCAGCCTTTAAACATATAACAGTTTGGGGAACGGATACTTCCTCGTTCAGCAATCCCTTATATCGTATTCTTGCGCACAGCCACAATTAATGTTCCTTTTTGCCTGAAAAAACTTTAACTTGTAATAAAGACTTCAAACTTATCTTATTTACAATGCTCCAAAATTGAATACTCACTTGACATTACTAGAGTTAAAGCATATGGTTTAAAATAATAGACTAAGATGATCAATAATGTCATCTCTTAATAGAGGAATAAGTATCAATGGGTTATGTGGGGACTGTCAAGAGATTATTTTGTTTATCAATCATTGGTTTGATTTCATGCCAATCTTTATGTTTTAGCCATGAAATATCCTACTCATTCAGTGATGCCAAAAATATGATGGCTACCCATTGCATGTTTTGCCATGGTCAAAATGAACCCGAAGCGGGCCTTAATTTATCACGTTTTATTGATGCGGAATCCCCCGCATCTGATTTAACCACCTGGACGGACATCCTGAAACGTGTCAAAACGGGTGAAATGCCGCCTAAAAATGCATTGCCCATTGAAGATGAAAAGCGGGCATCATTCGTCAATTGGTTGGAACAAGCGATTATTCAGGCCGCTTGTGGAGATGGTATCAGTCCAGGGCCAGCTCCAATACGCCGGCTAAATCGTGACGAATACGCTGCTACCATTTGCGAGCTGCTCAACATTCAATTTAATGCGGGACACAACTTACCTGCAGATGGCGCTGGAGGTGCTGGTTTTGACAATGCTTCTGAAACCTTGTTTCTCTCACCAGTGCATGCTGAACGATATCTGGATGCCGCCAAAGAGGCCTTGGACTATGCAGCCAAGGATAACCGGGCACGTGAGGCGCTTTTTATTAAACGGCCCAATGATGAAACCACTGAAGAGCAAGCCGCTCGCACCGTGTTGAAAGAGTTTGCAAACCAAGCCTTTCGCCGGCCGGTTAAATCAAGCGAACTGAAATCTCTGATGGCCCTTTTCAAACAGGCAAAGCAACGAGGCGATTCATTTGAACCGGCTGTGTTTTATGCCATGCAAGCGGTGTTGATCTCACCTCATTTTTTGTTTCTGGTTGAATCCTCCAATGCAACTGACCAAATACAACCGATTAACGATTACGAACTAGCTAGCAGGCTCTCATACTTTCTATGGGGCAGTATGCCGGATAAAGAACTGTTTGAACTGGCTGAACAAAAGAAACTCAATGAATCATCCATATTACGCAAACAAATGGAACGGATGTTGAAGAAGCGAAGAACAGAAGAACTGGAACGGCGAAAAAGCAAAGCACTTGAGGATCGTAAATTTTATGAATTCGCCAATCGTTTTGTAAGCCAATGGCTGGGAACCCGGGAATTGGGACGCGATGCCAAGCCCGATACAGAACGCTTCCCTCGATACAACCAGCAGCTGCAGATTGCCATGAAATACGAACCAGTGTTTGTATTTCAAGAGATCATCGATAAGAATCTGTCCCTGCTTCACTTACTCGACACCAATTTCAGTTATATGAACCGGCAATTGGCACGGCATTATGAACTCCATAAAGAAGTAAAAGCCGATAAACAACAACCCGTCCGTGTTGACTTACCCAAGGGAAGCCACCGTGGTGGTGTGATGACAATGGCGGGAGTGCTTACTGTCAGTTCTTACCCTCATCGCACTAGCCCGGTGTTGCGAGGAAAGTGGGTACTTGAAACCATATTGGGCTCCCCTCCACCTCCACCACCTCCCGATGTTCCGGAATTAGAAGAGAATACCAAGGAAGAAAAACCGAAAACATTACGCGAACGGTTGATGGCCCACCGAAAAAATCCAGCGTGTGCTTCGTGCCATGATCGGATCGATCCAATCGGTTTTGCCTTCGAAAATTTTGATGCGGTGGGGCGTTGGCGAGATCACGATGCGGGGAAGCCCATTGATGCCTCAGGTCAACTTCCCAATGGACAATCTTTCCACAACGTGGACGAATTTAAATCTCTTTTGATGGAAAGAAAAGATGACTTTATCCAACACCTAACTACGAAAATGCTCGGTTATGCCCTGGGCCGCGGTTTGGTGATGGAAAACCAATGCACCGTAAATCATATCGTTGAGGCCTTAAAAGAGAATGACTACAAAGCTCAAGTATTGATCTGGGAAATCATCAACAGTGTTCCATTTCGATACCGGCCAGCCAACGAAGTGCAGGATTTGGGGAATCCACCCGTGCAAGTGTGGGACTAAATATTCGTACAATATATTATAGAGGTAATAAAACATGAGTTTAAACCAATTGAAATTATCCCGCCGAACTCTATTACGCGGAGTAGGAACAACATTAGCTCTCCCCTGGCTTGAAGCGATGATGCCATCCAAGAGCCATGCCGCTAAAACCGTCGAGACATCACCAACCAGAATGGCTGTACTATTCATGCCTAATGGAGTGCATCCCAATATGTGGACTCCGGAAGGTGAAGGCAAATCATTCAAATTTTCACCCACATTAGAGCCATTGGCAGATTTAAAGGATGATGTCCTTATCTTAACCAACCTTTGGAATCAAGCTAGCAATACCGGTGATGGCCATTATGTCAAATCAGCCGGTTTTTTATCCTGCACCACTATTAACAAGACGGTAGGTGTGGATTTAAACAGCAACGGCATTTCCATGGATCAGCTGGCCGTGAAAGCCAGCGGAACCCCCACACCGCTGCCATCGCTTGAACTGGGCACGGAACCAGTACGAACCGGTGTCGATGCCGTGGTCGGTTATACCCGTGTGTATGGTGCGCATATCGCCTGGCGTACGCCAACCAGCCCATTGGCCAAAGAGATCAATCCCCGCCTGGCTTACGAAAGGCTCTTTCGAGCCAGCCGCATGAGCGGCGATGCCGCCCAACAGGATAAACCATTGCTTGATCTGGTATTGGATGATGCAAATCGGCTGCGCAAGAAACTGGGATCTGAAGACCGTCAACGAATGGATGAATACCTTCATTCCGTACGCTCCCTGGAAGAACGTATAGAACGGGCTGGCCGGGATGACGAGGATAAATGGAAACCGCGTTCATCCTTTGATTCACACCCAAAACCACCGGCAGGCATTCCAAAAAAACATGCCGAACATGTGCGATTGATGTTCGATATGATCGTATTAGCCCTGCAGACTGATACCACACGGGTGTGTTCATTCATGTTTGGCAATTCAGTCAGCAATATCAATTTTTCATTCCTTGACGGGGTGGACGGTCCCCATCATTCAACTTCCCATCACAAGCGGGACAAAGAGAAGATGAGACAATATCAACTCATCAATCGTTGGCACGTTGAACAATATGCCTATCTATTACGCCGATTAAAGGAAATCAAGGAAGGTGATCAATCCCTCTTGGATCATTCCATGATCTTGTTTGGCTCGTCACTGCGGGATGGCGACCGCCATGATCCCCACAATCTCCCTATCATGTTAGGTGGACGTGCAGGAGGACGAATCGCCACAGGAAAACATTTGGTTTACGACAAGAACACACCTCTAGCCAATCTGTATGTATCGATGCTGGATGCCTTCGGTACCCCTGTCAATCAGTTCGCTGACAGCACAGGGTACTTGCCAGGAGTGTTGGAATGAAATGGACTGCATAGAGAATAGAGTCTCTAGCGATAAAAAGTTCAATTTCATGCAAATCTTCTTCGGCCGTTAATGACCATTGGATTTTCGCCACTGTGCTAATCTTGATTTCAATTCTTCGTTGGTGATAACATATCCAGCATCCACATCAGCCAAGCCCTTTTCAATCTGCTGCTTAACAAGCAGACTTTCGATAATATCTAATGTGGTCATCGTTTCAGGAAGGGAATGAATATAATCCAATATTTCTTGCTTTTTGGTGTTCATAATACACTCCAATTACTCTCCTGGTACACTAAATAAAGTTATTAAAATTACTCTAATTAACCAGAGATGCATGTTTATATAGTATTCGATGATTCATCACGACGCCAGTTCGGCGATCTGTATGGGTTGGGAATCAATATCCTTTTTGGCAAAGGATCGCCATGAAAGGTCTTCACGAACATTGGCGGGAACATAAAGCCCCTGTCGTGAATTTCGCCGTTCCAATTCTTCATCAATCTTTTGATAAATCAATTGCCGTTCCAGGCACCATTGCGGGGCAACCAATACGCTCGGTGGAGCATCGGCGGTCAATCGCTGAATGCTAATATCAGCGGGAATACGCTCGAGGAAATCACAAACAATCTGCACATATTCGTCCATCGAAAATAATTCGAAATCACCCCGTAAATATTCCTCCTCCATCGGCGTGTTCTTCATAATATGAAGCAGGTGGACTTTGATGCTGTGATAAGGCAAGGGCGCCAGGCGTTCAGCGGTTTTCATCATATCGTCATAGGTTTCACCGGGCAGCCCTAAAATAACGTGAACACATACTTTCAAATTACGATCTTTAGTCACATCGATGGCCCATAGAAAGCGTTCATAGGTATCACAGCGATTCACTCGCTGTAATGTATGGTTATGGCTGGTCTGCAGGCCGTATTCCACCCAGACTTCAGCTTTATCTGGGTATGATTCCAACAAATCCAAGGTCTTCAAGGACACTGAATCCGGCCTGGTGCCCACCGCCATCGCCACGATATCGTCATAAGGTAAAATATGGTCGTATATTTCCTTCAGTTGGCTAACTGGAGCATACGTATTGGTATGTGCCTGAAAATACGCCATAAACTTTTTGGCTTTGTACCGTTTCCGCATAAAGGAAATACCATTATCAATTTGTTCGGGAATCGGGCGAATCTCACGCCGCGAGTTATAACTAAATCCTTCATTGTTGCAGTAGGTACACCCACCTTCACCTTTGGCCCCGTCGATATTGGGGCAGGAAAAACCCGCATCGATTGCCACTTTGTGTACGCG
Organism: uncultured bacterium; assembly: GCA_964517495.1. GTDB lineage: Bacteria > Hinthialibacterota > Hinthialibacteria > Hinthialibacterales > Hinthialibacteraceae > CAZFER01. The sequence continues at coordinate 7,747 of CAZFER010000031.1, read as the reverse complement.
GCAGCCAAAGCGATCCTTTAAATATTGATTGAAGGTGTAATATCGTTTTTCATTCATTCGTCCAACCGGCCCGTTCAAAATAAGAAATAATTCCAAATTGGGTCTTCTCTGTATTGTAACTATATGATTGCTGAAATTGAGGGTGATTCCACAAATCCTTCTGAGCTGGATAGGTTAACAGCTCGTCCAACTTCTCCTCAGGATAAGGGCTGCTGCTGAAAAATAAGAGGGGAAAGAGTTGAATAAACACTGGTTGGTGGCTTAAAACATAGTCCGGATTGCTCTTTTCATGGCCCACATGGCGTCGCGAAGGATCAACCACCGGGGTATGAGAAATAACCGGATCGTTGATGCCCACAATATCAATACTGGGCAAATCACTATAATATGGTATCGCACCAGCAGTCACCACCGCAATTTGAGTCCCTGGGGGATATTTTGTTTTAAGCCAACGTCCGACATCGGCCCAATTCTTTGCCCATGCGACTTCATCAAAATGCCATTGGGCGCCATTGGAGAAATGAAACCGGTCATCAGCTTTATATTCCACAATCTGATTCTTATGTGCCCAAAAGATTGTAATCACAATCAGCAAAAACACCCCATTCGCAAATCCCAGCCGGAATGGTGTTAACGTTTCCCATTTGGAAACAAGCAAACGGTCATAACAACAATACAGGCTACGCACACTCAAAATCGCAAAAAGCGGCAAGGCCGGCGCCATAAAGCGATGCAATGCAAAATGATCGCCACCTTCCAATATAATGATAATGATATGAGTGAGAGAAAATAATAGAATATTAATCCCATATTTCCGATTTTCGGCTTTTTCCAGCCACCACCACAAAAACATCATTAACAGCAATGGCCGCGGCTTGAAATAAGTCAGGACATACTCAAACCCCCGATATAAAACCGCCACTCCCCCATAATCATGCTTGGCATAAAATGAGTTGGGCAATGGGTAGCCAAAATAAAGCCAGCGCCATAGGAAAAACAGAGCAAGCGGAACAATAAAATAAAGCAAGAACGTAATCAGATTCGATTTGATTTTTTCCCGGCGATAAAAAAGAATCGCAATAATCGGAACTAGAAATAACACGCCTTCAGGACGTGTCAAAGCTAACAAAAACAATACGATAGCTGACATCGTGTACTTTTTAAGTGTGACCAACAAAAGCAAAAGGAGTATGAACAACGAATACAGGTGAGTCTCAAGCCCAGCGGAAGCCCATGCCGCAAATGCAATATCAGATACGATCAAAAGACATGGCAATAACGGCCAAACAAGGTTATTCCATGAAAATATCTTGCCTTCTGAGGTGAAGAGTCGGTGATAAATCATCAAGGTAAGCCATAACACCAACGCGGCACATAAGACTCCAAAACCATAAGCAGCCGAGGGCAAAAGTGCAACAGGCGCATCAACTGGTATAAGTTCAATGCATACGAGGGAAAAAAGCCATAATGGGCTGGTATAGCCTTCCACTCGCTCTCCACCCGGGTAAAATACAACCCCATGCCCTTCCGTTATATTCTCCGCATACACCATAGGAATATACGCATCATCCACCAATCCAAATGGATACGTAAAAAGCCACGCGATCAACAAAATGAACGGAAGAATCCATTGTAGAAAAATCAAAAAGACTGAACGGAAGGAAAACAAAGTTTTCTTTTCTAATGGCTGCAATTGGACACCCATATCTCAAAAATTAATACAAAATCCCCCTCGTGAAAGGGAATTAAAAGATAATAGTCCAGTAATTTTCAAAATGGAATTGATGGAAGATTATTTAATGGACTAGATTGGATTCCCCCCCACACCCTAATTCAGCAATCATCCGTTGCATAATTAAGGCATAAGGAGTAAATTGAAATTCATCTTCGGGTGGATACTGTTTTGAAGTGTCTTCTTCTCTTCTTTGAAGAATTTCGTTTCGTAAACCTTCAAGTTGATCCAGTAATTCACGGTCTATAACTCGAAGCTGATTGTGCTCCGCCAAAAGAGCAGCTGCTCCACCGGTTGTCTGCAAAACAAAGATAGGACACTCAGGTTTTAAGTCGTTGAATAGATACGCTTCATCCTCGACACCTTCCATCCCCCCGATACATACCATACAGACCGGATCTGTTTCGTTAATCATTCGTGTTCGCATTTCTTTAAGGCTTTTTCTGCATTGTGGTTTGCCAGACTGTATTGCCTCAGGATTAAACCTCTCATCACCCACTGCTTCCACCCATTCGATTTTCGCATAACCTAATCGATGAAGCAGCCAGGTTTCATCGGGGAGATATCCTTCAAATGCTTTTGATTGATAAACAATAACTCTAGGTTGATCTTGTTGCTCATCTTCCGACTGCATGGACGTATCATTATCTTTTTCCACATAACGGGGCGATATATATTCTCCCGCAATTTGAGCCACTAAGGGCGAAATTGTTGGATGACCTCCGAAAACGAGTGTACCCTCAGCGGCAAAAACCGCCCTTGCAAGGCTTGTCACTGCCTCTTCAATGTACAATGCCGCGTTGGGATAGCGGGAATATTTATTAGCCCGTTTCTCACATTGTATTAATTCACCTTCATCATAACTATAAATGTTACTTATTGAGGATAACCAGTTCAACCGGATTCTTCTATCAGATTCCAAATACTTGGAGGGGCCAATCACTACCCCCATTTCACTCGGTTTCTTTCTGGTATCCACATTATGAAAGTCTGATAATTCAGGCGGTCGTGTTGTCAGCCATATAGCAAATTCATTGGGTGTTTTTATGTGAAGTAATCCACTTGTATCAAAAGTTTGATCAAAAAACCGGCGCAATAACAAAGCATCCCGTAACGCATCTCGTAGATATTGACGTCTCAATTGAATCATACGGATGTTATTTCTCCTTCAACACCTTAATTCACCTTTTACTCTGCTTAGGCATCCCGTCTTCTATGGCTACAATAAAGAAACAATCCAGCATATAAAAAACGTTAGGACTTTCCTCATTCGTTGGAGACCGTTCGAGGATCAATCCCAATGTCGACTTCAGCAAGAAGGGAGAACTCAGCCATGAGAAGTGACGTGATGAAAACGGGGGTGGAAAAGGGTCCCCATCGCAGTTTATGGTATGCAACTGGTTTATCAAAAGGGGATCTGGACAAGCCCATCATCGGGATCGCCAATTCATTTAATGAAATAGTCCCCGGCCATGTGGAACTAAATAAAATCAGCAATGCGGTCAAACGTGGTGTTTTAATGTCGGGGGGAACACCGGTCGAATTTAACACTATCGCCGTGGATGATGGTATTGCCATGAATCATGTGGGTATGCGCTACTCGCTGGTCAGCCGTGAAAACATCGCCGACAGTGTGGAAATAATGGCCATGGCCCATCCATTCGACGGACTGGTCCTGGTTTCCAATTGCGATAAAATCACCCCGGGTATGCTAATGGCCGCGGCCCGATTGAATATCCCCACAATACTAATTACCGGCGGCCCCATGCTAGCCGGTTATGAACGTAATGAATCCATCGACCTCAACACCATGTTCGTTCGCATCGCCCCCGCCAAACAGGGAAAAATCACCCTCGACGAGTATGAAGAATCCTGCGCCGCCGCTTGTCCCGGCACAGGCTCATGCTCAGGCATGTTTACCGCCAATTCCATGAATTGCCTCTCTGAAGCACTGGGCATGGCACTGCCGGGTAATGGCACTATTCCAGCCGTCTTCGCGGATCGGGTGCGATTAGCCCAACTGGCTGGAATCAAAATCATGGAACTGGTTGAAAAAGGGATTAATGCCCGTGATTTAATGACCCGTGAAGCCTTTGAAAATGCCATCGCTCTTGATATGGCATTTGGTGGTTCCACCAATACCTCACTTCATGTCCCCGCTATTGCGTATGAAGCTGGGGTTGATATCTCTTTAAACGATTTCAATCGCATCGGTGAAAAAACCCCTCATATCTGCAACATGGCGCCCGCAGGCCCATACCATTTAGAGGATTTGGACCGTGAAGGTGGCGTTTCCTCCATTCTCAAAACTTTATCTCAAGCCAGTTTGATTCATGAAAATTGTATGACCGTCAGTGGCCGAACAATCGGTGAGAATATCAGCCAATCAAAACCAGGAAACAGCGATGTCATTCGCTCCCTGGATAATCCTTATCACCAAACCGGGGGCTTATGCTGTCTTTACGGGAATCTCGCTCCTCACGGCAGCGTGGTTAAACAAGCCGCCGTCCTGCCCGAAATGATGCAACACCGCGGCCCAGCGAGAATATTTAATTCTGAAACAGAAGCCGTGGATGCCATTTTTGGTGGAAAAATCAAAGAAGGTGATGTGGTCGTTATTCGCTATGAAGGCCCAAAAGGCGGTCCCGGCATGCCCGAAATGCTAACCCCCACTTCAGCCGTCAAAGGGATGGACATGGCTTCTAAAGTTGCGCTCATCACTGATGGGCGTTTCTCTGGCGCCACCTCAGGTGCCTCAATCGGACATGTCTCTCCAGAGGCAATGGAAGGTGGGCCTATCGGACTTCTTGAAGAAGGAGACATAATCGAAATCGACATCCCAAACCGTTCCATTAGTGTGAAATTAACGGAAAATGAATTGGAAAAACGGCGTCAGCAATGGGCTCAACCTGAACCAAAAATCAAAACCGGTGTCATTGCCCGCTATGCAAAAAGCGTATTATCCGCCGCGCAAGGTGCCGTTTTCCCCCAATAAATTGTATACTTTATATACGGGGGCGTTATCATTAACGTCCCCGTTTGCTATTTTATAAAGATAATTGATATCACAACTCGCCGAATGGCATCATTCGATTCTCCATCTTCGTAAGGAATATTGTTTGAGTATGAGAATCATCACTCGTACATTAATCTATGAAATCCTGGGCGCTATCGCTGAAGGGGCAGTGCTATTTACCTTTGTGTTTCTACTCAAGCGCTTTTTCAATATTACTGAATTATTTGTCACCAGCGGTTCGAGTATGATGCATGTTTTAACCATTTTGTTTGCCATCCTGCCCTCAATCATGCTGATGACGTTGCCCATGGCGGTTCTATTAGCCCATATGCTGGTGTATGGACGCCTGGCGCATGATAACGAGTTAACCGCCCTGCAGGCAGCCGGTTATTCCACCATCCAATTGCTTAAACCAGCACTTATTGTTGGGTTGGTATTAACCTTTATGCTTCTGTGGTGGGGGCAACGAATCGCACCCAAAGGAATACGAATTGTGCGGGAAACCGCCGCGGATATTCTTCAAAATACCGCCACCGCGGGCCTTCAACCGGGGCGGATCAATTATTTGGGTAATTACAATATCTACTGTAATTCCATTAAAAATGATGAAATGAGACAACTGAATCTATTCGAGAAAAAGGATGGACGCATCGCCGGTGTTATCAGCGCTCCCACCGGCACCATTCATTATGATCCTGCCCATCAAAACATAATGTTTCACATGCAAAATGGCATGCTTCACCAAATGCCATCACCTGATAAAGACATTGTCATACGATTCCAGACGATGAATTTCTCGCTCAGCATTCCCAAATTACTTAATATCCTGGTTAATATCGGAAGTGATGAATATGCGTTCAGCTATGACCAACTGAAAGAAGAGGTTCTCGCGTGGCAATCCGTTTATGACAGAGAAGCCCAAAAAGAACCTCGAACCGACCAGATTAAACAAACCCTTGCATATTATTTCAAAGAATGGAAAGAAAAAGAGATTGAATTGATGCGCCGCATTTCCCTCCCCTTCGCCTGTCTGTTTATGGCTTTTATCGGCGCATTATTAGGAATGGAATCCCACACCGGCTGGCGCTCAGCCAGCTATGCCTTAACCATTCTGGTTATTTTCATTTACTATATCCTATTGAGCTTTGCCAAAGCCATGACCTTGGACGGCCAATTACCGGCATGGTTTGCCATGTGGATTCCAAACCTGATTGTGATGATGATATTAACCTATTTATTTGTACGAACACGGAAAGTTAGATAAATCATGCGCTGGGAAATTTCTTTCAAAACAGCTGATTCCCTGATTTTAAAGGAATTCTTATCTGTCTTTGCTTTCACGTTTGGCTTGTTCGCAGCCATTGCCTTCACGCTGGTCTTGTTTACCGACATGGATCAAATGCAAAAAGGAAATGCCTCCTTCGGTTTATGCATGAGCTACGTGCTGTTGCGCTTTCCCCACGAAATTGTTAAAGCCATCCCTATGGTAGTGGTTATTTCAACCGTCACCGCTGTGGGAAATATGGTTCGCCACAACGAAATGTTGATGCTGTTTATTGCAGGTTACAGCCCCCTGCGTTTGGCCGCGCCATTGGCCATCTTACTCACAGTAATGATTGCCGCATTCTTTGTGGCCAACGAAAAAATTTGCGGACCGTTTGCTGCCAAAGCCCATAACTTAATGGAAATCCAAATCAAAGGAGCCAACACTGGCACAACCGGAACCTCCGATATTTGGATGCATGGGCGTGGTGGACAAATGTTTCACGTCGAAGAGTACTTCCCCTACAACGAAGAGATGCAGGGATTAAGTATTTTTTACTTTGATGGACCGAACCATAAACTTACCGCACGAATGAAAGCCGAAAAAGCAAGTTGGGATGCAGAACGAGGCGCCTGGCGAGTGAATCAGGTCATCGCCCATGAATACAACCAGGATGGGACATTTCGCCGATATATCAAAGATCAGGATTACTTCAGCATTAATCGCACACCTGAAGACTTCGGACGAGTCATCCAAGATCCTGAGCAGATGTCCCTGTCCGATTTAAAACACCTGGTGGACGCCATTCGCGAAGCCGGTCAAAATCCACGAGCGTATTTACCCGATTTACGCATCAAACAAGCTTTCCCCTTTGCCATCTTTTTTCTGGGCATTTTGGGTTATGCCATGAGTTTACGGCTTGGTTCCGTGGGGAAAACGTCTGGCATTGGATTAAGCCTTTTAGCCGTTATTGCCTATTATATGTCGCTCTCGGTCGGCAAAAACTTGGCCAAAGTCGGCGCTATTCCATCCTGGCTGTGTGCGTGGCTGCCCAATTTTATATGCTTATTACTCACTATCTGGCTGTTTGACCGGCTGCGTAAAGACATTTAGTTTTGCAATTCAACAAACTCGAGGAAAAATATGAAGATTTCAAAAGTGGATGCCAAGGGTAGAACCCCGTTTTTTACCCTTGATAACCATGCGGAAAGGTGAATAGAGTTAAAATAAAAGAGGAAAGTCTGATAAGCTCACAAGCGTAAATTATGTATAATACGTTGAAGAAACGGTTTTGAGCAAAGAAAGGGATTCTACTCATGGCAATACCTGACAAGGATCACAAAGGAAGCGGATTGAAATTCTATAGACTCACCCAGGAAGACATCGACACCATCATGTCTGGACTCGGCCCCTACCGGGAAATGACCGTCCAGGAAGCGAAAGAATGCATGAATAAGGCCCTTGACGGAAGGTCGCTATCAGATCTTCTGATCGAAATGAGGAGCGGTGAAAACAACAACGGTAATGGTGGCTGCTGATGGCAGAGTTTACTCCAAGAAAAAAGAAACTGTACATCGACTCCTCTGCCATCACAAAGCGATACACGATGGAGGAAGGGTCAGATTTTGTAAACCAGTTATACGAATTTGCATTGGATAAGGACATAATACTCTACACCTCACGGCACTCAGTTATAGAGGTAGGATCCGCTGTAATGAGGCTCTACAGGGAAGGA
>CAZFER010000030.1:29300-71030 GCA_964517495.1 uncultured bacterium | reverse complement strand
AAGTTGTAAATCAATGTCATAAACTTTAGAACATTTTTGATTCTCAAATTGGGAGGGTGAATCTCCTGATGAGCCGTTGTACGCGGAACGGCTCGGTGGGAGCCTCGCCCTCCCTGTTTGCAAGTAAGTCATAAACAGAATACATCCATTGATATTGTTCAAAGCTGTTTGATGGTTTACATTAGAATGAACTAAAGGTTTAAGTATGAAAGGGGATTGATTATGCGGACCGATTTTAACTCGATTAATAAGAAGAAAAAGATAAATTCACTTATCCTGTTTATGGTATGCATTGGTTTTCTTTTTGGGAGACAAACTCCTGCCACTCAGGCATCGTCATCTAATGCAGAAAGATATATGAATGCAGTACAAGCCTTCGCTGATACCGTTATTAAGCATGGACGGGATACTTATGGTGATAAGCATACCCCTTTGTTTGTGGATGGATTGCATGCCGATACGCTTGAACCAGCAATATGGAAGAAAGATGGGGAATCGTGGGTGCTTTGCAATGTGGCCAGCCAGCAGCCGCTATTTCGTTTGTTGGATGGTTTGACGGTTTTGACTGGTGAGGATAGCTATCGAAAGGCCGCCAAGAAGGCCACACGTTTCACGTTCAACCATTTACAAGCTCCCAACGGCTTACTTTATTGGGGCGGTCATACGGCGTGGGATTTAAAACAAGAAAAACCAGTTGGACAATATGATGATTTGATTCATGAAGTCAAAGGCCACCAGCCCTATTACCGCTTTATGTGGCAGGTCGATCCTGAATCCACGCGCCAATTGATGGAAGCGATTTGGGGTGGCCATATCCTCGATTGGAGCCGATTGGATTACAATCGCCACGCCAGCGGCACAAAACCTGCCGAACCTAAATGGGATCACTCATTCAACGATTCCATATCTGTACCATTTCCTGCAAAAGGCAGTAATTTGTCGTTCGCCAATGTCACTCCTCCATTGATGCATAGCGGTGTTCAATTGGCGGTGTTGGATAAGAACAAAGATGCTCTGCATTGGACTCGGCGGCTGGCTTACCGGTGGCAAGAGGGGAAACATCCAGAAACCGGCTTATGTGGCGGGCAACTTAGTTACCGCGAGCATGACCGTGCGCAGGATGCGTTGGGACATGTTCATCCCAACATTAATGAAGCCCAGATTGTGGCTTCATACCATCAAACCTGTCGTTATCATAACAATCCCTTGACTCAAATACAGGGGGGAGAAACCCTCATTCAAGCCGGTGGGGATTACGCCAAGGTTGGGAAGGAACTTATTGATTGGGCCTTGGACGATTTGAAGATCTACGCGAAACAGTGTTATGATCCAGCGACAGGAAAATTCATCGCCAAGATGATCGATGGTACCCCATTGAAATGGCAGGAAGCCAAAACCGGATACTATGTGCCTGAATCATTTGCTCCTCGAGGCCCCAATGGTTCGCTCTTTTGGGGATATGCCCTTGCTTATCGTCTTTCGAAAGATAAAGAACATTGGCATATGATTCGCGAAATCGGTAAACACAAGGGATTAGGTGATCTGGGTACAGCAAAAGGAAATGGAAGAGCTCTTAATCTCAAAACCAATACGGATGAATGGCAACTCATTTATGCTCTGCTTGAAATTCATCGTGCGGTTGATGATAGCGCCATACTGGAGCTTGCTAAGCGTATTGCTGACAATTTGCTGAAGTTTCAAAAAGAAAATGGTTTATTTCCCCGTCCTGGACGTTCTTATGCACGAACCGGGGATGAGGTTCCACTAACTCTTTTACACCTTACTGCCGCTTTGCAAGGTAAAAGTGATAAAATGCCTCAACCCATTTATGACAGCCGCTTTTTCCATTGCGAATATCATGGTGAGTTGGAAGAACATCAGAAGAAGCGGGCCGATCGGCGTACATATGATCATTTGGTGTTTTACGGATCGTTCTAAGCTTTTATGATCGAAACAAGGGTGCGGCCATAAAGCCGCACCCTTTGATCTTTATAATGAGTGATTGAATTAGCGGCAACTGATATCATCTGTCATATTATCGATATTTGGAGTTTGGTTTTTGGATTTATTGAGCGACCAATCGCCATTATTGTTGCTCGCAATCCATCCCCATGATCCATCACGAAACTCACCATTTCGGGAAAAGAATTCAAATTCAAACCAACCAGTTCGATCACCATTGGTGAACTTGCCAACAAATGAATTTCCATCCCACATGCCAGCGATAATGCCTTTGTCGCCATAATCACCAATCAAAAATAGATCACGGGAGAACAACTCCACTTTTCCAAAGGATGAATTGTATATTCCATCATAGACATCACGATTATTATCAATCACTTGGGTGGTTGAACTTCCACGTGTAAAGTTATCAAGTTGTCTTACTTCTCTATCAGAACGTGAACCATTCCAATTGCCACTAGGAGTTTCACCGTGCCAGGCCCATTGTCCATTGAAACTGTTTTTCCCTTCTATCTTAAACCGAAAAACACCATTGCGTTCCGCATTGGTAAATACACCTGTTAAACAATTCCCGTTCAGTTTTCCAAGAATGATACCTTCATCGGCATAGTCTCCAATGACATAATTTTTGATTTGGTACAAGTCCAGTTTGCCGAAGTTTGAATTCCACGTTCCGGTAAAATCAATCGCAGCAGGGGTGATGGGTTGTTTTGAAGGGCCAGTACTTGGGCAGGTCTGGGCATAGACTTGCTTTGCGGAAAGAGATGGATCACCGAGTAATTGGTAGCCTTTGGCATCGGTTGAATCAAATTTCTGGAAACGCTGCTTTAACATATCCGTAAACCATTTGAATTTTGCTTGTGCAATTACAAGCCATTTGGCTTTGGTGGGCCGTTCATCCCGAAGCATTCTAAGTACTTCATACACTGACACGTCTGTTAGATTGCATGTTGAAGATGGTGCTGTTCCTCCGATATGCGGGCTTTCAGTTTGGGTCCACAGAAAGGTGAAGAAATTCAACCAGCCAATATCAGATCGCTCCGCCTCGTTTTTATTGGTGATATTATATTGTGGAATATATGGAAAGTTTCCATTCCTGAGCGTTTTATGGCTGAGTGGTTCAAATTTCTTCCCCCCAAAATACATATTACTGAATTTAAGAGTAAATGCTTCCGCAAAACCTTCCATGAATCCAGCACAACGTGAACTTAGTGGTTTTTGGGGGGATTTGTGATGCACGGCAATAAGACAATTAAGGGATTTTTCCCCGGTCATGTGTTCGATATCCCATTGATGCATCAATTCGTGGATCATCGTATTGGTGCACCATTCCGGTTTATCGTCGAACAACGTTTTATCGAGGTGGACTTTGTGCATAAACCAGGAACGATCTGAACCAATACCATAGACATGCTTGTCGGGATATATTACGGTTATGCGCTTCTGCAAAGGCACCTGATTTTTCTGCAACTTGTTGAGCATGCGGGTATAGACCCACCAAATTTGCGCATGTTTCCCTGCGAGGTCATCATTCAGGTCATGTTTTTCGCTGTTCCTGTTGAACGTTAACGTTTTTAAATTGAAGTTGCCACCACCTTTGCCTTGCTCTTTTGCAATGGTAAACCAGTTATTTTTTAACCAGCCACCTTTGCGAACCTTGAGTTTTGGATTTCGAAAACGGGCTTGGATTAAAAAACGCAGGTTTTTTCCACCTGGTAAAATACCATTACGGTCCTTGGCAAATTTCCGATTGATTTGGAATTCTCCATACTCATTCGTAACGGTATGTTTACCGACGGTGCCTTTTGTGGGAGATTTCTCACGCACCACACGAAGTTGAACTCGTTTTAAAGGTTTTACTTTATTTCCTGTATACTTTACATCTGTCAGTTCAACATTCAGGTTTCCTTTAAACGTATACATCTTTTTCGCCGTGGCTGAACCTGTAAATAAGAGTACGATGCTGAGCAATAGAACGATAAAAAACCCTCTCTTATTACTCATGATTTGTGTTATTATTGGCATTTTCTGATTATTCATAGCAAATAACCTCCTATTGATTATTTAATTTGTGGATTTGCCGTGAGAATTTATGGAAAGATGATTATGAGGAATTGGTCCTTCATGCGTTTCTGCTGCGCCTATTGATAAAACCATATTTAATGAAATCGAATGTGTTTAAAAAATGGTAAACATAATTCTCACACATTAAATTCACGGCAAATGGAATTGAGATAAGCAAAATAATTGTCAAATACAAACATGGACTTTTCTCTGTCCATGATGCAACCTGCATTCCGGCCGGTTATTTTGGGGCAGGATGTTCTGCGAAGTTGAAAAAGGATCAAATCGATTTATTATTTATTTTATCAAGATGGTAAAGTAAATGTCAAGAGTTTTTTTTGGTTTTTTTGTTCGCGATTCTATTTAGATGTGAAACTTTTGTCGACTTGACTTCATTTATTTGGATATGAGAATATTCGTATTAAAGTAAATTTTATCACTGTATTGATTTCTTAGGGGAGACTATGGTGGAAAAGAAAGCCTTTACACTAATCGAACTTTTAATCGTGGTAGCCATTATCGGGATTTTGGCAGCCATTGCGGTCCCCAATTTTTTGAACGCCCAGATTCGTGCCAAAATCAGCCGGGTGAAAGCCGATTTACGCAGCATACAAACGGCCATTGAAATGTACAGCGTGGATCATGGACGGGAAATTCGGGATACCAGGGAAATTCCGGATTATTACGGCAATGCATTACATGTTTGGTCGCAACTCACCACTCCAGTATCGTTCATTTCACCCAGTGCGTTTATGGATCCCTTCATACCTGAACTCAATCCACATAGCAGCGGTGCAGCCGGTGAAGCCGTAAGGGTAGGGACGTATCAATATCATAATATAAAATATTGGCGTGAAAACAATCTCGGTGGCATGGCAGAATTGGCGGACCCGACAGCCCGTTATTATGTCCGCAGTGCCGGTCCGGACCGTTGGTACATCAGGCATCCCATGCGTCTCATGGATTGGATGGCGTATGATCCTTCGAATGGATTAAAGAGTATTGGTGATATTATCCTCAGCGATAAAGGAATTTTAGGTGATAATTTTGAAGGGAACAAAGGCCCATCGGATTATTTATAATTATAGCCTAATTTTATTTCATGGTGTAAAAGGATTTAGTCTTCGACTTTCAATTGATCCAATAGATTTCGAAAAGCTTTCCGGAAAGCGGTTTCGCTTTTTCTCCACTGGCTGAAATCAATGATAGGATGGGAATTACGAATTTCATCGGCCCAGGGTTCATGGACATCATTAAGGGAGTTATCCAGCATAATAGGATAAAATACTTTTTGATTATGCCGGTCTTCCTCTTCAAAGGCGGTTTCCACCTCCAACGATAGCCAGGCACTGTCGACGGATGCATTAGACAATATAATAATCAATTTATCGTGGGTGAGGAGCGCGTCATCGATGGCGTTGCGGATTCGATCACCAATCTTCATATCTTCCGGGGCAAACCAGCATCGAACTCCTTTTTCTTGCAATTCATCATGTAATTTTATTGCGAATTCTTCATCTTTGGCGGAATAACTAATGAAACAGGAAGAATATTGAACGTGATGATTGAGTAGAGATGGCAGTTTTTTGATTAACACTTTGGAAAGGCCGCATCCCTGAAGAAAAGGCAGGGGTAGCATTCCGGATTTTTGAAGAGTCCGGATATCCAAAATACTTGGGCCGGTATGCAGGCAACTTTCCAGCCCCTTCACATTAATGAGTGAGGTGGAACCAAACACGGTAGCCGCCAGGGCAGAGGTGGAAAGATTGGCATCCGTAAGAATCGCCCAGCAAAAATTCGTATTCCAAAGATAGGAATCGCTCAGATCAGCCTCAGTCAGATCGGCGCCACATAAATCGGCCGAACGAAAATCCGCTTCTTTCAAATTAGCTCGAATTAATGTAGCACCACTTAAATCGGCCCATGAGAGATTGGCCCAATGCAGATCGGCTTCACTTAAATCCGCTCCACTTAAATTGGCTTTTAAAAGATCGGCACCAGAAATATCGGTATCACTGAGGTCGGCAAGACTTAGGTAGGCGTCACTTAGAAATACACCTCCCAGGTTGGCCTCATGAAGGTTGGCTTCGTGGAGATTGGCCTTGCGCAAGTCGGCTTCATGAAGATCAGCACCCGCGAGATTAGACCAGCTCAAATCAGCTTGTGCCAGGTTGAGCCAACTTAACTTGGCCCCTTGAAGATTCGGAGTAACATACGGATTTGATGAGCGCCACTCGTTCCAAGTTTTTACCCCACGCTTTAGCATGGCCAGATGTTCGGCATTTGGCATTATTAATGTCCTTCCACGAAAAAACGTCTTTTTCTTTCGCAGAGATTAAAATTCGCTCCAACCAAAAAATCAACCAGCAAATAAAAGAAAAGGGTGAACAGTTCGTTCTTAGTCAATATTAACGGAATCGAATGTATAGACCTTGCGGATGGGTTCATGAACCACCCAAACGCATTTCATCCCTTTGGGAAAAGTGACCAGATCACCTGCGTTGACTTCGGTTTCGCCGCCTTTATGTTTCACGGTAACGCGGCCTTCTTGTATATAGGCGGTTTCGTCACCAGGGTATTCCCAATCAAAGGTGGAAGGTTCACACGACCAGGAACTCCAGGCATCCATGTTTAATGTTTTTAATTTTTCAGGGGTGGCTTCCCGGATTTTGATTTCATTCATATAAACATCCTCCTTATTTCATAATTCCTCTAATTAAACAATAAATAAGCAAAGCAAACAATTCAACATGTTTATTATGTGGCATTTAATACATGGAATGATAGATGGAGATTTATGGATTTATATCAAAATACTCATAAGTCTCAAGCATTCCCACTTTTAAATAGCGGCGGCTTATAACGGGCTTGTCTATTCCGTCCTCTTTAAATTCCGCCAACAGTAGATATCCACCACGCTGTTCAGGTAATGATATTTGAACTGGCACATAACATTTGCCATACTCTGGTATGGATATCTCATGATTTTGGTTTAATTGCTCATTTCCCTCTGAGTCAAGCAGACGAAGTGTGATTTCCCCTTGTCGGGTTTGTGGGTCATCATTGACACCGATCAGATTGAATTGAATATCTGATCCAGGTGTATGGGGTGAAAGGTGTTTGGTATAGCGTTCATCGATCAGGTCAATAAAGACCGCGGTGGGGGCGAAACAATGCTTAAACCATTTTAAGGTTGGTCCTTCATTTAAATCGGCAATATCACCAATAAACCAATCGCCAGTAAAGCCATAATTATCGCTCAGGTAGCAAAAACTCAGTAATCCCGCTAAAGGTCGAATGGTGCGCAACCATTCCGTTTGCAATTGCAGCCAATAAGCCTGCATTGTCCATCGTTCCTGAGGTGTAGCGTCTTCCCCTAAATAATAGGCATAATTGTTGACGGTTAGATGGGCAGGTTTGCCGTTGCGCCATAGCCATATCCAGCCATATTCATTGACCAATTGGGCTGCACTGCTGTCAATATGGCGCTGTAGCCGGTCGGTTCGGTGATGCAAGTCACCAAGTGGGTAGGGATTTTTATCCATCCACTCGTTAAAATTGTCGCGCATTCCGTAAACTTGATAGGGATGGGGCTCGTCCATTTCATCAAGCATCATATGTTCCGAGGTCATATAACCGGCATCCCAAATGCGTGTGGGATCCAACTGTTTTAAATCGGGAATAAGCACATTTCCAATAAAATCATCCCAGTTTTCGTTGATTGCATCCCACATAGCGATACTCGGGTGGTTGCCATCGCTCCATACCCAGTCAGTGTATTCCGTGCGGATTTGCTCATCCCAACCGTGATTTTGCCAGTATAACCATTCGTTTTGCAATAATAGTCCCGCTTCATCGGCTATGTCATACCAAAATGAAGGCGCGATTCCCACACATACTCGCATGGCATTCCAATCGAGTGATTTTGGAATGTCATTAAGTAATTTGGTTACCCATTCCCTGTTCCACGGTAATGCACCACAATGCGGGTCTTCAAAGAAGCGATGCAGCGTGATGTTGGTGCCGCGTAAATAGAGTTTATCGCCATTCAGGGTGAAATGTTTACCCGAACGGCCAAAATCGCGCATACCAAAGGTTTGTTTTTTTGTATCGCTTGTTGAGCCTGATTGTTCTTTAACCGTAATTTTCGCAGTGTAAAGAAACGGATGCTCAGGGGACCAGGTTTTAAAATCAGTGAGTGGGATTTCTATGGTGGTTTGTGTGAGGTTATCCCGCTTGGTTACGAGTTTTTGGTTCTTTATTTCAGCAATTGTTTCATCCCCATCGGTTTCTGCTATACGAATATCGATGTTACAGGTGTCTTGCATGGGATCGCCATATTGTATTTGTGCGGGATAAAAACTGCGAATCAATAATTTGACATCCACCTTCTTTTCTTCCACGTTTGGGAGTACGAGTGCCCGGTGAATACGGAAGGGTCCGTTGAAGGAAAGATATACATTATCCCAAATTCCAGGGAAATAGGTGACTTTTTCTTTATCCGTGCTGCCAGCGGCCTGGCTGGGAAGCCAGTTACGATCGCCCACACAAATAAGCAGTTCATTTTCTTTACCATATTGGATTGCATGGGTCGCAGGAAAATCAATAGGGGTATAACAAGCCATTGACCGCCCCAAATCATAACCATTGAGATAGGCTTGGGTGACGTATTTGCTTTTCAGAATGGTTAAGATCGCATTGAGGTCTTTGTATTTTTTGGGGACGTGAAATGTATTGCGATACCAATTGTATTTTGGTTCATATGTACCCTCATAATAGGCGTCATATTGTTCGATCTTGGGTTTAGCTAAAAAGATCAAGCCGGGTACAGGAATGGTGCGGGTAAAGGTTTGAGGAGGAAACGCGGTTTCTGTCTGTTCAAATTCCCAGGTTCCATTCAAATCAATGATGGGACGGTTTTCCAAGGCCAGTGGAGAGGCGGTAATGAAAAGAGTCAAAGCCAAGGAAGATAGTATCATGAGTCTCATGTTCATGTCTCCTGCAATGATGTTTTGTTAAACTATTCTTTAGCACAAAATAGCCTATATTTACAAGAGCAGGGATTATAAGATAAGAAAAACACTATCAATTCATGTTTTTTGGGGGCATAACAAGATGACTCGCAAACTTACCTCTTTCGTTATAGCAATAATTATCTTTTTTACATCATGTTCAGGGGAAGAAACGGGATTGTTAAAAGAATATCCTGCAACGCTTAGTGGGGGGATAGAGAAGCCAGAAAACGCCCTCGAATGGAATTTTTCTGAAGATGATGTCTACCGTGTCTCGAAGTTTGAGTTTAATATTGCCGATTTGAAAATCGAAATGGGAGCGGCGGATGTTGGTATTGGCCATGCAACCGGTGGTGCCCTTTGGGCGGTGGTCATGCCGAGAGAAGAGGGAAAATTAAGCAGTTCCCGCGCTAAAGAAGAGGAAACTGTCGATCATATTTGGCTGCGTTTTCACCCTGCAAAATTGAATCAACTGTTTCCACCCTCCACACTGGTTGAAGATGAAAAGGTGGAAGATATCCAATTTCCCCTCATGCGTCGAATCGCTCATACTAAATTACGAAATAGTTATCATGCCGGTTGGAACCTTTTGGTGCCACCACCCCCTCAGATGATATTTGATGTGGATACAAAAAATTTGCGCCGCTTCTATATAGTTGATTTAGCAAAGAAGGAAGCCAGATATGAAGCGTTTTTTGAAAAGCAACGCGTTCCTCCTCTCCCAAAAATGACCAAAGAAGAAGCAGAGAAGAGTTTTGATCAAATATGGAATGCATTTGACAAACAATATGCCATGTTTGCCATTCGGCCAAAAGTGGATTGGCGGCAATTAAAAGAAGAATACCGGCCCCAAGCAATTGAAGCGGAGAATTCATATGAATTCGCTTATATTTGTTCCAAAATGTTGGCTGAATTGCAAGATTTGCATATTAAACTATATGTGGGGAAAGAGCGGGTTCCTGTGTTCTCACGTCCTCGTCCCGCCAATGCCAATCCCCAGGCGACAGATAAAATCATTGGCGAAATCCACAAAGTTGGACCCAACGTTAATTGGGGGCTGACGGATGACCATATTGGCTATATCACAATCACTGCCTGGAGTGATGAAAAAACACCAGAACATTTTGATTTTGCCTTGGAAGAGATGCGTAATACCCGTGGATTAATTGTTGATGTGCGTATGAATGGTGGGGGAGGAGAAGGCCTTGCCAAGGAAGTGGGAGGGCGTTTTTTGAAAAAAGAAGTGATTTATGCTTATAGCCAATATCGTAGTGGACCCGATCATGATGATTTAACGGATAAGATTCCCCGTAAAGTCGAACCACGGGGCCCCTGGCGCTACGATAGGCCAGTATTGTTGCTAATAGGACAACGCTGCTTGAGCAGTAATGAAGCGTTTGTGGCTATCATGGACCAGGCGCCCAAGGTAACCATAATGGGAGATAAAACAGGCGGATCAAGTGGTAATCCCACTCGTGTACAAACACCCATTGGAGTGAGTGTCACTCTCCCCCGATGGATTTCATTATTGAAAGATGGCCAGCCATTGGATGAACGGGGTATCATACCGGACATTGTGTTTGAGCCAGACGAAGATGCCTTCAAGGACGGGAATGATGATTTGCTGGTGGCTGCTGTTGAATGGATGAAAGAAAAGCCATTGCCGGCTGAACCTATAACAGGTCCCAAAGTAAAACCCTCACTGGATCATTTAAAAAAGCGTTCATGGGCTCCTGAACAGGTTTTAGGTGGACCCGATGTAACCAAACCCGGTTCGTCTCCGAAAGCATGGGCTCCAGCTGATCCCAACAGCCCCGATGAGTGGCTGTTGCTATCTTTTGGCCAGCTTGTCAATGCAACGTGTGTAAAAATCTATGAAAATCACCATCCTGGAGCAGTTTATAAAGTCAGTGCATTTAACACTGATGGGCAGGAAGAAATTATGTGGGAAGGTGATGATCCTATTCCTACTGATCACCAAAATGGGATTGCTCAAATACCTTTTAAACAGATAGTTAAGACCGATCGAATTAAAGTATATATCAACTCCTCTAAAGTGGCGGGAAGCAATGAGATTGATGCAGTGGGATTGGTGGATGAAACCGATGAGGTCTATTGGGCTCAGACTGCTGAAGCCAGCAGCAGTTTTGCTGAAATAATGGAACCCATGGTGATCGAGGGTGAACCCGAAGCTCCAAAACGCGATTGGGGTCCGGAACGAGCGACTGGCGAGCCTGATACAATGTCTCCAGGTGATGCCAAAACGGCTTGGTCTCCAAAGACGAAAGATGGTCAAAAAGAGTGGCTCATTCTAGAATATGATAATTCAGTAAAACCTGAAATAATTAGGATTTATGAAACATTTAATCCAGGCGCAGTCTATCAAATAGGGTTATATGATGAAAACAATCAGGAAATTATCGCCTGGCAAGGTGACGATCCTACCTCACCAAATCGTGAATATGGAGCATCAGAAATCAAATTGAATAAGTCAATCTTAACCCAAAAGATAAAGATTTACCTCGATTCACCTAATGTCCCAGGTTTCAACCAAATCGATGCGGTTGGCTTGATAGATCAAGAGGATAATATCTATTGGGCTGCTCATGCAGAAGCCAGTTCAACATTTGCGAAATGATAGATACATTGCCGATTTATTCATTATCGATTAAGAGAGAGTCGGTGGAGCGTTTTACGCTTGTTCATCGGAATTCACCGGGTATACTTTCGATGATTACAAAACCAAAACAAACAAATGATCATTTCCGATATAACTCATGATTGATGTAACACCTATTGTATTAAACCGTGTAACAGCGATAACGCCTTTTCGCAGAGCAGAGGATTCTTTTCTATTGCTTCGGCATGGAAAGATTCTAAAGATCGGGCGCTCAGAGGATTTACGGCCACTTGAAGATACCGACATGTATGATCTGGAAGATCATTATGTGGTGCCCGGTTTTATCGATGTTCATGTTCATGGCGGATATGGTTATGACTGCACGGATGATGACATAAATGCTTTATATGAAATTGGCAAATTCCATGCGGCTCATGGAACCACCTCGCTTATTGCTACAGTCTACACTCAGCCACGGGATGAATTGTTTGCCTGCATTCGACGCATTCGGCGCTTTTGCGAATCATCCGGCCCTCATCGCATCATTGAAGGGATGCACCTTGAAGGTCCGTTTCTAAATCCGGAGATGCACGGCGCGATCCGCCCTGATTATATGTGGCCAGCTGATCGTGAGTCATTTCAGGAATTGATGGATGTAGGTGGTGCTTGGGTTCGCGTGATGACCATCGCACCTGAAATTCCCGGCGCTATGCAAGTTCTTCGTTCCGCCTCAATTATGAAAGCGGCAGAAGGTAACCACGGCACGGAAATCATCAAACCACTTCATTTATCAATCGGTCATTCCAATGCGCGTTATGAACAAATATCCGAAGCAATCGACAGCGGGCTTGAAGGTGTAACCCACATTTTTAACGCCATGCCCTCCATGCATCACCGCAAACCGGGAATTCTTGCAGGAACTTTGCTGCGTGATGAGCTCTTTGTGGAAGTGATTGCTGATACTCTCCATGTACATCCTGCCATCCTGCAATTGCTGCTAAAAGTTAAGAAGCATGATAAAATTTTATTGGTGACTGATGCCATACGCGCCGCTGGAAAACCGGATGGGATGTTTGAATTCAGCGGTCAAAAAGTGCTAATGCGCGATGGCAAAGCCTACCTGGCTGACTATCCCGACACCTTGGCGGGTAGCACGTTAACCATGGAAAACGCCCTGAAAACCATGGTACAACACGGTGGCGCCACGCTTGAGCAAGCTGCCCAAATGGCCAGCCTTAACGCCGCTCGTATTCTCGAATGGAAATATCGCCGTGGAATATTGGCGGCTGGCAAGGATGCCGATCTGGTCGTTTTGGATAAGGAACTAAATGTTAAAATGACTATTAAAGCCGGCCGTATAGTCTATAATTCGACATAAACTTGATTTTAAACGAATAAAGCATGACACCATTTCCCTCAACCGTATTGCATCAACTCATTGAACATCATCTCCCTGGCACGAATGGACATACTCAGATTGAACCAATTCTTACCGGCCTGTTTAATTTGTCTTACTTTATTCACACAAATCAGGGAGATTATGTTCTGCGGATCGCACCACCCCGTGATACCCCGTTTATTTTTTATGAACGCGATATGATGCTTCAGGAACCGGAAATTCACCAGATAGTGGCATCTAAAACCGATACCCCTGTGGCTGACATTATTGCCTTGGATCGATCGTACCAACACATTGAACGTGATTATATCTTAATGCGGCGTCTTCCCGGGCACCCCTTAAGCATGGACATGTCTACCGATAGGAATGATGTGCTGCGGCAGGTTGGACACTACCTTTCTCAAGTACATCGCATTAAAACAGATAAATACGGGTATCTCGGTGCTCATCACCCCATGCCTCCCCAACCACGATGGGTGGATGCATTCCACCTTATGTGGAGTAAGTTAATCGAGGATATTGTATATGCCGGTTGCTATTCACCTGACGAAGGGGATTATTTTCGCCGCCTTCTCGATCGACAGATAAAATTGTTCGACCATAAAGTATCATCTTCTCTTTTGCATATGGATATCTGGGATCAGAACATTCTGGTAGACGATCAAGGAAATGTAAGCGGGCTTGTGGATTGGGATCGTGCCTTGTGGGGGGATCCCGAAATTGAATTTGCCGTCTTGGATTATTGTGGCATATCTGTCCCTTCTTTTTGGGAAGGATATGGAATAAAACGGGATTTATCTTATGCGGCAAGAATAAGACAGATTTTCTATTTTCTCTATGAATTACAAAAATACTTGGTGATCGAACAAGGACGCAAAAAGAATCCACGCGCTGCGAATGCCTATAAACAGCATGTCATGGAGGTTGTCCATCGTTATTTTTAAACCATTATGGAAAAACAAATCAAACCATTAGATCAGTTCAAATCCGAAGGGGATATAAATCTCTCCTCCCGCCGCACTGAATATCAGCAAATGCATCACAATGAGGAAACCAATCATTGGCTGAATGAAGATGCCCGCTATTTTCTTCATCAATCCTTATCAACTCCCTGTTTGAATGTATTAAAAGGCTGTGATGGTATTTACATTGAAGATATGCAAGGACGCCGATACATGGATTTTCACGGCAACAATGTCCATCAAGCCGGTTTTTCAAATCCAAAAGTAATCAACGCCATCAAACAACAACTGGATGATCTATCCTTTTGCCCCCGCCGTTATACAAATATCAAGGCCATTGAATTGGCGAAAAAACTCACGCAATTAGCCCCTGGTGATCTTAATCGGGTGCTATTTACGCCAGGTGGAACTTCAGCCATTGGAATGGCGTTAAAACTGGCGCGTGCCGCCACTGGCCGTCATAAAACCATCTCCATGTGGGATTCATTCCATGGAGCCTCTTTGGATGCCATTTCGATTGGTGGAGAAGCCATTTTCCGCCAGAATATCGGTCCTCTTATGCCGGGTACTGAACATGTCCCACCCCCGGATGAATATCGCTGTATTTGGGGATGTGAAGGAAAATGCAACCTGAAATGCGCGGAATACATAGAATACATCCTGGAGAAGGAAGGCGATATCGCCGCTGTCATTGCTGAAACAGTGCGCTGTACACCGTTTATCCCACCGAAAGAATATTGGCAGACTGTTCGCGCCGCATGTGATAAACATGGCGCATTATTAATACTTGATGAAATCCCCATGTGCCTGGGCCGTACGGGGAAAATGTTTGTCTGTGAGCATTATGAGATCGTTCCTGATATGCTGGTTATCGGAAAAGGATTGGGAGGAGGAATCTTTCCCCTTGCTGCGTTGCTGGCCAAAGATGAATTAAATGAGGCAATGGCGGATCGGGCGTTAGGGCATTATACGCATGAAAAAAGCCCGGTAGCCTCTGCCGCCGGGCTTGCTGCAATCGAGTATATTGAAGAGGAAAATCTCCTATTCCATGCACATCAATTAGGCAATCATGCCTTACAACGGATGCGCGATATGATGAACCGCCATGATATTATCGGCGATGTTAGAGGGCTTGGTCTATTGTTAGGCATGGAATTGGTCAAAGACCGTCATACCAAAGAAAAAGCAACCGATGAGGCAGAGCAAATTCTTTACGCATCGTTAGCAAAAAGGCTAAGTTTTAAACTAACGATGGGCAATATCCTTACACTCACACCACCCCTGACCATTTCTCAGGAACAAATGGATCATGCATTGGATATCATTGAATCATGCATTAAGGAACTTTGAGCTCAATTAATATCCATTCTGGATGTTGCAATACCAGTCAGAATGATGACCACCTTTGCCGCCTACCCACACAATGTCCCCCCGGCTATTTAATCCATTGGATGCATTATACTGGAATTTGGGATCACCATTGGGGCACGCATCGCTGGTATTAAATCCGTTACATCCCCCAGCGCAATGATTGGTTAAATCCGGTCCCCAACTGTTAATACGCCATACATGGCCCCAGGCATGCGCATGGCCACCGCCGGGTGTCACTGTCTCTACATAATCGTAGGCATAACCCCAGCGTTCGTAATCAGTTGTGTTATAAAAGTTTATAAACGGATCGGCAGGAATTGAACTCAAATAAGCAACGGGTGTTGTCATTCGATAGTATCGAATCTCGTTGGGACGCTGATAGCTGCCATCCGGTGCTTCACGGGCATGCTGCCAGGGAGGATAGGTGTTTTGGTCAATGCGGTACATCTCCAAAGCCTGGCCAATGGTTCGCATGTCGGATTGTGCACGAGAAATTTTGGCTCGGATTTGGGCATTTAGAAAGTTAGGAACAGCGATGGCTGCCAGTATTCCAATAATGGCCACCACAATAAGCAATTCAATGAGGGTAAACGCTGATGATTTGATTTTCATTTTCTCTCCCCATAACAAAGATGCTAAACAAATTATGACATAATCTTAATCTCTTTTTCAAGGAAAGAAAAGCACCTATGCTTAACTTTATCGCTTTTATTTTTTTTTCTTTACTAAAAGAATGACGAGGTTATCCATATACTTTTTTCTCATCAAATCGTATGATTAATACTTACAGCATTGATATTTCAAAACCCAAAAAGCATCCGAAAATGGATCGGTTTATTTTTGAAGGGTGGTGTAAGAATATGAAAGAAATGAAACACGATATGTTTAATGAAAAGTTGGAAAGGGATGTAGAAGAAAAAACTCTGCACCGGCGTGATTTTATGCAAACCCTGGCTTATGCTGGTGGTGGCCTGGCTTTGGGGGCCACTTCTGCCCAGGCATCACAACAAACCAATGGTGAATTACCAACTCGCATCCTGGGACGAACCGGTGAACGGGTGACCATTCTTGGGTTGGGGACCGCTCCAATAGGTGAAGGACCGGTTGGTGTTAAAGAGGCGGTCAAAATCTTTGGTGAAGTGATGGACCGAGGCGTCAATTATATCGACACAGCTCGTGGATATGGCAATGCGGAAGAAGCCCTGGGGCAATTGGTTCCACAACGCCGCGATGAACTCTTTCTCGTCACCAAAACCTGGACTGAAACGGCGGAAGGCGCTGAAAAATCCTTGACCGAGTCTTTGCGTAAATTAAAAGTTGATTACGTCGATTTGGTTCACATCCATCATGTTGGCGGTAAGGATATCGACAAAGTCCTTGCCAAAGATGGTGTGTTGGAATATTTACTCAAGCAGCGTGAAAATGGAAAACTGCGCTTTATTGGCATGTCCGGCCATGCGCGTCCTTCACGTTTTTTGCGGATGCTGGAGACTAAACAAATTGACGTCATGATGACGGTAATGAATTATGCCGATCGCAATAACTATAATTTCGAAGGCCGGGTTTTACCCGAATGCCGAAAACAAAACGTCGGTGTTGTTGCCATGAAAGTGTATGCCGGCATAAAAGGCGGTTTTAAAAACCATCGCAATGGCTCTGTGGGGTGCGCAACTCCCCCCGAGCGGTTACCAGCAGCAATGGCTTATGCACTCGACCTGGAAGGTGTTAGCTCTGCCATTATTGGACCATATACACTCGAACAAGCCATTCAAAATGTGGAATTCGCCAAGCAATACAAACCACTTTCAAACGAAGCGCAAAAAGATTTACTTGCGTATGGCGATGACCTGGCTCCCAAATTGGGAACGCGCTATGGTCCCGCAACGTAAGTTTAGGTTCAGAATGAAATGATAAGTGGAAGATTGTCTCAAAACTGGGTTGACACTAAATTCGTTGGATGGGTCACGTTTTTCGACCCATCGATGTACTCTTGATGGGTTAAACAACGCATCCCATCCTACTTGCCGAGCTTAAAAGGGGAGGGCGGGGGCCTCGCCCTCCCTATTCAACGATCCAATTTGATCTTAACTTAATGACATTTGGGGGCGAATCTATATGTTCGCCCTATGTTGTGGCATAGTAGACATCAGGTTGAGTTTTAAGACAATCTCCCAATAACAACCATATTTAATCTTGTGAGGATACACCAATGAATAACACCTTATCACGACGCCGTGCCTTGAAAATTACCGGAGCTATTTCTACCGGTAGTTTTCTTACTCTCCTTCCCAAACAAACCGCAAAAGCATCCCCCCGAAACGATATTCCCGATTTTTATTATTGCCTGAATACCGGCACCATCCGTGGGCAGAAATTGGGTATCGTCAAAGAAATTGAGGTTACCGCACAAGCCGGATATGACGCCATCGAACCCTGGGTGCGCTCCATACAACAATATGTTGAAGATGGCGGCTCACTAATGGATTTACGTAAACGGATCGAAGATGCAGGCTTAACCGTTGAAAGCGCGATCGCCTTTTCCCGCTGGATCGTGGATGACGAATCCCAACGCACCCAAGGATTCGAAGACGCTAAACGGGATATGGATATTCTGGCCCAGATCGGTGGTAAACGCATTGCCGCCCCCCCTGCGGGAGCGACCAATGAACCTGGCTTGAATCTGCTCCAAGCAGCCGAACGATACCATGCGTTATTGGAATTGGGAAAGAAAATGGGAGTAATCCCCCAAATTGAAGTGTGGGGATTTTCCAAAAACTTGCACCGATTGGGTGAATCCATGTTTGTCGCTATCGAAAGCGGTCACCCCGATGCTTGCCTATTGCCGGATGTGTTTCACATTTATAAAGGCGGCTCTGATTTTACCGGTTTGCAATTATTAAGTGCAAAAGCAATCCAAGTCTTTCATATGAATGACTACCCCGCTGATCCGCCTCGAGAAAAAGCGAATGACAGCCATCGCGTTTATCCAGGCGACGGTGTGGCGCCTTTGAACCAAATCTTACAAAGTCTGTATTCTACCGGCAAAGGCAAAGTTTTGTCGTTGGAATTATTTAACCGCTCCTATTGGGAACAGGATGCTCTTCAGGTCGCTAAAACCGGCCTGGCAAAAATGAAAGAAGCGGTTAACAAGGCATTAAGAAACAAGTCATAAAATCATATATATCAACCTAGTGGAGGACAACATGAAACGCCGGGACTTCTCAAAAAGCATGCTCGCCTTGGGGATTGGATCGCAAGTTGCCATCGCCGAAGAACAAAACAACATTGAAAAGACAGAAGATTTTTACACCGAACCAGCAAAAAAACTCCCCGTTCGTAACGTGGATGTGGTCATCGCAGGGGGCGGAACTGCCGGCGTAGTTGCGGCACTGGCCGCCGCCCGGCAGGGGGTAAGCACCATGCTCATCGAAAAGAAAGGCTACCCCGGTGGTACGGTGGTTGAAGGGGGAACCGCTCTGCATAGCTTTTATAACCTTTGGAAAGCCTTCGAGGGTGTCAAAAAGCGACAGGTTGTGCAAGGTATTCCTCAGCAAATCATTGATCGTTTGATGCAAGTGGGAGCCTGTTCTGGCCATGCTGAAATGAGTAAAGGCTATAACTATGACTCCGTGTGCACCTCTATTGATACGGAAATGTATAAGCTGGTCACCTTTGAAATGT
This sequence comes from uncultured bacterium, assembly GCA_964517495.1. Classification (GTDB taxonomy): domain Bacteria; phylum Hinthialibacterota; class Hinthialibacteria; order Hinthialibacterales; family Hinthialibacteraceae; genus CAZFER01. Next base: position 51,959 of record CAZFER010000030.1, on the reverse strand, counting down.
TGCAGGAGGCTGGTGTCTTTGTTGCTGTAAATACGCTGTTGGTGGGCGCCATTTGTGATGGTTCACACATTAAAGGTGTCATCACAGAAAGCGTCTCCGGACGCGAGGCTGTCTTTGCCAAGGCATTTGTTGATTGTACCGCTTATGGTGATCTATCCGCTCATGCCGGGGCACATTACACTGAGCCGAACGATTACGCGGTATGTAACAGTATTGGCCTCGCCAATGTGAATGTGGAAAACTATTACAATTTTCTCAAATCCAATGATGCACTGACTCAATATTGCGAAGGAATCCGCAGCGGTCAGGATGGGCAAATTGTGCGCCTTAGTGGCAGCACCGTAAAACTGCCGGATGAATTCGGCAAAGCGGCTCGTTCCATTGGCATGTCAACAACCACCACCACAGTTCACGACGATTACTTGATGTTCATCAAATTGAACATCAAGATGCCGGTTAGCCCCACCAACCGCGATGAGGCCGCCAAAACAGAGTTAATCCTCCGCCAGCGGCAGGCTAAGGCTGTTGATCTGTTCCGCCGTTTTATCCCGGGTTGTGAAAAAGCCTTTATTGCTCGCACCAGCCCCTCGCTCAATATTCGCCGAGGCCGCTTAATCGAATGCGATTACGATATCACCCACGAGGATGTCATCGACGCACGCCATTTCGATGATGACGTGATGGTTTATGGATTTCATGACATGGCTCCCCGCTTGCAAATCAAGAATGGGCAAACCTATGGCGTCCCATATAGAGCACTGCGGGTGAAAGGTATCGATAACCTGTTGGCTTCGGGAATGCTGATCACATCCGATCATCGCGCCCATATGTCAACCCGTAACACGGTTTGTTCAATGGGCCAAGGACAGGCTTCTGGTACTGCCGCCGCACTTTGTTGTAAACATAACTGCGGAACCCGTGAAATTGCCTACACCGAATTACGAAATACACTTGAACGGGATGGCGTTTATTTTGAATAATGAGTGATGCACATGATTTATGAGGGTGGTGTATAATCACTTGCGCGCAAAATATCACCCAAACTCGTCAATCCATTGGATGGATCATATCGCATGTAGCGAAACGTGGCGCTTGAATAACTGGGTACGGAAAATCGCCCCTGTGTATCCCAAATGACATTCTGAACACCGGGGTATTCAAACACCGGATTGGAGTCATCGGTAAAACTTGGGCCGGCACTGGCAATTAACCAGCGAGTCGCCGGTCCATTTTTATTACCTCCCCTGTCCCATTTGGCATCCCAGTCAGGCTCAGAGCCGAATGTATAGTGCGCCTGAGTCCGGCCCCAAGCATCAGCTTGAGCCTGTGGATTGGTATAAAACGGATCCAGGGGCAGGGAGCCGATGTACGAAGCCGGTGTGGTCAAACGATAAAGCCCTGCATGAAGAGGAACATCTGAATCATGATGATTTTCAGTGTAAGTGTTCCAATCCAATGAATACATTTCCTGGGCCTGGCCCATGGAGCGCATATCTGAGTGCACACGTGCAATACGGGCACGAGTTTGGGCATTAATGAAATTAGGGACGGCAATGGCGGCAAGGATACCGATAATAGCGACAACAATTAACAATTCAATGAGGGTAAAGGCTCTGCGTTGGTTTGTATATGCATTCATGTTTTCACTCCTGCGGTTGCCAATAGTTTAAACGCATCCAACTTATTGTATAGAATAGTATCGAGGTAAAAAACATCCATCCACATTGAACAATTGCACAATCCAGAAATGAGTTGCGAAAAGCGGATCGGTCAGCATAGGCAATGACCATAAATAATGGAGAAAAAATGGAATACATATTTTGTGTATCTCTATAATCTATTCTTAATCTAAAAAGCTCACGCATCATTTCAAATAGGATAGGAATTCCGATAAATATAAATATGGTTACCGCAAACGACATGGCATAGGCTGTTACGGTTTTTCGGAAAAGGGTGGAGAACATAACCCCCATGCAAATATAAAACAAGGCGGCCATATGATTTAAGAGCAAAGTTCCAATCAGGAAATCCAACTTGATATACTGTTGCGGTGGATTGAGCAGAAAAACCACAAAAAACAAGCCATAAAAGGCCCAAAAACGTATAAAAAACACTCGTATGGTAGCCACCAATTTACCTGTCAGAATTTGGCTGGTGCTGAGTGTTGTGGTCCGCAGCATGGTCCAGGTTTCCCGGTCAAATTCATAACGAATACAATTGGAGGCAACCGGCAAAATGATGCAAGGGATCACAAGGGTGGAAAATCCAGCAATAAAGTAACTCCACTCATGCATCCGCATCCGGCCATTACTCACTTTCATCAGGAACAGGGTCAGAGCAATATTGGTGAAGAAAAGCAGGGCAAGACTAAAAAAGACTCGCAGATCATTCTGGCTGAAACTCTCGCGTAATTCTTTCCATACCACTGGATTTTTGGCTTTCAATAAAAAACTGATCGCTCGCGAACGCTTCATTGAAGGAGATGAGCGATTTCGTTTGAACGCTTTGTTAAATTTGGAACTCATGGTTCGTCGAGGTTGATCATCCGCTTTTCGTGACAATGCTCGTATGCACAAATAAAGGGCGATTGTTGCCACCACAAATCCAAATGAAAAATGAATCAGATAGGGATCCACATTCTCAAAAAATCCCCGTACAGGCATCGGATCATTTAAAAAGAAAACGATGGAAATAATAAAGGGAGAACCATAAATCAAAAAATTGGGATTCCGAGGCGTAAGAAACACAAAAATAATTAAATAACCAATAGCATAGAATCCCGTAAGGAAATAAGTCATCGATATTGCTTGCACCGTGCGCTTGAATTTGATTGAACAATATAAACCAAATAAACCCGAAATAATGACCATTTCTGTTATGACCAACAAAATAAATGCAATTTCATTTGGTGAAACACCACCAATAGTCATACATAGGCTGTAGATCGGAATGAGCGACATCAAAAATAACCAAATGAAAAATATCGATGAAGAAAATTTACCTAAGATAATACTCGCAAGGCTCAGTGGCGTCGTGGCTAATAATTCCCATGACTTTCGCTCATATTCCAAATTTATACTTGTTGCACTAATTAATGGCACCAGCATCAATACAGATATGCCTACGATAATGTTGAGCGTAAAAAACATATCACGGGATAAACGTTCCCACTGAAGTAACGAACTGCTGTTGTGATACTCATACCACATGGTAATCGGTATCCACATACAAAAAAATAGAAACAATAACAAATAAACAAACGAACTATTCTTCCGCAACCGTTCCACCAATTCACGCAGAACAACGGGATTATTAAACAAACGAGGGCGTGCCCGCCACAATCGCTCGAATAAACCTGGCCGAGATTTGGATACCATACCTGCAAATTCTCCCCTCCTGGATTGACCATAACACTATTACGAATGGCACGCCCATTCATAACCATTAAAAACCGACTAATCTTAAGGTAAATAAACCTCTTTGAACAAAACGTTACTTATAAAATATTGTGAATAAATCTTCAAGTGGTGGTTTGAAATCATATGAATCATTCAGATAGTATAGTCTTAAAAGGCCATATAGTTACAGAATCACACGTGTTGAGAAATCATTATCTTCGAATAGTAAATGGCATGATTGAAGAAATACAAAAAGAACCAATTTCCTCCGGCCTCCCTTTTTGGGATTGTGGGGATTCATTAATCCTCCCCGGTTTCAGGGATCAGCATGTGCATGACATTACCGGTCAATTGTCAGCCCCAGAGTGGAATGATGCTGAATTAATAGCAAGATTTCGTAAGGTTACCCAGGCGTTTGCACGGTATGGTGTAACCGGTGTGTATCTGGCAACCTTTGGTGGCCCGCTTGAACATTTGATACATTATAGCCAAATCGCTAAACAGTGGATGGACGATCCCCAAAATGGCCATGTGGGAGCTTCATTACTGGGTATCAATATCGAAGGTACTTTTTTGAATGATGAGTGCCGTGGTGCCCAACCCGCGGAATATTGCTTAATTCCCACGAGGGATCATTGTATTGATGCCATTGATCGATTGTATCAAACTGGGGCGGTTCGATTAATGAATATCGCTCCTGATTATGGAGAACCCTCCTTGAATGCGATTCAACATGCGCGCCAGTTGGGTTCAATGGTTGGCTCAGGCCATTTAAAACCTTCGGCAGATTTATTACGCCGTGCGTTTGAAGAGTGTGGCCTGCAATATATGGTTCATTATACCAATGGACCGACCGGACAATCATTCAAACCGTTTGGCGGGGGTGGTGCGTTTGAAGGTGCTTTATCGATTCCTATCGTCAAAGAATTGATCCTGGACCGCGCCCATATCGATGAACGCTATGTCCTGGATATTATTAAACGCACTGAAGAATGCTGGGGATTGGATAAAATTATCGCGGTCACAGATGCCATTTCCCCCTTGCCTGAAGAATTACCGGATGAGGAATTCCGTATCGGAACCACCATCGCACGTAAAGCAGGTAATGGCACGTATCTTCGAACGGTGGCCTATGAAGAAGAGGATGGCTCAAGGATCGATGCTCCACCCAACACGCTATGCGGCAGCTTATTAACCATGGATAAGGCTTTTTCCAACCTGGTTTCATTATTTACTGCAGATATACGCGGCCACTGGTTTGATCATTCGGCCCATACGCTGGATGAAGCCATAATCAAAGCTGCACGGCTCTGCGCAACTCATCAGGCTATGCTGGAGGAAAAAAGCGATATAATAGGTAGTATAACACCAGGGAAATACGCCGATTTGACCATTGGAAATTTAACAAAGATGGATCAAGAATATCATTTCGGCATTACGAAAGTGCTGGTTCATGGTAATATGGTTTTTGAGAATTCAAAATGACAATGAACAAAAACCGGACATCCATAACCTTGATGAGTACCCTCGACCAGATAATCGAGAGCAATAAGAATGTATTTCTTCTGTTTGTCATAGCCGTTATCAGTATTTATTTTGAAATTTTCTCTGCTTTGGCTTTGATCGCCATCCTTGTCGTCCGCTTTTTCTATACGATTTATTACACCAAACAACCCCGCTTTTTTTGGCTTGTTCTCATCACGGGTGTGACATTAAGCATTTTGAATGTTTATTTTCCGATACCCTATATCATCATCATTTATTGTAACCTCTGCTTTTTGGAATGTATTCGTGTGGTGATGATGGCCATTCTTAAATACCCTCACAAAATTCGTGATTTGGAATCACTGACCGTGGAATTGGAAAAACGGGTGGAGGAACGAACCCTCGAACTTCAGCGCGCAAACCAAAAACTGCAAAAAGCCAATGAAGAACTGTTGGAACTGGACAAAATGAAATCCTCATTTGTTTCCCAAGCTTCCCACGATTTACGTACCCCCTTAACGGCTATTAAGGGTAGTTTGGATAACTTATCTCTTGGAATTGCGGGAGATTTAAATGACCGGCAAAAACGCATCCTGAACCGTGCCACCAAATCAGTCGACCGCCTTACTGATCTAATCAATGACGTGCTTGACCTTAATCGAATAGAAACCGGACGAGTTACATTGGAGCGGCAACCCTTGCAATTAAAAGGTTTGGTTGAGCGCAGCCTGCAAGAACACATGGCCGCTGCCGATAAGAAAAAAATCAATTTACTTGTCAATGGCACCCCATGCGATGGCTATGTTCATGCTGACATGAACAAAATTGAACGTGTGATCGGTGAACTGATCAATAACGCCATCAAATACACACCAGAAGGCGGTCAGGTGGAAATCCGTTTGGTTTCTGACAACGATCATTTATCCTTAAGCGTCAAAGACACTGGCATTGGAATGAGTAAAGAAGACTGCAAAAAAATATGGGAACGATTTTATCGCACTAATCATTCCCAACAAATGGCCAAAGGCAGCGGCCTTGGCCTTTCTATTGCCAAAGAATTGGTCGAAATGCATGATGGTTCAATCACCGTCGAAAGCCAACCCGGCGAAGGATCAACATTCCACCTTAACTTACCCATTATCAAAGACAAAACAGCAAAATTAACAGATAATCAATCTACTGTTATAAATTCATGATAACGCCCCATCCAATAGGGTAATAAATACAACGCACCATCCTGTTCAGTACGCCCTCCATTTCCTCCATCCAATGTGTATGGATTATTATTCCAACGCAAAAAGGGCCGTTCCTCAATAGGCAACACCCCTCCACCCGATGCAATCACACGCTCAGGATAAGAGCTGCTCTGTTTAACCGTGTTAATCAGATCCAAGCGATGACTGTTCTCCATCCGCCAGTCAATTAGATCGAGCGCCATTCCTTTTAATGTGTCCACTCCGTCAGCTAAACCAAATCGATCGGTTTCCCCCACAGCCCCATAGATGAAATTAAATAGAGGACTTCGCTCGGGCGCTTCAAATTCCCACGAACGTTCTAAGCCTGTGAGATAATAATATCGCCGTTGAGGATCATCCTCATACTTCAGGAGATTATAAAAACACATAAAGGCCATTTCATCATCCGAATGGTTGATGCTTTCCTTGGGAAAAGTAATCTTGGTAAGTATGGTGTTTTGGGCATAACCATGTTTCCGGATCAATTCCTCTGCCGCTTGATCATACTTTTCATCACCTGTCATATATTCCGCCGTTTTAAGGTAACTCAATATAGAAAGGGAATTCAGTCCACGTTCTTCCCACCAATGATGGTTAAAATTCAAATTCTCCGGATTGAAGATCGCCCAGCGGGTGGGTTTGCCATCATGATCAATAAGACGATAGCTGTTCCGCATAAAATGATCTGTGATGGCACGAACGACTTCTACCACTTCGGCTTTTTCTTCTTTTGTCTCTGCCACTAAATCATGATAGAGGGCATAAAAAAAGTAATGACCATCGGTTTCATCAGAACTGGTGTCGCATTTCCAATACCATTTGCCATCCTCGCTCTTTGGCCAGCGGGGTGAGATGATTTTCCAAAGGGGGTCACGTGTTTCCCGGCGTTGACGATCTTTTTCAGGTGTATAACGTTCAGCATTGGGATCTGGTCCGCTGGTTGGTAGAATACTACGTGCCGGGAAACCGGGGATATCCGTCACCTCCACCAGAAACTTGAGCGCTTCAAAACTACGTTTGGCCAGCCGCTTGGCTTCGGGATCTTTAGTCACCGCATAGCGAAAACATTCAGCCGCACCATACATTGCTGTCCACAGCCCATCATTATCGCTATCTGTCAAGATAACGGTATTTGGATCACCAGGTGTTTGAAACACCGACGAACTTACATAGCCATAGCGTACATGCCGTTCATTGGTAATTCGCTCAAACACCTGTGCTTTTTCATCCAGTGTCATCGATCTCCGTTCGATTAACCCGAGTCCCCCCTCGGTGAGTATCCACGCATTTCCATCCCCATCAACGGCGATGTTTAAAACGGTATTTCCTTCACGTCCAGCAAACAGCCATCTCCGGCCGTACCGGTACGCCCATTCGCCATTCTCGTAGCGAATAGCCCCTTTATCCGTTCCAAACCAAATGCTTCCATCTTGTCCACCATGTATACAGCTGAATTGATTGTAAGGCAGACCATCCTCACCGCTGAATAGCTTCCATTTCCCTGAGTCTGGCTGATAAAAGCCAACTCCTTGCTGCATGGCAAACCATAGGTTTCCAGCCCTATCAAAATCGAAATAGACCTCACTATTTTGAAAACTCCAACGATGTTTATCATCCCTTGGTTTTATTATGCTCCAACCGTTATTTTGTCCTTTAATATACAGATTCCCTCCACCAAAAACCGCAAACTGACTACCATCTTTTGAGATCAATATCGTTTCAATCTCCTCAATCGGTAGAGAAGATGGTATCTCTATTAAATTGATCTGATTATCTTTGATTTGATGAACACCTTTACTTGAATAAAGCAGAACACCTTGATTGGAAACTTCCAATTGATTAATGCTTGGAAAATCTATCGTAATGAATTCGTTTCCATCGGTTTGGTAGTGTAAAAGCGATTGCCTCTTGGTTATCCAAACGCTGTTGTTATCACAGGCTATGGCTGTGATAGGATCGTCATAGGGGCAATCCAGTTCATTCCATTCCTGATCCTGATAGGTGTAAATTTGTTGTTTTGATGCAGCGAATAATGTTCCACCCTCAGTCACTGCAATAAAATCAATTTGCTTATCATCCGGAGATTTGACATCAGATCGTACATCCTGCTTGAAGGTTCCGGCATGAATACGCTTTTGGCCCCAGCCAGGCAGCTGAATCACATTCGACACAAAAACTGTTAAAATGGACAAGCAAATTGTTTTAATGTAACGTGAGTACATAGATAAACTCCAAATCATTTTTGAATTAAGGAATGCCCAATGATAGAACAAAGTTGGAAACAAAAAAGTGTATACTGGATTTTTACCATTGTTTTTGTCTCTATGGCAACAGCCAGCATCGCACATAGTGCTCAACCTCCCACCGAATTTATACGGTCAATTTACGGTTTTTCATCGAATAGCGAACCGTTTAAAAATATGGAAAACAAGGCCATCCTCAAATGGCTGCAAGATCATGCCATCAATTCCATCTTCGTTTCACCCTCCGAAGATCGAGAAATCACACGTTTTTTACGCAAGCATGGTATTCACATCTACCAGGAATTTACCGTGTTTACTGGCCGAACTTACTATAAAGAACACCCCGAATGGCGTCCCATCACCGCAGATGGCAGCGACATGAAGCCGGATGGCTGGTATCATGGCTTGAATCCCAATCACCCAGATTTACGAAAACTGCGCTTGGATCAATTTCGCAAACGGCTGCAAAATCCCGATTTAGGGGGAATTTGGCTGGATTTCATCCGCTTTCCCGTCCGCTGGGAAGGTACGGATCCTCGCATTGAAGAGGCTAGTTTCGATCGATACAGTCTGCAACAATTCCAAACCTTTGCCGACATAAAATTCCCCACCCTTGATTCCCCCAAAGAAGCAGCCCAATTGATCCTGAAAAAGTATCCCCAACAATGGATGGCCTTTAAAATTGAATCGATACGATCATGGTGTGAGGAAGCCAAAAAGATACGTGATGAAATTCGACCTGATGTATTGATTGGCCTCTTCGGCGTTCCCTGGTTGGAGTGTGATTTCGATAACGCCATTCACCGCATTGTTGGGCAGGATTTCGGTGTATTGGCCTCCGTTGTCGATGTTTTTTCGCCAATGGTCTATCATCGTCTTTGTGGACGCCCGTTTGAATGGATCGGGACGGTTACTCGCTCGGTTTTGCAGGAAAGTCAAAAACCGGTTTGGCCCATTGTCCAAGCTATGGATGATACGGATCTTGCGGGACCTTTCGAAAAGAAAGAATTGCCCTCCGATGAATTTCGTCAAGCCATATGGCAAGGTGCCCAAACCTCAAAAACCGGTGTCATCATCTTTACCGCCCGCTATGCCCAGCAAGAAAACCGCTGGGGTGATGTCAAAGATATCTTCAAAAAATGTAAACAGGAATTTGATGAATAAAACGAAAAAGGCCCGCGAATTACCGCGGGCCTTTAATACTAATACGAATGTGATTATTCCTCTTCCACGGGTGCAGGTGTGGGTGTCGGCTCTTCCCGCATGGCTTCCTCTTTTTTCGATCGTGCCAGCAGGCGAATCTCATCCACCGTGGATGAATCAACACCATACACTTCCAATGGATCCTGTTTCATCCCCAGGCAATATGTTGCTCCATTGATGGATTGTGGAGCGCTAAGCTCGATTGTCTCAGTCATGTCATCCGTTTTTAACTCAACAGAGAGATAAGGATCGCCAATGTCGATGCCTTCTGTCCCACTGTCGATATAATCTGCGATTTCTAGATCGACAATTTTGCGCACCAAATCTGAAAAACCGGAATAATCCGCTTTCTTTAATTCACCGCCTTCTTCATCAGGATAAATGTACCAATCCCCTGGTGCTTTGGTGGCTTCCAAAATAGTACCTGCCACTGATGCGATCTTGAGCTCTTTCACATCCCATGAGCGAAGCGGAGTAATTTTCGTCATCCGCAGTGAGTTAATGTCTTGAGGCATATTTTTGAAATCTTCCGGATCAACCGCAAATACATTGTTTTGCCCCTGGTGTTTAGCAAAAACGTTTTCATTTTCATCAGATGCCCCGAGCAAAATCCCCCGAGCTGCCATGCTGGATTGATCACCTGTTTCACTGGTCCAAAACACGATGGAGGTCACCGGTTCAATCAAACCATAAGAAGCTAAATTATCCGGATTTTCATCAACAAACTGCTTAATCTCGCCGTTTTTTACACCATTAATCAAATCTCTGATTTTCGATTCATCAGCACGAACCAACACGGGATCAGTGATATTCCACTCACTTTCGCCTTTACGCTCTATGGTGGTTTTCAGGCCTGGATGTTTAATCTCGATTCTTTGAACATCCTCATTTGTCAGTTTGAGAATGGTTTTGTCCCGCAAGTCATATAGTTTTTTGTCAGCGCTGGTATACAAGCTGCTCCAAACCGTTACGACCTCACTGCTGTCTTTTATCCGGGCGTAATATTTTCCAGATGTCGGTGTTTTGTTCCCCAATAAGAGGGTTGTCGCCGTGGCGCCGCCAATCCCGGACACCGTTACCTGTTGCGAAGGTTCGGCCAGACCAAATGGCTCAAAAGTCTCAGGATTTTCATTGACGACTCGCTGTTTTTTTCCATCGGCGATATTACGTACAATCCCATTCCATGCTGTGTTGTCTCCATCTGTGTTGAAAGGTTCAACCAGTTTCCAGCGATCATCCTCTTTGACCGCTTTGAAGGTGCCTTCTTTGTTGACAACCGTAACTTCCTTAATCTCATCCTGAGTTAAGGAAATAAGTTCTTTCTCTTTTTCTTCTTGCTCTTCTTTCTCTTTTATGCGCTCAGTGTCCCAATAGAAATAGGCGGCAATTAGCGCACAGACAATAAGTAGAATTAGATTGCGTTTCATTGCTTAATATTCCTCCTTTCATCCTCTCATTCGTTTCAGGAGGCAAATAACAAAGCCAAAAATGGCAACACAAGCAGGAAGGCCAATGATCGATAAATAAAATACCATTCGCGCTTGCACAGGATTTACCGTGAGTGGTTGTCCACTGTCGTCTTTTGGCCGGATAGAGATCATATCCTCCCGCTGCGTCAACCAATTGGCGGAATTAAGGTATAAATCCTTGCTCCGTTCAAAATTTCGATTTTTCACAAAATCAGAATCACCAAAAATAACCAAACGGGTTTCAGGTTCTATTTCCAATTCTTCCACATTCTCATCTGTTTCTTGTTCATCTTCTTCCGTTTCCGCTTCCTCTGTGGAATCTGATACTTTCTCTTCAGCAGGTTTACTTACGGCTACTGCCATTGATAAAGGTCCCATCTTGTCCTGACCTTCATTGGGTTCCGCTTCACCTTGATTCATCAAGCGGTTGATATCGGATTCTCCCCAACTCTGGCTGCTGGTCTTGATCAATTCTGTAACCGTCATGTCAGAGGGAAGATTCTCTTTGGGTTCAACGCTTTGAACAATTTGGAATGAAATCGCGGGAATCATATTTTCCTTGGTATAAGGTTCCACGATTTCATGAGTCCCAAAACTAGTGATTATCGGTGCAATTGGGCCTCCCCCCGCAAATTGGGATATGGGATTATCTTCCACGATGTAATTTTTTCCAAATTGGACGCCATAATTATCATTAAAGAATGACTCCAAACCAGATTCACCATCGGGATCTAGAAAGGCCATCACTTTCCCGCCATACTTTAAAAATTCCTGCAAAGCACTGATCTCTTGTTCAAAAAAGGGAGTAAGTGGGCGTACAATGACCACAATATCAGCATCCTCCGGTACTTCACCTTCAGAAAAGAGAGCCAGTTCGTTTACTTTGAATCCCTCTTCTTCAAATACCGATTTCATCCCAAAAATTCCAGGGACTTCTTTATCATTGATGGAGCGTTCATTATGTCCAGTGGTGAAATAAATCGTCGGTTGATCCGTTTTTACCATTTTCATAATGGCGTTTGTTAAGGTATTCTCGTTAACAGTGCTTACCTTTTCATGGCGATCCCCCCTGCGCACATATACTGCCCTTGGCGTAACAGGTTTTATTTTTTCCACTTTTTCCGGATTCTTTTCTGAATCCACCAATTCATACTGAAAGTTATCAGAATAAAAATGATACAGTTCCAGTAATGTTTTAATTCGTTCCGTATCCCCAGCGGCAGAAGGATCAACGATATATTGCACCGTGAGAGGTTCTTTCAGTCCCTTCACCAATTGGATGGATTGTGGGGCCAGACTGTATTTCTTTGTTTCAGTCAAATCAAAGCGGGTGCTATGGCGTGTCAGAAGCATCTCCAAGAACACCACAATCGCCAGAAATATGACAATACTAATCACCATATTGGTGCCTTCAACCGCGGCACGGCCGGTTAACTGCTTTGTTATCAAACTGATGTTCATCGCAATATAAACCAGCAGCAAAATACCACCCAATACCATGGTGGCGACCGCATAATTATTGAATTCCATATTAATCACCCAAATCAGCAAACTTATGACGATCAGGATGATTCCTAAAAAGCCTAAAGCATAATTTTTCGATTGCATCGTTATAACCCTCATTTTTTAGCGTTTTGTGTTTTTCGGCGTTCGTTTCCTCGATTCATGCTTGTCATTCGATTGTGATATGGAATTGAAGAAACAGTACTAACCTTTCCAGCGGTTAGACTCCAGAACGCGTACCGTGAAAAACAGGAAAAAGACTGTAAACAGGATATAAAAAGCGATGTGTCCAGTCGTAATCACACCTCGTGAAAAATCTTCAAAATGAGCGTAAACGGATATTTCATTGCATATCTTGCCAATTAAAGACCCCGGTTGGATATCATCAACAAAACCAATCATCCACAAAATCAGCAGGACCGTGAATGAAGTCATCCCCGCTACAATCTGATTCTCTGTTAATGCTGAGGCGAATATTCCAAAGGAGAGAAATGCCATTCCAACCAAAAATACGCCCAAATAGGATGCGAAGACCGCTGGAAAATGGGTTTGATCACCAGCAACGATATTCGATAAAACCGGGTAAAAGAAAGTAAGGACCAGCATGCCTGCCGTTACCGTCAACGCAGCAAAAAATTTACCCAATAACACTTCGATATCTTTGATTGGATAGGTAAACAATAACTCGATGGTTCCCATTTTCTTCTCTTCCGAAAACAAACGCATCGAAAGCATGGGGATTAGAAAGAGAAAGATAAACGTCATTACATTCGTTATCCCCAAAAGAACCATCTCCGTATAATTCGGCAATTGAGGGGGTGGTCCCATCATTTGCCGCTGCATCATCAGCCTTTCAATCTCCTGGCTCATCCTAATGTAATAAGAAAAATATATGTTGAAAAAGACGGCACTCACCACTAAAAAAAGCACAAATATCACATACGCGAGTGGTGAATAAAAATATGCCTGCAATTCCCGCTTGTAAATGGTCCAACAGTTTCCCATCTTACGCCTCCTTCTGTCCTGAAATGACTTCGACAAAAATATCTTCGAGTGTGGGATCCATCGAACGTATTTCATACAGCTGCCAACCCCGCTCAACGATACGGTTGGCAATTTCCGGTCTTATATCCCGATTCGGATCCGTCTCCAAATCCACTTGGCACAACTCTTTCTCCTCGGGAATTTCCCTGGTCTCAATTTTATTGACACCTTGTATTTCAGATAGTGCCGAATTGATATCGCTGCCCGGTGCTTTTGTGATCAAACGAACACGTTTTAAATTCGAAAGTTGGCGGGTGAGGTCTCCCACCGCATCTGAAGCAACGATCTTCCCTTCGTGGATAATCAATATTCGCTCACAAATCATACTCACTTCAGGTAAAATGTGGGTGGAAAGAATAACGGTACGTTTACCTGCCATGTTTTTGATCAGATCACGAATATCACGGATTTGATTGGGATCGAGTCCCACAGTAGGTTCATCTAACACCAAAACCTTCGGATTTCCCAAAAGAGCCTGCGCCAGCCCAACACGCTGGCGGTATCCTTTTGAGAGATTTCCAATTGTCCGTTTAGCCACATCTGTTATGGCTGTCTCCTCCATCACCTCACGAATATTGGCTGCCCGGGCTCCGGCAGGAATCCCTTTGACTTTGGACACAAAACCCAGGAAACTCAGGACCTCCATGTCCGTATAAAGCGGGGTATTTTCTGGCAAGTAGCCGATCATGCTTCGGACTTCAAGGGGTGATTTGCTTACGTCTTTTCCCCCTATTTCAGCACGACCACTGGTTGGAGGGGAGTAACCCGTCAAAATTCTCATGGTGGTTGTTTTCCCGGCGCCATTCGGGCCAAGAAATCCCAAAATTTCACCTTCCGCCATCTCAAATGAGACATTATCAATGGCGGTCACTCGGCCATACACTTTGGTCAAATTTTCTGCACGTATCATGACTCTCCTCTTAAATATTTGATTTGTATTGGCTTAAGAAGGTGAGACCTGAATGAAATCAATCGGTCCAAAAGTATGATAACGCAGTGAATAAAAAAAAGTAACGATACATAAATGCAAAAGTTTCAACTTAAAATTCACAGCATTACTTGGTTGCGAATTGATTTCATCCAAACGGATATAGTGTCTTTATTTGGCAGATTTTGCAAGATCGAGGGAATTCTACGTTTCGTATTTTTGTTTAATCATGGTGATGCGGTTTCCCTTGTCATTAAACTTAACTTCATTCATAAACGCATTGATCAAAATAAGTCCCCGTCCATGGTTGGCTAATATCTCACCTTCCTCTTCTTTCATAGGCAAATTTTTCCAATCAAAACCATTTCCTTCATCCTCGATGTTAAAGACCGCTTTCTCTTTTGTTAAGTGCGAGGTTACTTTCACTATACGTGATCGAAATGGCTCATTTTTTGTCTTTTCCCTGATGATATCATTAAACTTCAGCAATTCATCAAGTGTCGCCCCTTTGGACCGCGATTCAATCTCAAGGTTTCCATGCACGATGGCATTGGTTAGCGCTTCATCCAAGGCTAAACGGATGTTCATTAATTCAACATGGTTGCAAATCCCAATTTTGGATATATTTTCTGTGATTAGATCAATTAGCGGGAGGGTGAATTTTGGATCGCTGGGGATTTCAAAATATTGCTTTTCTTCTATAAAATAGTGGAAAATGTGCTGCTCTAACTTCTCCTTAATTCGCATCCGTAATATTTTTGATGCAATCGTATGGATCATCTCCACTTCTTGCGGTTTGAGCAGAAAATTGGATGCTCCCAGCCGCAAAGCCTCAATCACGTCCTCACGCCGACCAAAACCGGTTAAGATAACGACCGCTATATCCGGCTGACGTTTGCGCAATTCTGCTAGTAACTCCATCCCACCCATTACCGGCATCCGCAAATCCGTAAGAACCAGATCCACATCCTCTTGCATCGTGATATCCAGCCCCTCTTTCCCGTTTTTTGCGGTTAAAATTCGGTAATTACCTGATTCGATAAGCATCTCATACAACAGATCACGAATCATTTCCTCGTCATCAACAATTAATATGGTTCCGTCAGTCATGAATCTGTCCAATTTTGCCGTTAGGGTTAAGCCAATCGCTGCTTTTCCTGTTCAAATTCCCGGCTCCAGGCGACCGCTTTGGGAATGCCTTCGGCCAGGCATGTTTTGGGTTGATAACCAAGTAATTCACGGGCTTTGGATATATCGGCAATATAACGTGTCACCTCGCCCGCTTGAGTTGGAGTAAAAGTGATTGAAGGCTCCACCCCAACAGCCTTCCCAATAAAATGAGCCAAATTCTCTAAACTGTTTCCCTCTCCAAATGCTAAATTAATGGTTTGATTTACCACTTCCCGATTGATCAATTTCTGGATTCCCAAACAAATACCCTCCACACAATCATCAATATAGGTGAAATCCAATATTTTCTCACGGCCATGGATGATGATAGGGCTTTCTTTTGAGATTTTTTGGATAAATAATGGTGTAACTCGTTCCATTCGTTCGAGATCGTTATCAAAACGTCCATAGACGTTACTAAATCGAAAGACGATATAAGGAAGGTTATAACATTGAGCGTATGAATAGATAAAAGCTTCACCAGCGATTTTACTGGCTGAATAGGGGCTTTCCGCAACGACAAAATCAGCACAGGATTCATTGGTTTTTTGCATATGGATATCACCATATACTTCGCGTGAACTCCCAAAAATAATGGGAATTTGGGCTAATCGGGCGCTTTCCGCCGCATGAAACGTCATGGTTACATTCTCTAGTGCCCTTGATGGTTCACGCACTAACTCAAATACTTTTGCATGAGCGGCCAAATGAACAATAAGATCGATTTCGAAACCACGAATCAACTCCAGCATGCGCCCCACACAGTCAGTTGTCAAATCGACAATTCGGTAAGGAATTTTCGATGTCCAGGCATTGGCTCGACAATCTATTCCGAGGACATTATGGCCTTCATTTAATAAACGCAAACCAAGATTGGTACCGATTTGCCCACTTGAACCTGTGATGAGAATATTCAAGGCCTTTGTAAACTCCTTTTAATTTATTTTGCTATCGTAAAGAAATGTTAATAATTATATTGATTTGAACGATAATAACACAGTATGCCCAGTTTTGAATGCATGTTGTTCTATTTATAAAGTTTCGTCAAGAACCTTAAATCATTATGAGAAAGTTCATGCAGCAGGCCTAATAAGTTTACTCATTTTGGTGTATATTGGATGTAGGTTAAGGGGACGAATTGGTTTGAACACTTTTTCAATCATAAGAGCGTATTTTTTTTTCATTTTCATTCTCATTTCGAGAATGAATCATTACATTTCAGGTTAATATGATAAATATGTTAAAAAAAGTTGACAATTTATAAAAAAAGTGGTAAAAAACATTAGTTGAAGGTTTATAATTTGCGAAGGGAGGGTGTTTTAACAAGTGGCTGGGAACGGATTTCAAAGTTTATCCAGTGTCAAATTTGAAGATATTCAACAATTATTTGACACGGATTCAGCTATCTCCATGGAGCAAGTTGAACAATTCCTCGACAAAGCGGTTCAAGTTGCATCTCAAAAAGCTAAAGTTCAACCCAATCAACTGGTTAAGATTATCTACGAGGGTAAAGTCACTTGGATCACTCAAGCCCAGGCAAAGGAATATTTGCACCGGAGCGAGAATCCTGACTTGCAAAAACAAGTTCGTCGAGCATTAACGGATGAACTTAGAGTAATCCAACAGGAACTTGAAATCCTTCATACAATTGCAAGTTATTCTTTTAATCAATTTAAAAGAAGACAAGCCATTAGTAAAAAAGATGTTGAACGCATTGAACCCAGTTTGAAAAGACGGGCAAGAGAAATTAATGACGGGCTTTCGGAAACAGCGAATTGCGAAAGCATGATCGCTACCAAACGAAGAAATGCTCCCATCCTCGATGAATATGAATCCATGATGGGGGAATTTATCAATGAAAAAAATAAGGGAAATGAAAATAAAGCGGTTTCTTTGGCGAAACAACTAGCCAAAATGAAGAATAAATACCTTCTTTATGCCCGTTCCATTGAACCGGATGTTCATTCCCTTTATTACTATCGCCTTAATCTTCAGAAAACCAAACGGCGCTTAATCAATACCCAAAACCAAATTTGCTACTCCCGCAAAGACTTTCTTGGATTCGAAATGGAGGAACTTTATCGAAGTATTCAAGATGTTCAAGGCTCCATTGCTGAGTTGAAAGAATTGGGCCTTGATGCGCTTTCAAACAAGGAAAACGATGAAGAAATTCAAAATATGGCGGAAGTTCAACGCAAACTTGAAACAAAAAAGTCTGAATTGAGTGCCCTTGATACTGAAAGTAAAATCCTTGAAAAACAGGAAGAGGAAGTAACCCAGGTCATTAATCATATTTCTGAAAATGTTTTGCAGGAATCAGAAAGCAAAGTGAATATGGACAGTGTTAAGCGCCATAGCCAGCAAACAATCCCAAAACAAAAACCCAAAGAAGAAGAAGAAGAAAAGAAAAAGAAATCAGCACGCATGCATTACAGGGGGGATGATTAATCTTTTGCATTGGCACTTTTCAAGCCCTTTAGCCAATTAAAAAATAGATAATTATTCAAAAGCAATCCTTGACTGTTTGAAGCAGTGAAATAATAATTAAGTCTGAACATTAAACATGATTGAGATATGCAGGAGTAGCTCAGTTGGTAGAGCTTCTCGTTGCCAACGAGAAGGTCGCGGGTTCGAGTCCCGTCTCCTGCTTTTCCCTACCTTTTCCCCCTTGTTTATTTTTGAAATTTTATCCATCCTTTTAATTATATTGCTTAAAGATCGTAATATCAGTAACTTACGCATAACATTGGCGTTTTTAATCGTATATTTCTCCCTAACGATTAACAAATAATTCTCCCTTTGAGCGAGGATGAGGGAGGATTTAATTGTAGGGCAATGATTTGATCCCATTATTGAAGGAGTTAGCACTTTTTGAAGGTAATGAGTTAGCCTATAACAACTTGAAAATCGAACGAGAAGGGGGAGATTTCGGTATCAGCGTTAAAGTGGAAAATGACCAACTCAATGGCCGATTAGTAGGGCGAGAGGGTGGTGCAGTTCGCATTACCATACCTTCTGGCTTGTTGGAAAAGAAATGAGGTTGTTCATCAATGAAAAGCCTCATGATTTTAAATTGAAAAACAATACTCTTACGTTTGATATCGATATTGAAATAAGGGATGGTTATAAGCTCTATGAGTTTATTCCAAAGGGAATCAAACCAACTAGTGCCCCCAAGCATCCCCCCCTCTCATTTGCTGAGCGTGGTATGATTAAATAACGTATAAGAGATTATGGGTACATCATCCTTTTTCTATTAAAGAAAATACGATATAGATATGGATGAGAATTTTTATAGAATGGGGAGAATATAACATGAATAAAGGAACATTATCACGACGTGATTTTATCGGACACGGGGGAAAAATGGCGGCGCTGTTACCGTTAACAGCATTATCCAGCCAACGGGTTTTAGGGGCTAATGACAGGATCAATATTGGCCTGATTGGCTGTGGCAGCCGGGGACGTAACGCTCTAATGAAGGATTATCTTCACCGATTTGATGAAAAATACAACTTTGCGGTTACCGCCGTCTGTGACGTATGGCGGCAGCATCGCGAACAGGCCGCGGCGATGGCACGCGATTGGTATGAACTCGAGCCCAAGCAGTTTGAAGATTATCGCGATTTACTGGCATTGGATGAAATTGATGCAGTAATGATTGCCTGTCCTGATTTTCGCCATTGTGAAGTATTGGAAGCCACCGCCAAAGCGGGCAAAGATGCCTATTGCGAAAAGCCGCTGGGAATCACCATTGAAGAACTCAACCGGGCAGTGGATGCCGTCAAGGCAAATAATCGTATTGTGCAGGTGGGAACCCAGCTGCGAAGCATGTCGACCTTCACCGGTTGCAAAAAAGTGGTTCAGGATGGTGTGTTGGGATCGATCATTCGGTGTGAGCAATCACGTAATTCCTACAAACCGTATTGGCATTCCTATGTGCGGGATGTGGAAAAGAAGGATGCCAATTGGAAACTGTTTCTAAAGAATAACAAAGACAGGCCGTTTGATGCCGACAAATTTTCTACATGGTATGGCTATCGTGAATTTTCGGATGGACCGATCGGCGGTTTTATGAGCCACTTTGTCGATCTGGTCCATTATATTACCGGCGCCCGCTTTCCCCACAATGCCGTTACCATTGGAGGGATTTATGCCTGGAAAGACCAACGAACCTGCCCCGATCAAGTGCAGACCATCCTTGAGTATCCAGAAGGGTTTTTAGTCAGCTATAGCACGACCTTTGGTAATGGAACTGGGAGTTTTCTACGATTCATCGGCATGAAGGGCAGCATTGACGCCACCAACTGGAGCCATCCGGTCATGTCAGGCAATGGGAGCCAGCATCCCGAGCGCATCAAAGAAGATCAGGATGTGCCGGAAGTCCCCATGCGCCATCACATGGAAGATTGGCTGATTTGCCTGCGGACACGTGAACAGCCGAATGCCAATATAGACGCAGGTTATCAACACGCCGTGGCATGCATCCTGGCCGATGAAGCGATGGTGAAAAACCACCGGATGATGTTTGATGTCGAGAAGCGGGAAATTCGACCGATGGAAGTATAGTGCTGGCCCGTTTCAGCGATGTGTGTGAGAAACAGTTTTCAAGTTTAACTGCAAACAAAGAGCGAATTTCCCGGTATTTGCAAGATGCTTTATAAACTCTTTTTTTAATAACGAAAGCATATTTGTTGGATCAAAAGTCATATGGATTTAATTCTTGTCATTTTTTTACTCCTCATTGTTTTTAAATATTTTAGTGAAATCGTCTTGGTTTGGATGAATGTGGGGTATGCTCGCCAGCATATCGATGGAGAAACCGGCCGGTTGTTTTATCCCGAAGATGATGAACGGAGCCGGGCGCTGGATTACCTTACCGCCAACAGCCGTATGGGCGTTGTGGAAAATAGCCTCATGACGGTTTTATTGATCGCCGTCGTTTTTTGCGGTTTTTTCCCCTTTTGGTATGATAGGGTCACGCAATGGATTGGGGTATCCATATGGGGGGAGGCTTTGTTTCTGTTTAGTATGTTGGTACTGAGCGGAATTATTTCACTGCCTTTGGATTGGTACAACACCTTTCGGTTAGAGGAGCGTTTTGGATTTAACACCATGACCCTGGGATTGTGGTGCAAGGATAAACTCCTGATGTTTGTGATCAGCTGTATCCTGTTTTATCCCCTTTTGGCATTGATTCTCTTTGCGGCTGAATGGTCCGGCGAATGGTGGTGGATATGGGTGTTTGGCATTGTGGTGGTTTTTCAAGTGTTTATGTATTTAATCGTACCGGTGGTGATTATGCCACTGTTTTATACAATCAAGCCACTACCGGATGGTTCATTGAAGGACAAATTGGAAACCCTGGCGGACAAGGCAGGTGTATCGATCAAATCAATAAAGGTGATGGATGGCAGCAAACGCTCAAAGCATTCGAATGCGTTTTTTACAGGAATCGGCCAGTCAAAGTCAATTGTGTTATTTGATACATTGCTTGAACAGATGAATGAGAATGAAATTGCCGCGGTGACAGCTCATGAGATGGGTCATCAGATCAAGCGGCATCAATTGTGGAACATGGTATGGCATGATACGATTCTTTTGATTCAATTGTTCATTATGTCATTGTTGATCGATCAAACATGGTTGATGGAGCCTTTTGGCTTCAGTGGAGATCGATTTGTCACGGGATTATTGGTGCTTTCTTTATTTGGCCATGGCATTTTGTTTTGGTTATCACCGCTGGAAAACGGATTCTCACGAAAAATCGAATATGAAGCAGACCAATTCGCGGCCCAACAGACCGGTGACCGCGAATCGATCATATCATTACTAAAGAAAATTGGTACAGAAAACCTTTTTAATCCCACACCGCATCCGGTGTTTAGCACCTTTTATTATTCGCATCCTACAGTCCCTGAACGGATAGCGGCTTTAAAGTCTGAGTAGAGCCTATTGTGCGACTTCTTCAGAACTGGGGGCCTGTTTGATAAAGTCGCTCAATTGAAGGCCGAGATAATCAATAATGGGAACTTCATCTTTGGGGATGAGGTTCTCCTGGTTTTGTTTGATTAACTCAGCATTTTCACTTCGATATTCTACCGATTCGATTTTTCGCCTTAAATTCTCACGATTCATGTCATCACCGCTGAATTGATTTTCACCGGTGTTAACGTTGACTTCTCTCATTTTTTTCCGGGCTTCTTCAAATTTCTCCAGATAGGTTTCCCACAGTTTCGCGGCCTCTTCGTTATTATTATCTTCTGCTTTGGCCAATGTGCCTAAAAACTGACGGGTTAACCATTCATACTCCTTCCAGGACATTTTATGCTCTTCCAGCAATTCCACATGATGGTTTCCGATTTTGGCAGCCATATTCACGGCATGTTTGACGATTTCAGTGATGCTTGATATACCCGTGATTTTATTGAAAAATCCGGGTGCCTCAAAATTCTTCTCGATCTTTTTTCCAATTTCTTCAAATTGATTCATATACTCAGTCGCGAAATTGGTCATGTTTTTTCGGATGGTTAAATAGGCTTTGAAGCGGTCTTCTTTAATTAAATTTTCCTCAGGGGGGTTAAAGGGAAATTGTTGATCAACTGTTTGGTAATTTTCACTGACGCCAAGGTATGTTTCGTGGATA
The DNA here is from genome assembly GCA_964517495.1 of uncultured bacterium. Taxonomy (GTDB): domain Bacteria; phylum Hinthialibacterota; class Hinthialibacteria; order Hinthialibacterales; family Hinthialibacteraceae; genus CAZFER01. The sequence goes on along the minus strand of CAZFER010000030.1, from coordinate 29,635 downwards.
TTCTTTCCAAATTGATACCCCTGATAAGCGACGACACCAGCAAAGATGATAATTGCAATGACCACCAATCCCAGGCAGCCACCACATCCCAAACATCCCCACCAAGCGAATTTTTTTCCGTTGCTCATATTTAAAAACCTCGATTTTTATGTGTTATTGGCAATAACGATTACCAATTGGTTACATAACGATTATATATTAAATTTTTTCATCGATTATGAGGTGTATGAAAATATTATCGATCGCTGTTTTGGAAATTGTTTTGTTGATCGGTGCTACTTTCGTGGATGGTTCACGTTTTTTCGACCCATCGATGTACTCTGGGGAGGGCGAGG
>CAZFER010000030.1:5484-29200 GCA_964517495.1 uncultured bacterium | reverse complement strand
TTCGTGGATGGTTCACGTTTTTTCGACCCATCGATGTACTCTGGGGAGGGCGAGGTACCCGCCGAGCCGTTCTAAATGGGAGGGCGAGGCTCCCGCCGAGCCGTTTCAACGTACAACAGTACTCTCGATGGGTTAAACTTGCGAATGTAGTTCCTTGAGAGCCGTTTTCACATACAACGGCGCATCCAAAGATTCGCCCTTCCCATGATCAAAGCGCCTTGTTTTGCAATGCCTTTAATTCGGGATAGGATTCATCTGTATCATCCAAAGCGTGTTTCTGTTTTTTCAGTTCCGCTTTTAATTTTTTGACCACAGGTTGATAGGCGGGATCACGATAAACATTATTAAGTTCATGTGGATCCTTCTGCAGATCATAGAGTTCCCAGCCCACTTTGCTCTGCTTATCAGAGGTTCCTTTCATGTTAAGCGGCATCCCATAGAAGAAAATTAGTTTGTAGCGCCTGGTTCGAATACCGTAATGGGCAGGGCGGTTAGTGTGTTGCCAATAGCGGTAATACATGGACGTGCGCCAGTTATCGGGTGTTTGGCCTTGCAGGTTGTCTCGAAAACTGTTCCCTTGCATCCAGGAAGGTGATTCACCACCCGCATAATCCAGAAACAGGGGGGCAAAATCAACATTGAGTATGATATCACCATTGGTCTGACCGGCCTGGATTTCTTTGGGATAGCGAATAAAAAAGGGCATCTGTAATGATTCTTCGTACATCCAGCGTTTATCGATGTAGTTATGTTCACCGAGAAAGTACCCTTGATCGGATGTATAGATGACAACCGTGTTTTCACGTAATCCATTTTTATCCAAAAAGTCCAACAACCGGCCAACATTGTCATCAACACCCTTAATGGTGCGCAGATAGCGCTTAAGAAAGACTTGATAGGCATGGCGGCGTTTTTCCTCATCAGTCATGCCTTCAAAGTTCTCGGGGCCATCCGAGTGATAGCGTTTACGCTGTTGCCGTTCGGCCATGGTGTCGATGGTATAACCATATTCGCGTGAACCAGGTGAACGGTGCGATTTATCTTCAAACAAACTGGGTGGCTCGGGAATGGTGGTATCCTTTAGCCACTCGTCATATCGATTGGCGTTATCCCAAGGCTCATGCGGTGCTTTAAAATGGCACATCAAAAAGAAGGGGTTATCCGATTGGCGGCCTTTTAGCCAATCGATGGTTAAATCGGTGATGACATCGGTAGAATGGCCTTCATGGGTTTGTTCCCCTTTCCCCATTTCTTTCAATACAGGATTATGGTAGCGCCCCTGGCCGGGCAATACATTCCAATAATCAAAACCAGACGGTTCCGTTTTGAGGTGCCATTTGCCGATCATGGCAGTTTGATAGCCCAAGCCCTGCAGCATCCTGGCAACATTGGGCTGCTTGGGATCAATCGTGTCGGCAAGTGTGTATACTCCATTTTTATGGCTATACTGACCAGTAAGAATGGAAGCACGGCTGGGTACACAAATGGAATTGGTACAAAAACATCGATCCAAACGCATCCCTTCACTGCCCAGACGATCTATGTTGGGAGTAGGAGCCACATTGGCCAAACGGGATCCATAAGCCGAAATAGCGTTGACCGCATGATCGTCAGACATGATGAAAAGAATGTTTGGACGTGCCTTTCTCGAATCGCTTGCACTGCTTTGAAGGCCTAATGATAATGCTGTGGCTGAGAATGTGTTTTTTTTTAAAAAAGTTCGTCTATCCATCTTTTTCCTTTGTATCGATTGCTGATTCAATAAGAGATTGCCCCTTACGCTCCATGAAGTCAATGGGTTTTAGGGTGGGATGTTAACTTCCCCCCTTAGGGTTTCATTCTGTCCAAATAGGGGATGACCAGGCCATGGCTACACGGCCATTGATTTTATAACGCTGCTGCAAACGGACATAATAGATTGCACCGGGTTGAAACTCGTTATCCGTCGCACGAAGGGTGATTTTATCTTGGTTAGTTTCCCATTTATGTATAACGTAAAAACTACCATCTTGTCCTGGAACATAACGCAATAGTTCAATCCATGCAATTGTATCCGTACCGATTGCTTTGATAAGGAATTCAGGATTCGATAGCCCTTTGACCGTGTTCCCCATGCGTACACCATTGCATTGGAAATCGAGAATGATCTTGGCGCCGGTGGTGCCATAGGTATGGCGGTCGTATAGAGCTTGAAAAATGGCATCGCGCGTAAGTTCCGGTGCATAAACCGCTGTAATGCCATAATGGGATTGCCCGGGCTGAGCGTTGTGATCATCAGATGCGGCCACCGTGGATAGTTTTAGTCCACGCATCCAGGTGTCGTGGATGTACGTGGGGGATTTTAGACTTCGACCGTCAGAAGTAAAAAGGCTTTCTTCAAACGCCAAGGGGTGATCCGGCTCATAAACCTCACTTAGGCCATGAGCAGAGTAGATTTCAAAATTGCGCCGCATCTCAGCATTGTGAATGGAATAATCCACACCCGATGGGAATTTACCAGTGTGATGAGGGATGGTTAAAGCTTTCCCTGCAGCTAGTTGTTTCCAAAATTGTTGAAGGGTATCCTTTTGAGGGTAGAGCAGGGGACCGGGGGCGCCGCGGAATATGACATTGTGATGTCCATACGGTTTTCCGAATGAGGCTTCATAGGCATGCAATGCCACAAATTCTCCTGGTTCGTGATAACGATCAGTAAGTTGAGTGTATTGTTCGTAAACACCTTGATTTAAACCCCGGGTAAGTCCATTTGGCTCCGGTACGATGGAATGATCAGTCATCGCGTAAAAATCCAAAGCCGATATATAGCGCGCGTAGTTGAATTGATCATAGCCCACACCATCCCAGCTGAAATGAGTGTGAGAATGCAGATCGCCCCAATAGATTTTATCCTCAGGTTCTTCATCCGCAATCTCGATGGGATTGGATGAAGCACTGAGTTCCATGGCCCGTGTGCGGCCTTTGATGCACAATAGAGCTTTTTGTTGTGGAGTGATTTCGAATGAGGCGTAACCCTTTTTGTTATGGATCGTGACCTCGTTTGGACCCTTGGCAATGGTCGTATCGTAATCTAAACGAATGATTGAATCGTGCTGAACCGGATTACCTTCCTGATCAATCAAGGAAACAAAAACCTGATGCGGTTTATCAACGATCGCTTGTGATTTTGCATGGATTTGCATCGCCACGGCTGTATTAGGCAAAGAACTAATCGAGGGCAAAGCGTCCAGCATTTTAAATCGTGAATCCCCATTTGAATCCACTGCAACCAAGACGGGTAAATCGTTCACCGCAATGGCGGCAGCACGGTAACCTATGCTGCCTTCGGATTGATCACCATAGACAACGGATAGGGTGTCGTTCTCTTTAAGTGTACCCTCTTCAATCAGCACACGAACGACAAACACATACCGTTCAAGACGTCCATCAAGGGAGTGTTTGGCGTGTTTGATCAAAATATTATTCGACTGCGATTCAACGATGGTTTTTAGTTTTACGCCTGGGCGAGAAGCAGTGGCATTTACGTAGTTTTCAGCTGTTGGATCGGTGGCTTGCAGGCGAACGGCAGAATTGCGTGGCCCCGCATGCCAGGCGTCAGGAAGTTCCACTCGAATTCCACCCCCTATGGCAATTTCATCTTGTCCAACGGTATATTTCACAGTCCAAGTGCCATAAGTCGCAGCGATACCTCGATTCGGTTCTACAACCGCCTTGCCTGAGGTTGTGGTTTCATCCAGCATGGTTGGCGTGCGAACTTCCTGGGCTGATAATGAAGTAACAGTTAATGTAAGAATTACCATTAATTGAAATACAGTATTCATAAATTCCTCCGAAATAAAATATGCTACACAAATAACATAAGTTTCCCGTTTAAACTAGGGGCCTTTTCGTTGAGGAATAGACTTCGATTGTTTGATCCATTATCATCAATTTATCATACAATGATTAACGCATTATGAACTCATGGGGAGGATAAGGAATGATAGATACATTATGTTCCACGCGTCGAAAATTCTTGAAATATTCATTGCAAGGAACAGGATGCTTGATTGGTTATGGGGTATGGCAACCTGCCTTTTCTCAAGTAAATATCCAGCGTCTTCCCGTTGTGGATATTTCGAAAGAAAAAGATCGCCATGTGCTTATTGCGGCAGGAACGAAAAAGGTGTATCAAGGCCATCCCACTACATTACTAATGCCCGATGGCAAAACCATGTTCTGTGTGTGGAGTGTGGGACATGGCGGACCAGCCGGCCCCATGGCCCGAAGCACAGATGGTGGATTAACCTGGGAGAGAATCGACGATCAATTACCCACAGAATTTTCCGGCTATGTCAATTGCCCCAGCATTTATCGGCTGGTTGATCCACAAGGAAAAAGCCGGATTTGGGTTTTTGTCGCCCGGCCACAAATGCCACGCATTGTCAGTGAAGATGGTGGGGAAAACTGGGAAACCAGAGAACCGCTGGGATTACCCTGTGTAATGACCTTCAGCAGTATTGTTCAATTAAAGGATGAAAGTTATATCGGTCTGTATCACCGACGAAAAAGTGGCAGCCTTGAAGTGATTCAAGTACAAACCAAAGATGGAGGCATTTCCTGGTCCGAGCCACGAGTGGTAGCCGATGTTTCTGGTAAAGATCCATGCGAACCTTATGCGTTTCGATCACCCGATGGCAATGAACTGTGCTGCCTGATGCGAGAGAATACCCATAAAGGACGAAGTTTAATGATGTTCAGCCAGGATGAAGGCAAGACATGGAGCACACCCACCGATACCTCATGGGGCCTGACCGGAGACCGTCATCGAGGTGTTTATACAGATGATGGACGTTGGGTGATAGCCTTCAGAGATCGTGCTTTGGAAAGCTCAACCTATGGCCATTTTGTGGCTTGGATAGGAACGTATGATGATATCAAATATGCACGGCCAGGCCAATATCGAATCAAACTGCTGCATAGTTACGCCGGGCCTGATTGTGGATATCCAGGTATGGAACGCCTGCCCGATGGCACGATCGCGGCAACCACTTATGTGAAGTATTGGCCAGGTGAGAAAAAACATTCCGTGGTCAGCACCCGTTTCAAAATAAATGAAATCGATGCGAAATGGAAAGAACAGGAATGATTGGATTATATATGATAGCTTGATTGGTTGTATGCATGGAATATTTTTGATAGGATAATTGGCAGGATTTTTTATAAGTGGTCAGCCGTTTGAAGTACCATTCCATTCCCAAGATGGGGAGTGGCTAGGGGAGGATTGAAAAATAAACGGTGGGCAAAATCCTTTAACCCCCTCCTAACCTCCCCCATTTCATTGGGGGAGGAATGGTGGGGATAATTTACCTTTTTACTCCCTTTCGGCTTCATTTGGATGACATGATATAATTACGTAATAAGAAAAGGATAGCAAGATGAAGACAAACTCAATAACGACTAGACGCGCTTTTATCAAACATTCTTTGGGAACCACCCTGGCAACAGGGACCGCTATGGGAATATGGGGCACAAATCCCTCGTGGGCTGGGGCCAATGACCGGGTCCGTGTGGCAGTGGTGGGAATACGCAGCCATGGATTTCATAGCCATATCAAGAGCTATCCGAAATTGAAAAACGTTGAAGTGGCCGCCATTTGCGATGTGGATGAAAATCTTTACGCGGAACGGCTGAATTGGTTCAAACAAAACAACTTGCCGGTTCCTAAAACATATTATGATATTCGTCACCTATTGGACAATAAGGATATTGACGCCATCAGCGTAGCCACGCCAAACCATTGGCATGCCCTCGCTGGTGTGTGGGCGTGTCAGGCTGGGAAACACGCCCATGTTGAAAAACCATGCTCCCACAATATCTTTGAAGGGCAGCAGTTGATTGCTGCGGCAAAGACATATAATCGAATTGTCCATCACGGCACGGAAAGCCGCAGTTCTGAAGCGTATCAGGAAGGTGTTGAATTTATGCGGAACGGTGGGCTTGGCGAAGTGTATATGGCCAAGGGAATGTGCTACAAATGGCGTGATTCCATTGGTGAAACCCCAAATGAGCCGATCCCCGAAGGCGTGCATTATAACATCTGGCTTGGACCCGCTCCCTCGCGTCCGTTTTCGCGCAATCGCTTTCATTACAATTGGCATTGGAACTGGGACTATGGCAATGGTGATATTGGCAACCAGGGTGTCCATGAAATTGACATCGCACGATGGGGATTGGGTGTCAGCAAACCTACCCATATTTCAGCCGTGGGCAGCCACTTCATGTTCGATGATGACCAGCAAACCCCCAATACCTTGACCGCCGTATTTGAGTTTCCCGCCGAGGGTGGAGGCGATAACAAAAAGATACTGCAATTTGAAGTCCGCCATTGGATAACCAATTACGAAGGGGAATTTGGTAAACCACCTCAAAATAACATTGGCAATATCTTCTATGGTTCAGAAGGCTACATGGTTTTGGGGAATGGATACTGGAAAACCTACCTGGGAAGAAAACGTGAACCCGGTCCCTCTCGTAAAAGTGAAGGTTATGCAAACATCAAACATTATCAAAACTTCATCGACGCCATCCGGGCCCATGATCCCTCTATCTTGCGGGCACCCATCGAAGAGGGACATGAAAGTTGTATCCTGATCCATACCGCGAATACCTCATACCGATTGGGACGTTCGCTGGACTTTGATCCTGATACAGAGCGGTATATTGACGATGAAGAAGCCAATAACATGTTAAAACGAGATTATCGCAAGCCATTTGTTATCCCTGATGAAGTGTAGAAATCTAAATTTGTAGGATAGGTCACGTTTTTTGATCCATCAAAAATCGTAGACCCATCAATCACTTAAGCAGATATTGCTCTCAAAACTCCCCCCGTTGACGGGGGGAGTTATTTTTCTCTACCGAATTGTGGGTAAAGATCAGACATAGGGTGGGGGCGCGAAACCATGTGTTCGCCCTATGTTGCTAATCCCCTCATTCAACCGTTACGCTCTTCGCCAAGTTTCTTGGTTTATCCACATCACATCCTCGCAGCACCGCGATATGATAAGCCAGCAGTTGCAAGGGAACAGCGGTGATTAACGGTTGAAGATAGTCCTCCACATCCGGGACATATATGACGTCATCCGCAATGGAGGCAACATCTTCATCGCCCTCACAGGCAATGGCGATGAGCGGACCGCCGCGCGCTTTGATCTCGGTTAAGTTGCTCATCACTTTGTGATAAACCACCCCTTTGGGAATAATAAAGACCGACGGGGTATTTTTATCCACCAGGGCAATGGGGCCATGTTTCATCTCAGCGGCGGGATATCCTTCCGCATGAATGTAACTGACTTCTTTCAACTTTAACGCTCCCTCAAGCGCCACAGGAAAATTGTAATGCCGGCCAAGATATAATATATTGCTGACCTCGGCATATTTGGAGGCAATTTCCCGTACCCGCTCATCCACGTTTAAGGTTTGGCTGACGAGTCTGGGTATCTGTCTCAACGATTGAATGATTTCACTTCCCTGAAGATAGGACAAATGACGCATACGTCCAAGATGAAGCGCCAGCAAGGTTAATACAACCACTTGTGCGGAAAAGGCTTTTGTTGATGCCACCCCAATTTCCGGGCCGGCATGCAAATAAACACCGCCATCCGCTTCGCGGGCAATACTGCTGCCCACCACGTTGCAAATGCCCAATGTAGGATGCCCCATCCGTTTTGATTCGCGAAGGGCGGCAAGCGTATCAGCCGTCTCCCCCGATTGGGAGATCGCGAAAATCAATGTCCCACGGGGAATGGGTGGATTGCGGTAGCGGAATTCACTGGCGTATTCCACCTCAACAGGAATACGGGCCAATTCCTCGAAGAGATATTCACCCACCAACGCGGCGTGCCAACTGGTGCCACAGGCTGTAAAGATGATGCGATCCACTTCACGCAGCTGTTTGGCGGTGAGGTTCAAACCACCAAAGTTGGCATCCGCATCATCATCACGCAGTCGCCCGCGCATGGCATTTTCAATGGATTCCGGCTGCTCATGGATTTCTTTGAGCATAAAGTGATCAAAGTTGCCAAGCTCGACATCATTATTGGTTAACCCCAACGCTTGAATTTGAGGTTGTACTTCGCCCATACCACTGTGTACAAGATGGAGTTCATCCGCATCAAGAATGGCGATTTCATGATCCTTCATATATATCACTTCCTGTGTCAGGCCAACCAACGCGCTTGAATCACTGGCTAAAAAATGTTCCTCTTTGCCTATACCCAATACCAATGGGCTTCCCAAACGAGCGGCCAACAATCGGTTGGGAAACGCCTTAAACAGGACAGCAATGCCATACGTTCCCTTTAATTGAGATAACGCATCTTCCAATACACGAATGAGGTAATCGTTAATGTGGGATGGCTGGCCATCGAAGGAGTATTTGCTGAGGCTATAGTCAATCAGATGGGCAATGATTTCTGTATCGGTATCACTGGCGAATTCATAACCACTGGATTGAAGCCGTTGGCGTAATGCCTGATAATTCTCAATCACCCCATTATGTACTAACACTACAGACTGGTTACCACCGAAATGGGGATGGGCATTGATATCGGTTGGAGCGCCATGTGTGGCCCAGCGGGTATGTCCAATGCCCGTGCTTCCCGGCATGGGAGAGTGGGAGACCACGTTATCCAAATTAGCGATACGCCCCGATCGTTTAACAACATTCAGCATTCCGTCATGATGAATAGCCAACCCGGCACTGTCATAACCGCGATACTCCAAACGCCGCAGTCCATCGATAAGAAGATCCTGAGCCTTGCGATGTCCAATATAACCAACAATTCCACACATGGTTTATCTATCCTTACCTGTTTTTTGAATAAACATACAATCTAAAGCAATTTGCATATGTGTTCAATGAGGGTGTGAGATTATCCAAAGTCAGAAAGTAATAAGGGAGGGCGAGGCTCCCGCCGAGCCGATTCTACGTACAACGGCTCATCAGGGGATTAGCCCCCCAATTTAACAACCTTAGATTAAACATTGAATTTTGAATGCTTTAGCTGAATTTGAATTTTACAAGCCCATTCAATTGGCGTAAAATAACAAACAAATTGATTCAAGGATTATCAAGTATATGGACAGGATGCAACAGACCAAAATCGATACGAGGTGTGGTGATGAAACGATCCGGTTTTACCTTAATAGAATTGCTCATCGTGGTGGCGATCATTGGAATTCTTGCAGCAATCGCTGTTCCCAATTTTTTGAATGCCCAAATACGCGCCAAGTTAGCGCGTTCTTATTCTGACATCAAGATGCTATATAACCAGAATCAGATTCGCTATCTTGATAAGAATGTCTGGATGGTGGACGGTAACGACCAGGGCGCACATGGGAACGGTGATCCAGAGGATTGCGTGCTAACCCCCTGGGGAAACCAACGCTGGGGATTACGATGCAGCGATGTAGGTCTGTCATGTTATGATCCGAACAACGACGGCCGGATTTACGCCCAATTAACCACGCCCGTCAATTATATTGGTGGTATTCCAACTGATCCTTTCGTCAAAGGCATGTTCTACACTTACGGGACCAGCCATTGTCCTAACGGAAATTTAGGCGCCTATTGGGTCTTTATCGCCGCTGGAACCGACGCGGATTATGATGACGTTCGCTGGTTGGTTTCACAAGGTGAATCCGTTCCTTACAACGGCAGCAATGGTTTGGTATCCAATGGCGATATTTGGAATGCACATCCGCTCTCTTATCGTGGGGAACGCGATTTCCGTGTTGCCTTTGGTGATAAACTCCATACCTTTGATTAATATTGAAGGGCATCGCCTATCATACCGATAAAGGTGCTATAGGTGTTTGTGCTGATAGCTCCATCTGAGCCTTGATCGAGGCCCAGGCGTACGATCACCATATCCCATTCGGGAATGACAAACATGTCATTGTTGTTATACCCGCTGGCGGAATAGGTCTTGGGCGGAGCATCAGGCCAACGGTGTTTGCCGTCGGCGTTGATTCCATTCACCCACCAATTGAGGCCATACACACCTCGTCCATCGATGCCGCTTTCTTTATGACCCAATGGAGTGGAAACGGGAACCTGCACTTGCTGGACGGCGTTCACCCAATCTTTGCTTATAAGTTGCTGTCCGTTCCAGTTGCCATTATTCAAAAACAAATGGCCAAATCGCGCCAATTCTTGGGAACAGATAAAGATGTGATTGTTGCTGTTACCCGATCCTCCATTAACTTCAATCCCATCAACCTTGCCGAAATCACCCCAATTCCATTTATCAGGATTCATCCCGATTGGATCGGCCATTTTACGCTTGAGATAGGCTTCAATCGGCTCTTCTGCAATACGTGTTAAAACATTGCCAAATTGATTCATCGCTGAATCCCAGTAAGCGTATTTCGAACCAGGAGGTGTAAACCGGGGGACGGGATTGGGATCAAACGGCGTGCTGCTGGGGCCATGAGTATACCCACCGCGTGGTTCATCACCAATGGCCCTGTAACCAGATGTCATAGTGGCAAAATGTTTGAGGGTGACATCCGGGTAATGTTCAGCCAATGAGGGAAGGTACTCGTGTGCTCTGGAATCCAAGCTGGTTTTCCCCTCATCGATGAGCAAGCCTAAAACCGTACTGGTGAATGATTTGGTAAGCGACCACACGCCATGCACTTTATCGATGTTCGATCCATGATGAATCATCCGTCCATTGCGAATGATCACCAGTTGCTCGGCACCATCGCGTCCACTGTGTTCTTTTAAATACGTTACCGCGTGTTTTAACTGATCAGAATCAACGCCTTGAGAGTCAGGGCTAGCGATGTCCCACGTATCACCGGGGAAGATCATGCTGGATTTTCTGGTTTCGAATGTGAGTTTTCGCACGGAAAAATGATCATCTCCGGAAAACACCAGATGGGCTGTTTCGCCATCGTCGCTGATCCACTTTGGTGGGATGGAACTGGTTTCACCGGGGCCAACATCCCAGCCATCATTGAAATAGACGGTGGTCCAAGGTCCCCACGGTTCGGGAGCATCATAAATACCCAGGCCGCCTTCAAAGCGTGGTCCTTTACCACCGGTGTTGATCGTTTGGCACCATATATAACGCTTTAAACCAGCGTTATAGCTGATTCCATTGCGATAACATCGCCCGGGATGTTTGAACACCGCACCACATTGATTGATGTCGTTGGTCCATTGTGGCTGGTTGTTCTTGTTCAATCCTTTGAAGAATTGATAGGCATCGCGGTCACGAATTTTGTCTTTGTGAACACGTGCCATTACCATCTGATCCGCATTTTCATAGGCGCTCTCATGGTCTTGCGAATAGATATAGACATATTGATCACGGGCACCGCGATAGTTCTTACCGAAGTTTAAAAATGTCGGAGCACCGAAACTTTCTTCAAACTTCCACTCACTCCACTGCCAGGTTTTGGCGTGATCGTTAGACCAGGCGAGTTGCGAGTTATCGGCATTGCGAACCAACATATAAAGCACCCCATCAACCATCAACATGCCGCTGGCTTTTTTACCGGCTGAACCTTGCCCATGTTGTTCGCCGCTTTTTGAGCGAATATTCTCACCATGAATATCAGGTGGATTGCCGATAACCTTTGCGAATCCCAGGCTTAGTTTATTGGGAACCTTTGGTTCAAATCCCCACCCATCACCATAGGCAGTGTAAAGGTTTCCATCATCAGCCCAGCTGATCGGCCAGTTGTCGCTGCCATCCGCCAGGCGAATAATGTCAGCAGGGGGGGCCCACTCAACACCTTTTATAACTGGACTTGGTGGGTAAGGCGCATCAGCACTCCATGCGGGGATTTGAAGAATACAGGAAAGGAGAGGTAATACTATTGCTCTTCGTAGATACAGTTTCATCTTTTACCACCTATTATTTGTTTAATCATTTACATTAAGCACAATGTGCTTGCAGGCATAGAGAAATTGTCTTTTTACAATTTGTAGGGGCGAACCTATGTGTTCGCCCTATGTTATGTTATGGCCAATCTCGAGTTGCCTGTGCACCATTGTTTTATTTCTTTAGATAAAGCACTGCGTCGGTTTGACCAAAGGGACTTGTCAATGTTTGCTTTTTGCCACCCTTGATTGATTTACCTTCTTTGGTGATGTTTTGGCTTGGCTCAAGCCATTCAACTTGAAAGTTACCTTCTGCGCTGGAAAGATCGACCTCAACTTTATCTCCCTTGGGCAGGTAAATGAGGTATTCGTTCCCTTTATCTGCCAGGCAATACTGACTGGAGGCTAAATCGTTTTGTGGCGTCACAGCGGTAAGATTCATTCGTTTAGCATAATTCAGCACATAGCCCATACTCCGCCGAATGGGATCATATTGAGGATCAAAGGGGACATCTCGCAGTACGACGGCATCATAAGGATCCATAAAGATCGGATTCAAACCCCTGAGGAAGCTCTTCCATACCCAGGCTTGATTTCCGCCAATCCCCCAAAGGTGATCGGTGTCACTCAAGATGACTTTACTGCCATCATTTGCAGGGGGATTATCACGATAACCACCTTCTGCGTTGGGGGATATCCATTCCGCCGGGCTATCGAATAAAGTTTGATTCTTGCCACCTTTATATTGGAAGGTCATTCCAACAGGATGTTGTTTTGGTTTGGTTCTTTCATATTCATCAATGAAGTGAATCATGTGATATTGCCATTTGGTGGAAGGGGGGTGATTTTCATTGGAGATTTCAAAAAGCACATTGTCCAGATCATTGACGGTATCGATAACTTCTTTGACATAATCTTCCTGGTATTGAAGAATCTGCCGAGGGTTTATCGTGTGGATTTCCAGGCCTTTTCCATCGCCGTTCGTGTCCCCGTTCACGCCATTAATATTGTTGTCTTTATTGAAGGGATGGCTTTTCCAGGCGTCGGGTGAAAACTGCAATCCCCATCCCTCAAAAAGCATGATTGAAACATATATACCACGCTTGCCAGCCGCTTCCACACGCTCACGCAAGCGGGTGAAATAGGTTTTATCGTATTCGGTGAGATCGAATTTGGGTTTGCCATCCAAGGCCTTGCCAGGGCCGGTTCGGGCAAAAGGATGAGGCCACACGGTATGCAGCCGTTTTTCACGATTACCTCTTGTATCCCATGAAGATAGCTCCCAGGCCCACAATCGAATGAAATTGTGGTTATATTTATCCATAAAATCCAAGTAGCCTTCAAAATCAAAAACCACCGGAGGATCGCTTGGAGCCATATCGACCAAGTTGTTCCAAACATGTGAACCTGTCAGTAGTACGGTCTTTTCACCATCGTTAAAGTAGCGGGGATTGTCCGGATCAATGCGCAATGGGCCGTTCGCCGGTTCATTAGCGTAAGCCATTGAGCACACTGACACAGTCAGTATTAAGGCAATGATAAGGCAGCGTTTCATATGAATTTCTCCTATCGTTTTATCACGTTTTCAGCTAATTAAGCATAAAATCATGGTCCGCTTTATGATACGATATGGGATGAATGAACACCATGTCAAGCTAAATCAAAAATGAAAGATAATTTGGGAGGAAAGATAAGTATGAATAAATTCAATGGATTGAGTATAACCGCATTATTTATACTCTTGTTCCTCATCAATCATGTGGTCAATGCAGAGACTGGTTAAAGGAAGGTATTTATGGCTTTACCTACATTGCGTGTTGGAATTGTTGGACATGGTTTTATGGGGAAAATGCATGCCCATTCGTATCGCTCACTCAATTTTTACTATGAACCAGCACCCGCAAAAATCGAACTGGCGGGCGTGGCAACCCAAAGCGAAACCAGTATGAAACGAGCTATGGAGGATTGGAACTATCCATTTGGAACCACGGATTTTCGTGAATTATGCTCGCGAGATGATATAAATATCATAAACTGTTGCACACCAAACTATCTTCACAAAGACGTTTTATTGAGTGCGCTGGAACATGGAAAGCATGTTTATATGGATAAACCCATCTCCACCAATCTCGATGATGCTATCGTGATGCATGAATGTGCCCAAAAACATCCCGAATGTATTACCCAAATGACATTTCAATATCGCTTTGTACCTGCCATACTCAAAGCCAAGGAACTGGTTGAAGCCGGAGCGCTGGGACGGCTTTTCAGTGCCCGGGTGTGTTATCTTCATGCGGGATATATCAATCCTAAACGGCCCCATTCATGGCGATTGGATGTGGAGAAAAGCGGGCCGGGAGGCGCGTTATTTGACTTGGGATCTCATGTTGTTGATCTGACACGCTATCTGTTAGGTGAATTTGACCAGGTTTTTCATCATGGGGAAACCTTTATCCAGGAGCGGCCTGCCAATGATGATCCTTCAAAGATGATGCCGGTTGAGGTCGATGATGTATCTCTTATGATGTTTCGATTGAAAAACGGAGCGTATGGAACACTGGAATCCTCACGCATGGCGACGGGCAGCCAGGATGAAATTCGCTTCGAAGCCCACGGCGATAAAGGGGCCATTCGCTTTAATTTAATGCAACCCAACTACCTGGAATATTATGATGCCACGCAGCCGGAAGATACCTATGGTGGGATGCGGGGATACAAAGCCATTGAATGTGTGGCCCGCTACCCAAAACCGGCGCGCTGGCCTGGGCCGAAAAACACCATCGGGTGGGAGCGTTTTCATATTCACAGTATGTATAATTTTGTCGATCATATTATCCACCAACTACCAACCCGGCCTAATATAGAGGATGGGACACGAACACAAGCAGTGCTGGATGCCGCCTTGACTTCAAGCCAGGAACAGCAGTGGATTAATGTTATTGATATATAAAACCAAAGGGAGGCAGGAGATGAAATACTTTAATAGTCCGGATCATTCAAATTATTCGAGTACCACAAAACGCAGGCAATTCATAAAGGCAGGTGGGACCTCACTGGCTGGTTTGGCGCTTGCCTCACGGGCTGGTTGGGCGGTGGACACCTCACCTAAAAAAGTACGCATCGGTGTTGTCGGCGGCGGTTTCGGCTGTTCGTTTCAATGGCATGAACATCCGGACTGTATTGTTGAAGCGATCAGCGATCTGCGGCCCGAACGCCGTGAACGTTTGATGAAAACCTATGGATGCTCGAAAAGTTATCCCTCCCTGGAAAAATTGGTCAAGGATCCCAAAATCGATGCGGTGG
Organism: uncultured bacterium; assembly: GCA_964517495.1. Lineage (GTDB taxonomy): Bacteria > Hinthialibacterota > Hinthialibacteria > Hinthialibacterales > Hinthialibacteraceae > CAZFER01. Next base: position 14,022 of record CAZFER010000030.1, on the reverse strand, counting down.
CTATATTTACCGATGGTCCCTTGCATGTGCAGCATGTGCAGGAGGCGATGAAACACGGCAAACACGCGATCAGTGCGGTTCCCGCAGCCTATGGCACCATGGAACAGGCTGAACAACTTCATGATACCGTCAAAACCTATGGTTTGACCTACATGATGGCGGAGACCAGCTATTATCAGCAGTCCACTATTTCCGCCCGTAATTTTTATAGCAAAGGGAAATTCGGTGACCTTTATTACTGTGAATCAGAATATCAACACGATGGATTGCAAAGCCTTTATTTTGAAAACGGTAAACGTACTTGGCGGCATGGCATGGCGCCCATGCATTATCCCACTCATTGCACGGCTCACTTAATCAGCGTGACTGGCGAACGTTTGACGGACGTGGTTTGCCACGGCTGGGGGGATGATGATCCCATTTTGCAGGATAACGCTTATAACAATCCTTTCTGGAATGAATCGGCGATGTTTCAAACTGACCGTGGCCATGGTTTCCGCGTCAATGTGTGGTGGAAAGGCGCGCATCGCGGGGGTGAACGGGCGGAATGGATTGGCAATAAAATGAGCTTTTATGGTCACCATCCAAATGGCCTGGGGCCGATTATTATCCGCCGGGGGGACTTGAAGGAAACCGATGATGCTGGCTTTGAACGAACCTTGCAGCGTTTTGAGCACTATGAGCAACCACAATGGTGGAAAACGGATTTACTCCCTGCGCCCTTGCGGCATAATAGCGGGCATGAAGGATCGCATACCTTTTTAACACATGAATTCATTGATGCCTTAATCCATGATCGAAAACCCACCATAGATGTCATCGAGGCATTAGCCTATACTGTGCCAGGAATCATCGCTCACCAGTCCGCCCTTCAAGGTGGTGAATGTATGAAGGTGATATCGTTTGATGAGAAAAACGGATAGCATACTCTATTAAATAATATTTTGGATAGGATTTATGTAATGATTCATCGAATATGTATTGAGAGAATTTGATGTATCGCATAATCAAGGAATTCTTCCCTGAATTTTTATCTTCCATAAATTGGGGGATATACCTTATTTTGCTAATCATTAACATCCCTATTTTTTGTATTATGGTTTTCAAGGGTAAAAAACAATATTTTACCCTTGGCTCCCACGGGGATATGGACGTCCTCATCGAATTGGTCAATAGGAGAACTTTAACTATTCATCCTCCTTTTTGGATGATAAGTGAATGGCTTCGACCTGGGTATTTGTGCGAGTCATTTCTTTGGTTAATATTTCCCACGGTTCGTCTTTGATATTTACCAATCCAAAATTGCTGTTTTCACCATCAAAACGGCCTTCGGCAGGTTCGTCAGTATATTCAAACCAGTGATAGCCAATGACATAGGGGATTTTCATTAATTCCGTAACAAATTGAGTGAAGTGTTTGGCACGATCCTGCTGGGTTTTCACCGGATTGCCCGCCCCTTTGGTGTTGGGTAAGCCTGAGTCCATCGCTTTGAAAGAAAATTCAGTGATCATGATGGGGCGGCCGGTAATTTTATAAATACGGTCCAGGGTTTCATGTGGCGGTGTGTCGTTATATGTGTTAAAAGATACTACATCCACATACTGCCCAACCGCTTCAAGCACCGGTTTGGGGGCATAACCAGCAAACCGGCAGCCCAGGATAAGATGGTTGGGATCGGCATTAAGAATTTCTTCACGGCATGTGCGGAAATAGGTTTCGGCTATTAATTTTTGGAATCCGGCTTCGGTTTCGCTGCGTTCTTCACTTTTGGGGAAGGGCATGGCCAACGGGAGTGCCCCAAAGGATTCGGCATCAATGCCCCAGGCTTTATTTAGTATTTCCACTTTGCCATATCTATCCTTTATAAATTGAATGGCACGTTTGAAGCCTTCTGAATCCCGGTCGAATTGCAGGTAATCCTCCAGCAAGCTTTTCTTGCTGCGCCAATCCGGCCCCCAGCGTAATTCATTGTCGGTAAAGTAACCCAGCAAGTGCCAATCATTTTTCAGCATGCGGCATTTAACACGCACAGCGGCGCGGGTAGCCTGTTGAAAGCGGCGGGAAAAAACATCGGGAAAGATACCTTTCTCCCAATTCGCTCCAGCTTGGTTGGCAATGTTCAGGATAACAGTGTAAGCCATCTCTTGTTTGAACATCGCCTCGCTGGACCAAGCCCCTACGGTGTTGAAATTCCATCGGCGCAGATTTTTAGCCGCTGCTTTGGCCCATTTTCCCGCAGATCCATATTTGTCACTCACCAGGCGGCGATAGGGTGAATACCCTAATTCGGGTGAATGATCGCCAAAATATGAAATATGGTTAACGCCTTTGGAGATAAATCCATTTCCACCCGGATCAATGAACCACCATACACCATCAATGGGTTGTACATAAAAATAAGTGGTTGCTTCTGACTTTACGCTTTCCCACCCACCCAAGCGGTCGTATTCGACTGCATAAGAAAACACTGTGAGATAAAACAATATGAATGGAACTACGAGGTGTTTAACCGATATCATTGGTCCGTTCCTTTGAGTTGATATGATCTATTCAATGCTTCCTCTGGCTCTCGTATACGATAGTATTCAACAAATGCTGAGTTCTCAAATGGTCCATGGGCGTATGGTGATCCGCTGTGGGTTAATGCGTAGATGGCGAATTTATAGCTGGTGTTGAATTGGGGACCGTTTGAGAATCGCGGGGCGATGAGTGGATTGCCGGGATGCCATTGAATCGAAGTGATATCGCCAATTCTCGTATCTGCAAAGTATGTTTCATCATCATTTTCACTCTCGGGGGTGATCAGATAGATGTGATAACGCCTGATGTCGATGGGATCGATACCAGTCTCGCTCATATCCCATTGGATGACCAGCTCACGGTTGTCTGGGGTATCGAAATCGGCAAATCCACTAAGGTCTTCGGATGATTGAGCATCATCGGTCACCCGTACGTTGGACATGTATTTAACAGGGCCGCTGGTATAGTATGGGCCGAAGAAAAATGGCCGACCATGCCGGTTACGGAACAAGACTTTGAAATGGTAAAAGTTGCTATAGGCCGGTCCTTTCCGGTAGCGAGGTACGATGAGTCTGGTGGAGTCGCTCCACGTGTAAAATGTGGCTTGGGGATCGCCAGTCCGTCCCAGTGACCTTGAGTTCGGTAGGGTGGGTTAAAAGCCGTGTTGTTTACGGCGTAACCCACCATTTTTTCCAGCCGGTGCGTGTTAGCCCGATTGAGACGCACCGGCTGGAAGCCGATGCTCCCCGGGGTTTGTGGACATGAGCTTTACCCAGAAGTTTGATGAATCCATGCTTTTTACCCCAACGGGGTTACATAAGATAGCCAGTGGGCAACGCCCCTGGGAGTGAGATTCAATGATCTCCTGGCCCTGAAAATAGTGACATATGTCCAGAAGGTAAGGGCGAAATAAACATGTTGCGGTTATCTTATGTCACCCTTACAGGGTGAAACCTTTTGTATGAACACTTTTTCCAGGGGCGAATGCCCCTGGCTATCATATTTGACCCCTTTGGGGTTTATTTCTCGCTACCCAAAAGTTTCTTGATCCATCGAGATTGTGACAGAGAAGTTGAGTTGGCGAGTTTGACGGTCCCCCCTATCATATGTAATCCCGTTGGGGTTAAAGGTATGGGTTGGCCTAACCTTGTTTTATACGGCTGTTAGTTCTTGCTGTTTGTTTCGATTTAGGATCTTTCCCATTACGGGGGCTAATTGTTCGATTTCGTCCATGATGGATTCGAATGAATCGAGAGTGATGGATTGGTCGCCATCCACTTTGGCGTGTGCTGGATCGGGGTGGACTTCGATCATTAAACCATCGGCGCCAGCGGCGATGGAGGCACGGCTCATGGGTTTGATGAGGTTGGCTTTGCCGGTGCCGTGGCTTGGGTCGACGATGACGGGGAGATGGCTTTTTTCCTGAAGGATGGGCACCGAACCCAGGGAGAGGGTGAAGCGGGTGTCGCTTTCGAAGGTGCGGACGCCGCGTTCACACAGGATGACCTCTTCATTGCCGCGCACCAGGATATATTCGGCGGCAAGGAGGAATTCATCGATGGTGGCACAAAGTCCCCGTTTTAACAAGACGGGTATGTTGAGTGAGCCGACAGCCTCGAGCAGGGGGTAGTTTTGCATATTGCGGGCGCCGATTTGGATCACGTCGGCGTAATTGGCGATGAGATCAACGTGGTCGATGCTGAGGGCTTCAGTGACGATGGCGAGGCCAGTTTCAGCGCGGGCGGTGGCCAGCATTTTTAGGGCATCCTCTTTATGGCCCTGGAATGAGTAGGGGCTGGTGCGGGGTTTGTAGGCTCCACCACGCAGGGCTGAGCCGCCGGCTTTGCGGATTCCACGCGCAGCGGCCATGATTTGGTCTTCGCTTTCGACGGTGCAGGGGCCAGCGATGATTCCCAGGTGGCCATCACCGATTTCCATGGGTTGGCCGTTTTGGGGCAAAATGCGGAACATGCTATCATCGGGATGCAGGTCGCGGCTGGCGAGTTTGTAAGGGGCGGAAATGGGGATAACACGGTCAACCATCTCGAGTGGGCTTAAATCCTCGGGGATGACGGTGTGGTTGATCCCGATAACTCCGATAATCGTGGTTTCCTCTCCCTGGCTAATCATGGGTCTGGCTCCTCCCTGTTTGATGACATTGATAACCTCATCGATGTGAGATTGTGTACACCCGTGTTTCATAACGACGATCATGATCTTCCTCCGGTTTATTGGTTTAGAATGAAAAGCGCCGCTGGAGGATCCTCCAGCGGCGCTCATTTTTCGGTTTAATATTGAATTTCGGCTAGAAAGATCCTCTCCGTATCCCTATGTTGGGCCAGCTAAAATACCAATAGTAATAATAGGTGGAGTGATGAATCATAGCCAAAATTCTTTGATTTCTTTATTTTTGGTGATTTTATTTGGATTTTGGGTGCTTGTCAAGTTAGAAAACGGTTATTTAAATTTTTGTTCTTCAAAAATCCATTTAACCGCTATGCTGGCGTCAATTACGTATCTGCTCAGACGTCGCTGATGCATTTGTCATAGAATTCCACGTATTTGTTGATGCGATCACCGCTGCGGGCGGAGATGGCGGAGCGGGGGTGTTGGTTGAGCTGGCCGGTGATGATGAATTGGGGAAGGGAACCCCACTCCAATGTTTCGCATAATTTGATTAAGTGTTCTTCGAGGAGTTGCCAGACCGGGCGGATGTGGAATTTGGGATTGCGCAAGAAACCAAGGAGGAGTTCCATGGGGCAGTTGCCAGCGCCGCGTCCCATGCCGCCCATGGTGGCGTCGATGCGGTTTACGCCACGGATGATGGCTTCGATGGTGTTGGCGAATGCGAGTTGTTGGTTGTTATGGGCGTGGATGCCGATTTCCTTGCCGGTGCCTTCCAGGGCGTTTTGGTAGCGTTGAACCAGTTGCATGACCTGTTCGGAATAGAGTGAGCCGAAGCTGTCGACGATTACCACGGTCGCGGCGGGGGTTTGGGCGATGACTTCGAGAGCCTGGTCGATTTCGGTTTCTTTGGCGGTGGAGATGGCCATGATGTTGCAGGAGACCTCGTATCCTTTTTCGTGGGCGTCGTGGATCATTTCTTTGGCTTCGGGGATTTGGTGGACATAACAGGCCACGCGAATGAGATCGAGTACGCTTTGGTCTTTAGGGAGGATATCCTTGGCCCAGTCGCTTTTGCCGCCGGCGTCGGCCATTGCGGAGAGTTTTAAGGGTGTATCATTGTCACCGACAATACGGCGGATGTCGTGTTCGTCGCAATGGCGCCAGGGGCCGTATTTATCGGGGGGGAAGGCCTGTTTTGAATTTTTGTAACCGATTTCCATGTAATCGATTCCCGCGGCAAGGCAGGTTTGATATACTGCACGGACGAAATGATCATCGAAGTGTGAGTCGTTGATCAATCCCCCATCCCGAATGGTGCAATCAAGGACTTTTATTTCCGGTCGAAATGTTACCCACGGCGCTTTTTCGTTCACGATGTGTTCTCCTTTGGATTGGCAATGCTGATGAATTAGGGATGTTTTACCTAAATCCTGTTCAAAAAGCAATGGTTGTGGGGAATATTGACTGATTATATTGTTACAAGGTGGTTATTGTTGAGATGATGGATAATCTAGAATAGGTACGGCTTTGTGAAGAATTCTTTTGGCGACTTTGGCGCTGCTGGTGGTGTTCTCACTCTCTGTTTCTGTTACGGAGGTTGTAGTGAAGTTCCAGGTTTTGCTTGTGCTTTCGCCATTCAATACAAAGTCAACCGTTACTTCATAAGTTGTATTGGTTTCAAGTGGAGATGAGGCCGCCATGGCGAAGAGGAAGTCTGTATCGATGCTTCCCCGTGTTTCGCCTGGTAGTAGGACTTCGACGGGTAGTTCGGCGCCATCCGATTTTTTCAATGAGAAAGAGGTTATTTCAAAATCGCTTTCTTGAGAGACATAGATGGTGATGGGATAGCCGGTGGGGTAAAAAGCGTTCGGGAAGGGATCGGGGAATTCGTAACCGCCGAAGGACAAGGGGACGTCTTGCTGATTTTCAAAGGGGTAGAAAATGGTTTCTATTTCATCCCAGGTTAAAGAACCAAGGTTGAAGGTGTGGTATTCCATTTCATCCTGGACTGTGAACCCATATCCCATATGTTGAAGGGAGGAATGGAGGAAGGGGATGCGGTGAAAGGGGCCTTCCATTTGTAGATAGACATTATCGGTTGGATTGGCATCTTCAACACGGGTTAAACCGAGTACTTCCCAAACATTGGTGTTTTGATAGCCCGCAGCGGTGGCTCGGTCCCAGGCGCGAGCGCCGGTGAAGCCGGGTTGAGTGATGTTTTCGGTGTGTTCGAGGATGTTGTTTTGGGCCATATAATCGGCGTGAGCCTGTGCGGAATCCAATAAAGCCTGATGCATTGCAAGGGGATTCAAGTTAACGGATAACCGAATGTCGTTGACAACTCGAAGGGCTTCGCGTGCTTCAGGGGAGCCGATGGGCGGTGGGGTTGGTGTTGGCGTTGGTGTGGGGCGGGGTGTGGCCAAGCCGAGGATTTGGTTGATATCCTGTCCCTGTTCGAAGGCGGAACTAAGGTTCGTGATGGTTAACAGGTCTATATATGTTTCTGTTGTTGTATCGCCCGTTCCGATTACTTGTACGACCGGGACAATGTTATTGCGCGGGGGATCGTATAAGATGCTGACTCGGTGCCAATCGCCTTGATAGTTGCTGCTGTCGAACTCCATCAAGATAGCGCCTGAGCCGTTGAGAGTCGTGTAGTCCGGCACATCATCGGAATCCAAGCCACCCAGGGCGAGCATGGCGCCTGGAGCGCTGGTTTGGAAAGATACTTCGATGAGGCATTTTCCTTCACCCACATTCATAACAGGGCCAAGTAATCTAATTCCCTGATTTTTCTCAGAGGTTATTATTAATCCTACTCCATCGCTGAAGGTTTTTTTGGCAGGTATTGTGGTAAAGGCGTGATTTGCGATTTCATTTATACCATCTGGTGGAGAAATTAGATAATCGTCTTCACTGCCGAAATCCAAGGTTGATTGTGCATGGCATAAAGTCGTTAGAGCCAGGATTAATAGCAGGCTTCCAAACCCTCTCAATATTCTTGTCATTTCGTTTATTCTCCGGGAATTCTCAGAATTTAAATATAAGTAATTAGATAAATTTAAGCAAAAATGGTTCCCATTTAGGGAAAAAGGGTCATTTTTAAATTTTACCATTTTTATCAACATTTGGAACCGAAGTTGCGTAGGAAATATAATAATAGTCAATAATAGTCTATTTAGGGTTTATCAATCATGAATTTATGTTATTATAATCTCCAACCTATGTATAGTAATTTAGTCAACATTAATCTTTCCTCCAGGATTCTATACGTTGAGTACGTTGGGTCAACTTACATCTCAGCTTTTCGCTACAATTGTTAGATAATGCTTTCATATGTGAAGTAATTTTACACATATATTTCACATATATTTTGCAATATTGCTATTTCCTGTGAGTATAATAGCTTAAAACATGTAATTTTAGTAAATTATTTAATTATATTAATTGAATTTCTATATCTATTTTTCGATATTTATTGTTGGTTTTATTAATTAGGGTCATAAAGAAATAGGAGATAAGGTTGTTGAAGCCCCCACAAGATAAGTGTATCTATTTTAAAAATGAGAATAAAATTGAGAATCGAAGGACAGGCGAGAGCAAGAGATTTCTCTCATTGAGTGTGCTTTTCTTCTTGAGTTTGGTTGCATCCAGTTCATTTGCTCAGACGCCGAATTTGACATTGAGTGGACCTTCGGAGGGATTTCCGGGGACGTCATTCAATGTATCTGCTTCAATGAGTAATACGGGTGATCCCGGATTTGGAACTTATTTGCGGGTTATTGTGCCACCTGAGCTTGAGGTTGGTACGGCATCGTGGATTGGGAATTCAGTTGGAAAAAGCAGTGTGGGTATTTTTTCCGCTTCACCCGATAACCAATTGACGGATCC
>CAZFER010000030.1:0-5384 GCA_964517495.1 uncultured bacterium | reverse complement strand
AGTGAGGCTGCGACGGGGCCGTCATCGCCTATATCGTATAGCATGTCAGCGGATATTGCTGAAAATCGAACCGTATTTGATATGTATTTTGAGGATACGCTGCCGAGTTCATTGCAATATGTGGAGGATTCATTGTCTATTTCAGGGGCGACGAATTATACCATTATCAGTGAGCCCACGGTGCCGGGGGGGACGGTGGCGATTGAGGTGCCGTATCGTATTGGTGGATCGGGGACGGATGTGTCCATCAATTTTGAAGCGTATATCGTGGACATTTTGGACCATGATGTGTGTGAGACTCAATCGGTCAGTAATTCCGCTATTCTGGATGCTTCGTTTGAGGGGAATTCACTTCCGCAAAGTAGTGGGAGTGGTTCTGTTACGGCGAAGCATTTTGCCATTCAGAAATCGTCATCCAGCCCATCGCCTGTCATACCTGGAAATACCGTCACGTATACGTTGAATTTTCAGTTGAGTGATTATGTTGATGGGAAGAACCTGGTAATTGAAGATATTCTTCCGGATGGTATAACGTTTGGATCTGTTTCATCGGCGGTTGTTGATGCGTCTGCCATTACGATAACGCCTACGGTTGATCATGATGTGAGTAGTGGAACCACCAGTGTTATTTTGGATGTGTCGAGTGCATATGGAGCCAATTTGCAGGCTGGTGCTGATGGAACCATAGAATATACAGGTACGATTGATCAAACCTATGAATCGAATGGTGAGCCGGTGCGTGCCAATGATTCATTTGGAAATTCGGTGGAGGCCAATTATGAAGTGATTGGGGATAGTAGTGATGTACCGTGTTCTGATACCTCGTCGGCGTCGATTCGCATTCAACCGATTAATATTCAAAAGTCGATTGTTGATCCCAAATCGGAATATTCACCGGGGGATATTGTAACGTTTCGTTTGAAGATGGATATTGATTCAGGGGATACGCAGGATATTTCATTTAGTGACTTTTTCCCGTTACCGGTGTTTGATGTGGATGATATCGATATCACGTGGGATACGGGGGATGTTCGATTTGGACCGAATAACACCTTGCCGGGGAATATTCCCACAGTTTCCAAAAATTCCAGTGAGAATTCCATTAGTTTTGAGTTTGATGATGTGACGGATACCACGAGCCATGTGTTGGAAGTGGACGTGGATGCGGTGGTGACGGATGATCCGTTTGCGGATGATTTGTTTTTGACCAACTTGTATCAAGGTTCGGCAAATAACACGCCTTTGCAAGCCTCATCGGGGCTTAATTCCGAGCAAGTGCATGTGCGGGCGCCTGAACTTGAGATTACCAAGGGTGTATATGATTCCAGCAATCCGGCGGCAGCGATTTCTCTTGCCTCGTCCACCACGCCGGTTGATGGTGATATTATTGGATCGGATGCGGGGGATACGATAACGTTTGCGGTATCGGTTCCCAATGTTGGTGGGGCAACGGCTTATGGTGTGGTGGTGACGGATGTTTTTCCGGATGGACTGACGTATGCGGGGAATGTCAATACGCTTAATGGTCCTGCGGCGGTGGCGCAGGTTACCTCATCAACGGTGACATTTTCATGGTCTGAGATTACCACGGCATTTGATGAAGAAAATGCCGTGGTGTTCACGTATGATGTGACGGTTAATCAATCGATTGAATCGGCGGCTTCGATTATTAATCAGGCGTCGTTAACGTGGACCAATCTGGCTGGATCACCCAATTTTCCTAAATTAAAGGAATCGGCGACGATTACGTTTGCCACGCCATCGGTGGTTAAGTCATTGAAGGGGATTACGGAACCGAAGGGATCGGGTGAACATACAGCAGCGGATGATGCAACTATAGGGGAAGAGATTGTTTATAGTGTTACCATGACTTTTCCGGAAGGGGATACTACCTCGGTTGAGTTTGAGGATTTGTTACCGATATCTCCAGGGCGATTGGAGGTGTTATCGGCGACGGTGTCTTCCAAGGGTGCGAATATATCCGGGGTGAATATTGGGGATGCTGCGACTCTTTCGGATAATCAAAACAGTGATGAAATCAATGACCGGGCATATTTGAATATGGGGACCATCACCAACACTGCAGACAATGTAGTAGATGAAAAGGATACCGTTGTGATCGATGTGCTTGCCCGTGTGAATGATATCAGTGCCAATGCGGATGGGGATACGTTGGTTAACACGGTTAATTTGGATTCTGCTAATTCCAGTGTGACTTCTGACGTTTCCATTGATCTTATTGAGCCTGATTTGTCCATATCGAAGTCAAGCAATGGGACATCGGGTGATGGTGGAGATACGCTTACATTTGATTTTACCATTACGCATAATGGTAATATGGATGCCCATGATGTGCGATTGGAAGAGAGTTTGCCCGATTTGGTTTACGCTGACAAGTTGCAGGTTGGTCAAGGCCCATCACCAACGGTTCATAGTTCCACGCCGGGGATTGTTGTGTTTACGTGGGATTCCATACCTGAATCACAGACCACCACAGAATTTAGTTATGATGTGCAAATCGATAATGCTGCTGTCGCGGGGGATGTTTTAACCAGTTCAGCTACCTTGAATTGGTATTCAATGGAGCGGGATGATTTGCAAGAGGAACGTGAGTATGAGGTGGGTGGAATAACGACGGATATATTAGTTGACATTAATGTTGATGATCTTGAAATTGTTAAAAATTTAGATCATATTTCGGAGCCCAAAGGATCGTCAGAGCATACGGGGGCGACGGATGTGACCATAGGGGATGAGATAATTTATAGTGTTACGGTTACGGTTCCGGAGGGGCAATCCCCATCGGCGACATTGGTTGATACAGCGCCCACATCGCCGGGGAAATTGGAGATTCTTTCGGCATCGGTAGCATCGATTGGTGGCAATATATCGGCGACCACGTTAACGATTGGTCAAACAGCGAGTTTATCTGATAGCGTGGGGAGCGATGGTATTAATGATCACGCGGAATTTGCGTTTGGAACCATTGTGAATGCACCGGATAATGTGGTTGATTCCAATGACGAAATTTTGGTTTATGTTAAAGCGCAGGTTGTGGATATTGGGGCCAATGCGGATAGTGATACGTTGGTGAATACGGCTGAGATTCAATCCAGTTCGTCCACGGTGAATGACACGGTATCGGTGGATATTGTGGAGCCGGACCTGACCTTGGATAAAACGGCTGACAAAAACACGGTCGATGCGGGTGATACGGTGACGTATACTATCACAGTTGAACACAGTGGTTCCTCCACATCCGATGCGTATGATATTACGATTGAAGATAGTATTCCTGATTCCACATATGATGGCAATCTCATTCTCGAATCAGGAAGTAGTTTACCAGCTGTGGATTCATCAACTTCAGGACTGGTGATATTCACATGGGATGATATTCCACAATCACAAACCACAACGACGTTTAAATATGACGTTGTCATTGATAATTCTGCCGTTGCAGGTGCCGCGTTAACGAGTTCGGCGACCATGAATTGGTATTCGCTGGAGACGGAATCGCTTCCAGAAGAGCGGTTTTATGCGACACCGGATGCCGTAGATACGGCATTGCTGAATATATCCAATGTGGATGTGGCCAAACAGATCGTTTTAACCTCTGAGCCGAAGGGGTCATCTCAGGTTGGCAGTGCGACGGATGTGGCGATTGGTGAAGAGGTGTTTATTGAAGTCACGTTGACTTTCCCGGAAGGGCAATCGACGAATGCCAATTTTGCGGAAATTATGGCAGCGACAGCTGGTAAGTTGGAAATCTTATCGGCGACGGTTTCGTCTATTGGCGCCAATATTACGGGGGATACTTTGAATCTGAGTGACGCGGCAACCCTATCGGATGATCAAGAGAGTGATGGTATCAATGATCTGGCGGAATTAACGTTTGGGACGATTGCCAATGCTTCGGATAATGTGAGTAATTCGGATGATACGGTTGTCATCCTGGTGAAAGCGGAAGTGCTTGATGATGGTTTGAATGTCAGTGGGAATACAGTGTGGACTCGTTCTGAATTAAGCACAACAAATTCGTCTGATTGGGCTGTGATTGGCGTGGATGTTGTTGAGCCTGATTTGACACTTACTAAGACAGATGATAAAACCACAGTGGATGCAGGTGATACAGTTAAGCACACCATCACGTTGGAACATAATGGGACTTCGGATGCATTTGATGTGGTGGTGGAAGATACATTACCTAGTGGAATGACGTATGCTAGTAATATCAATTCTACCGATGGGCCAGTTCCTGCAGTTGATACCGGTACCCCCGGTGTGGTGAAATTTTCATGGGACACGATTCCACTCAGCGAAACCACAACCAGCTTTCAATATGATGTCATCATTGAAGATACGGTGGAAGCTGGTTCCTCCTTAACCAGTTCGGCAACGGCGAGTTGGCATTCGCTGGAAACGGAGGCACTGCCGGAAGAGCGTTTTTATGCCCCGGATAATACGGTGAGTACCAATGTGAATATTAAGGATGTCGTTTTGGAGAAGGAGATCGCCACGGTATCTGAGCCGAAGGGAGCCAGTCAACACGATGGCGACAATGATGATGTGACCATCGGTGAAGAGATTATTTATAAGTTGACCATGACATTCCCGGAAGGTGTTTCTTCATCGGTTGAGTTGGAAGATATCATGCCGATCACTCCGGGGAAATTGGAAATTGTCTCAGCGACTTTATCATCCATTGGCGCCAATCTTTCGATTGATCCCGCTTCGAGTGTTGGTGATGCCGCCACATTATCGGATACCTTGGGAAGTGATGGTTTAAATGACAAAGCGGTGATGATTTTTGGAACGGTGACGAATGCGTCCGATAATGTGGATGACACCAAAGACGAGATTGAAGTATTGCTTCGGGCACAGGTGGTAGATATAAGTGCAAATGCCAATTCTGATACATTGACCAATGGCGCCACCTTAACCTCTGCCAATTCATCAGATACAGGCAGTGTTTCGGTGGATATTATTGAGCCGACGCTAGGATTGGCTAAATCGGATGACAAAACCACGGTGGAAGCCGGGGACACGGTGACTCATACGATCACATTAATCCATACCGGGACTTCCGATGCGTTTGATGTGACGGTAGAGGATACGCTTCCTGATATGGCCTATTCAGGCAATTTAACCAAATTGCAGGGTGATCTTCCCACAGTAGATACGGGCACTCCTGGGGGAGTGAAATTTTCGTGGGATTCCATTCCGCTTTCTAATTCGACCACACAGTTTAGTTATGATGTAACAATAAAAGAAAGCGCAGAGGCGGGAACTACGTTGACCAGTTCGGCGACGGCGAGTTGGTATTCGCTGCATACGGAATCATTGCCGGAAGAGCGTTTTTATGCGGTGAATGATACCTCGGA
>CAZFER010000029.1:32355-72653 GCA_964517495.1 uncultured bacterium | reverse complement strand
CTCCCGCCGAGCCGTTGTACGCGGAAACGGCTCGGCGGGAGCCTCGCCCTCCCCTTTAACTTAATAACATTGGAGACGAACCTTTGTGTTCGCCCGATGGTGTTTTATGTCAAACCTTCATTTTCGTTGGGAGAATAGAGCACTTATCATGCCAATATATATAATGGATAGCTCTTATGGATTTAAAATCTTCAATTTTCTATACTTAAGTAAATAGATGCGTGTTGAGTTGATCTTTGGGTGATTGCATAACGCAATGATTTTCAGCGACACCTGATTGCAAAACGCAATATTTTAAGTGATGGTAGTAATATCAATTTCGTAGGCTTTAATTTTGCGGAAAAGGGTACTGGGATCGATTCCTAATTCTTTAGCCGCCTGCTTTCGATTACCGTTATGTCGACGCAAGGCCTCCTGGATGAGAAGAATCTCCATGGCCTGGAGCGATAGTCCTTGTTTTAATTGGGATGTGGGTGTTGTTTCACCTTTCAACAATGAAGAGGGAAGATGGTGGGGGTGGATGAGGCCGGATGAGCATAAGATGAAGGCATGTTCAATGATGTTTTCCAGTTCTCGAATATTGCCGGGGTAATCATGGCGCATCAAAAGGCCCATAGCCTCTTCAGAAACACCGCTAATGTCTTTGCTTTGCAGGCGGTTGAATTTAGAGATGAAATGATCGATGAGCAGAGGGATATCTTCCTTCCGTTCACGCAAGGCGGGTATGTGGAGAGTCATTACATTGATACGGTAATAGAGATCCTCACGAAAACTACCCTGTTTGATCATCTTGTCCAAATCTTTATTGGTGGCAGCGATAATTCGTACATCCGTTATAATTGGCTTGACCGATCCCAGTGGTTCAAATTGCCGCTCTTGAAGGACGCGCAACAGGCGGGTTTGCATGGCGGGTGAGATATCGCCGATTTCATCCAGGAAAATAGTTCCTCCTTCAGCCAGGGCAAAGCGGCCGGGTTTGTCACGGCGGGCATCAGTGAATGCCCCTGCTTTATAACCGAACAGTTCCGATTCGAGCAACGTATCGGGTAGCGCCCCACAGTTGACCGCCACAAAGGGAGCCTGCTTGCGCTTGGAGCATTCATGAATGGCGCGGGCCACCAGTTCCTTGCCAGTGCCGCTTCCGCCTTGCACCAGCACTGTGCTATCGCTTTCTGCCACCAGGGGGAGCAGCTCAAATAGGCGCTGCATTCGGCTGCTGCATCCGATAATATCACCAAAAGAATAGTGTTTGTGTAATTCCTTTTTTAGTTCCTCCACCATACTAAGGTCTCGAAAAGTCTCCACCCCTCCGACGATGTTGCCGGTGTTATCTTTTAGGATGGCAGTGGAAATACTAATGGGAATACGCTCACCCTCGGCGTTGACCACATAAATCGCCCGATTAATGATCGGCTTGCCGGTTTGCAAGGTTTGCCGCAGCGCACATGTACTTTCGCAGATACTGGACCGAAATACCTCACAGCAGGGACGTCCAAGAGCCTCTTCTGCGGTAAGTCCCAATATCCGCTCGGCCGCTCGGTTAAACGAAGTGATACGCCAATCCTCATCCACGGTGAATACCCCATCAGCGATGGAATCCAGAATGATGTCACGGCAATGATTGAATGCGGTGGGTGTTTTCGAGTTTGGTTCATTCATAGGGTTCTCTCCTGACCCTTATTATACTAAAAGTAGTGAAAAGGGGGAGGAATTGTGGGGATTTCAAGAAATAATCGGTAAGCAAAGCTAATATGTTATTAAAATGGTCCAGTGAGAAAATTATATGTAATAGGAGAACGATTAAAAGTTTTTACTCCATTTCTACTGCATATGGCTGACACTTTACAATTATATTAAACTTGGAGATATGTATTCGAAACCGAACAACATGGATGATTTAATTGAGCAGGAATAGCTAAAAACTGGGGCGGCAGGACTTGAACCTGCAAACTCCGGTTCCAAAGACCGGTGACTTTACCAATTCGTCTACGCCCCAATGAACAATTTTCAATGAAAAATATGATATTCTCTGCTCTCAGCGAGTCAATGGGTGAAACTTTGATCTCATTACTTTTAAAGCAATTCTTGTTAATCTATTGATTCTTTTATTTAATAACAACATATTCAAATCCGTAATTAGAATATTATACTATGATTGATCGATGATATAAGAGTGAATCTCTTTGCTTAATTCATTTACGGTCTATACTTGAGTCGAATTTAAAAATTGGCCATGTACATTATGTGGGAAACGTGGGTTGGTTTTTTGTCCTTAAAATGGCATGGTAACGTTATGGGAGTGAACACATGAGAGTAATCGGAGTATTTCTGTTTACCCTACTTTTTAAAGTGGTGGTTTATGCAGCTGAAAATACAGGCGGAGGGAACGGAGATTTGCCGCAGGAACCGGTTAATCCGCTTATGCAGATGTTGTTCCCGCTCATGATCTGTCTGCTTATCTTTTATTTTATCCTTATCCGCCCCCAACAAAAACAGCGTCAACGGCATGAGAATCAAATCAATCAATTGAAGAAAGGGGATCGGATTATCACCGCGGGGGGGATTTATGGTTCGATCGTGGGGATGAAAGATAATGTAGCGGTGATTAAAATTGCTGAGAATGTCAAGATTGAGATTCAACAATCCTCAATTTCGCATATTATAGGCAAGGAAGAAAAAGGGAGTTCAGGATCGTAATCTGATACCCGAGTAAAAGCATTCCGGGTAAGAAATCGCAAGGATTAGCCCAATGCCATTGACTTACCCTATGCTTTTGCGTCATGCTATCACGGTGTTATACAAATCCTAAGTTGTGTCAATGATTGGAGAAGGAATATATCAATGAAGGTTGAACAACGCACCGAATCCGATGTGGCTATTTTGGAACCGGAGGGGAGAATCGATGCAGCTGGGCTTCAGGAATTCTCGGCGGCCATGAATCGGGCTATTCAGGATGGATACAAAAAGGTTCTAATTAATTTTGCAAAGTCAGATTACATGAGCAGTGCAGGTATTCGGGTATTGATTGAAGCCAAAAAGAGCGTTGACAGCCATAAAGGCCGGTTAGTGTTTTGCTCGGTCAATGAGCAACTGCTTGAACTTTTTGAAGTGGTTCGCATCGATAAGATTTTTACAATCTATAACTCTGAGTTCGAAGCGCTGGATACCCTGTTATAAAGCACTTCTCAACAGTCATATTTTGCATTAACAATTAAAAATCCACTTTTCTGCTTGTTTGATGATGTGTTATGTTTTTAACAGACCAATATGAGTATTTTACGGGTTCATAACCCGCCTCCAGAAAAACCTTTACTCATTTATGATGGAGAGTGTTCTTTTTGCCGCCGGTGGATTATTCGGTGGAAACAAAAGGGAGAGGACCGTTTTGATACGAAACCGTATCAGGAACTTGAGGACGAATTCCCGGAAATCGACCGCCATCTATTCCAAACCTCTATTCAATTAATCCTACCCAATGGCGATGTGTATGCGGGGAGTGCAGCCGCTTTTCGGGCTTTATCTCACAAACCAGCGTATAAATTCTTGTTGTTTTGTTACCATTATCTCCCAGGTTTTGCATGGCTAAGTGACTGCTTTTATAAGTGGGTGGCTGCCCATCGCAGTGGTTTGTCGCGTTGGATGAATCTGTTGTGGGGGAAAAGTGATGAAGTCCCTTCCTACCTTTTAACACGTTGGGTCTATGGCCGATTCATCGGGATAATCTTTTTAATCGCATTTGTTTCATTGGGTTTTCAGATTATAGGCCTGATAGGTCAGAACGGCATTTTGCCGGCTAAAGATTATTTTGAGCATATTAAAAGCCAGACAGGTTTTGAGGGATTCTGGATATTGCCCAGTTTGTGCTGGTTTTATTGCTCAGATGGATTTCTGGAATTTTTATGCTGGGGAGGGGCCATTCTATCACTGCTATTGGTTTTTAATCTGGCACCCGCCTTGATTCTATTACTCATCTGGATTTTTTATTTGTCTCTGGTTTCTGCTGGACAGGTGTTTTTGCATTATCAATGGGATACCTTAATGCTGGAAATGGCATTGTTATCTCTTTTTTATGTTTCATGGCAATGGCGGCCAAAACTTGCTACTTTGCCTCGACCTTCGCCAATGATCCATTGGCTGCTGAAATGGTTGTTGTTTCGGCTGATGTTTTCTTCAGGTGTGGTCAAATTGATAAGTGGTGATCCAACCTGGCGAAATTTGACCGCGCTTCAATACCATTATGAAACCCAACCTCTCCCCACCTGGATTGCCTGGTATTTGCATCATCTGCCCGATTGGTTTCATACCCTCTCAGCATTCATTATGTTTATAATCGAGCTGGTTGTTCCGTTCTTGATTTTTATGCCCCGTCGATGCCGTTTGATCGGTTGTTATATTTTAATTGCTTTTCAAATCATTATCTTTTTGAGTGGAAATCAAAGTTTTTTAAATTTCCTCGCCTTGGCGTTGTGTATTATATTGATGGATGATCAACACCTACGAAACATTTTCCCTCAATCCATTCACCAAAAGATGCAGTCCATTGGCACTCGGGTGAAGGAATATCAGATAAAATCATATCTGATTGTTATTTATACTGCCTTGGTATTGATTGTCAGTGGAACCTATTTAATTAGGATGTTTACACCCTCAATTGTGCCATCAGCGGCTTTGAGGGTAGTAGAGGCATCAAGGCCATATTCATCGGTGAATCCTTATGGATTATTTGCGGTAATGACGGTTGAGCGCCCGGAAATCATCGTTGAAGGCAGCCGTGATGGTGAAAAATGGGTGGAATACCGTTTTCGTTGGAAGCCGGGTGATCTTCATACCGCTCCTCCATTTGTGGCTCCCCATCAACCGCGTCTTGATTGGCAGATGTGGTTTGCAGCGCTGGAACCTTATCGGCGCCAGGCATGGTTTACTCAGTTCATGAGATGTTTATTGGAGGGAAAGCCGGAAGTATTAATGTTATTGAAGGAAAATCCTTTCCCCGTCTCACCGCCAAAGTATGTGCGTGCGGTACTTTATCAATACCGATTTACGGATCCAATAACCGGCGTGAAGACCGGCCAATGGTGGCAACGTGAGATGTTGGGATTATACTCCCCCGTGATGTCGCTGAAAGAAGCGATAGGCAAGGATGAGTCCATATAAACAATTCGGGCTAGATGAATATCAAAGCGAACGGGTATCCAATGGTGTTAACTTGGATATCTCCTGCGCTTTTTCGTCTCTCATGGCATGCCATAAATCCCAGTCCTGTTGAAGTCCCAGCCAGAAATCTGCAGGCATACCTAATACTTTTGCCAACCGCAACGCCGTATCCGGTGTTACGGAACGTTTCCCTCGAATGATTTCATTAAGCCGTGGAAACGATACACCAAGGCGAATGGCAAAAGCGGATTGACTTATGTTTAATGGTTTTAGGAATTCTTCCAATAACATTTCACCCGGATGGGTTGATGGCCGGTGCTTAGGTAATCTATATCTAAAAATGAACTTGTGTACCCAACACATGGAAGAGGTTGGCTATTTGAGCAGCGAAGTTTGTTTTGGCGGAGGCCAGTTTTTGCTGGGCAGATGCGAGGACACGTTGGGCGTCGACGACGTCGATAAAACTGGTTAAGCCTTGTTGATATAAACTCGTTGCTTGAAAGAAACTGCGGTCACTGGCTTCCACGGCTTTGGAAAGAGATTTCTGGCGTTCGAGGGAGGATTCAAGAGCAGCGAGAGAGGTTTCCACATCTTCAATGGCAAAGATCAAAGTTTCTTTGTAACGAGCCAGTGTTTCATCAGCGGCGGCTTTGGCCATATCCAGCTCGGCTTGACGCGCACCACTATCGTTGACGACTTGTTGAATAATGGCTCCAATACTTCCAACCAATAATCCAATTGTTGGTTCCCCACTAATACCACTGGTACCAATGCTGATTTGTTTGGTTAATTGAAAGGACGGATACCATGCCGATTTCGCCACTCCAATCTCAGCCACTGCCCGTTTAAGATCAGCCTCAGCCTGACGCACATCAGGGCGCAGGGCTAGTACTTCAAGGGGAATCATTTTAGGGATGGTTCCCTGATAAGTTGGAATGTCTTTTTCTTCAATGAGCAGCTCATCGTATCTCCCTGGAAAATTTCCTGTCAGGGTGGCTAAACGGTTACGTGAATTGATAAGAGACTCCTCCAATGGAGGAATATCCGCACTTAATGAAGCCACCGCAGCTTCAGCACGTTTCAAATCCAGTTCAGGTGCTAAGCCCGCGTTATAGCGGCTTTGAACGATTGCCAATGTTTGTTCTTGGAGTTTCACGGATTCTTCAAGGAGAGCCAACTGGCGTTGATTCCCCCGAAAGCGCAGATATTCACTCGCCACTTCTGCGCTCACGGCGAGTATGGTGCCGCGCAAAGCTGCACTGGCTCCTTCCACAGTGGTATAGGCAGCGGCTAATTGCCGATTGACTCGTCCAGATAGATCCATTGGCCATGCAAGAGAAAAGGTGCCGAAAAGATCAGCACTCGCAGATGAATCATCCTCATCACCGATTTCAACACGTCCTTGAGTACCGGTATCCAAGTCAACACTGGTTTGAATGGCATCGCGTGAATCCACCAGGCGCAATCGTGCAATGGATTGCTTCAATCGGGTTACCGAGCGAGTGATGGCGTAATTCTCGTTAAGGGCCTGCTCCACCAGTTGATCCAGAATAGGATCGTTGAAACCTTGCCACCAGTTTTTGGGGAGGGCTTCTGTGGCATCCACTTGAATCTCTTTAGTCTGTTCAGCAATGTCATTTAAAACATTTTGTGAAACAAATTGCTCGGGTGCATCAATCTCGGGGGGGACATACTCCGGTCCAACGGCACAGGACGAAAGAATAATGTAGAAGCCCAGTGGAATAATTGTTTTGGCTACTTGCATTACGCCATCTCTCCCGCCACCAATTTGCCTTCACTTACAGCGTGATGCAATTCCTGTTCGAGTTTCTTGCCTGCATAGGCGCGAGGTTTAACGTGAGGGGCAATCAAAGAATAGCCCAGGGGAGTGAGATAGAGTGTAAATAAAGATGACAAGCCTAACCCACCAAACACTACCCAGCCAATGGCACTACGTGCTTCTGAACCGGGGCCTTCACTCAAGATAAGGGGTAAACTCCCTAAAACGGTGGATAGAACTGTCATGGTTACCGGACGAAGGCGAACCTGAACCCCTTCCATAATAGCATCTTTGACGCTTTTGCCTTCATCGCGTAATTGATCCATAAATTCAACCAATAAAATCGCGTTTTTGGTCATTAAACCTACCAGCATAACCAAGCCAATCTGACTGTATAAGTTAATGCTTTGGCCGGAAAGAATGAGGGCAAAAATAGCTGCCGCCAAACCAAAAGGGACAGTAAAAATAACGATCAATGCGCTGGCCATACTTTCAAACTGAGCTGCCAACACCAGGAAGACTACCAGGATCGCGATTAAAAATGTCATGGCCACTTCGTAGTTGTTTTCATCAAGGGTCGCTGCTTCACCGCGGAATGTTATACCAATATCAGGGGGCAAAACTTCTGAAGCAATCGATCGGACTTGTTCCATCGCATCTCCTAGTGGCGTTCCAGGAGTAAGGCCAATGTCAACATCGATGGCTCGCCGTTGTGCATATCGATCCAATTCTCCTGCGACACCTGCTTCTTCAATTTTTACGAGAGAGGTTAGAGGCACTAATTCACGGTTGGCATTGGGAATGAATATGTTCAAAAGATCATCAGGATCGTTGGCAGCACCTTGAATGGATCCCATAATAATCGGTACCGCTTCATCGGCAATGTTTAGGTCGACTACATCGTAACGATCCACCATAACCCTTAAGGTTCGGGAGATTTCTTCAAGGGATACATTGAGATCGTTGACTCGTTCCCGATTGATACTGAAAGAAAGTTCAGGCTGTGAAGTATTATAATCCACACGAACATCCTCGAGATTGGGAAGACGCTCTGTAAGAACGGCTGCTAAATTATGTGCCGCAGTGGAAAGATCAGCATAGTTGTTTCCTAACAGTACCACTTCCAATCCTGAGCTTGAACCACGTACCCCCAAACTATTGCCGCTAAAGATCCGGACTTGCGCCCCTGGGATTTTCATTAATTTTTCATTTAGTTCTTCTTCCAGCTCCATTTGGCTTATGGTACGTTTTCCCCAGGGTTTTAGAGTGGCAATAGTGAAGGAACGATTTTTATCGAATCGGCCTACTATTGTGTATATGTCTGTAATGATGCCTTTTTGTTGATAAGGATAGAGGATGGATTCCAACGTTTCTGCTTGCCGGTCGGCATATGTTAGTGAGGCACCATCCGGACCTGTAAGCATGATTCTCAGCATGCCACGGTCTTCTTGTGGTAGCAATTCCTGATTAATCTGTTTTAAACCGATTATGCCTGCACCGGCTAGAAATACGGCGAAACTTAGGGAAATGTAGGGGATACGCAAGAATAATCTCAAGGTGCTAAAATAAATCGAGCTTAAGAATCCACCCACACTGGCCAATGATTGATTGATACTTCTTTTTAAAGCGCTTTGTTTGGATTGATCTGGAAGACGTGAAGCGAGCATGGGGCAAATGGAGATAGCCACCAGGGAACTGATAGAAACAGAAACCGCTAAAACCAGACCGAATTCGCGAAACATTTGACCTGTCTGGCTGGGCAGAAAGGCGATAGGCAGGAAAACGGATATCAGAGTGACAGTTGTCGCAATAACCGCGAAAAAAACTTGTTGGGTTCCAAGCACAGCCGCGGCGTTTGGCCCCAAACCCAGGCTGCGGCGGCGTTGGATATTTTCAAGGACGACGATTGCATCATCCACAATTAAGCCGGTAGCCAGAACCAACGCAAGCAATGTAAGCAAATTAATGGAAAAACCCAACAACCATATTGAAGCTACGGTTCCAATAAGAGCCACTGGCATGGTGACAGCGGGTATCATGGTGGCCCGCCATTGTCCTAAAAAAAGGGCTATAACGATTAGAACGATACCTACTGCAAAGAAGAGTGTATATACGACTTCGTTTAGCGCTCCTTTTATAAAAATGGCATCATCTGATGTTTTGGTGACTTGGAATTCATTGATACGCTGATTAATCTCTTCCAGGCGGCGGTCAACTGCCTTGGAGATTGCGATAGTGTTAGAACCCGCCTGGCGAACAATTCCCATCCCAATAACAACCCTGCCATTAAGCATTGAAAACGATTCGGCTTCTTCAGGCCCAAAATAAACAACACCCACATCACGAATGCGAACATTATCGCGAATATGTAATTCTTCCACTCGTTCGGCTTGTACCACAGATGCATAGGCACGCACAATCAATTCCTGATCGTCTGATTCATAACTGCCAGCGGGAACATCCAAGCGTGCATTACGCAAGGTGGAAATCACTTCACTTGTGGCGATGCGATAACCAGCCATTCGGGCAGGATCAAGCAAGACACGCATAACTCTTTGCTGATCACCACTCAAACGAACATCGGCGACACCTGTTATTGAGAGGAGGTTGGGGGCGACATCTTTCTCCACCCGTTTTGCCAATTCCTCTTTTGTAAGAACATCGCTAGTGGCTGAGAGTTGGATGATAGAGTCAGCGTTATCATCCGCTTTCACAACGAAAAGATTTTCTACCTCCTCGGGTAATTCGCGTTGGGTGCGGCTGATGGCTTCCCTTATGTCATTGGCGGCGTCATTAATATCGATATTGGGTTGAAACTCAACATGGATTCGCATGTTGTTTTCTTCACTGGAGGCACGGATGCTTTTCACACCGGAAACTCGTGCAATGGCTCCTTCGATGATGCTGGTCACTTCTGTGTCCATGGTCTCAGGTGAGGCACCTTCGAAATTGGCGCGAACGGATACCACAGGAATATCGACATTGGGGAGTTCACGGACATCCACACCCATTAAACTGGCGATGCCTGCAAGAATAATGAGCAAGTTCATTACAACAATCAGAACAGGACGGCGTACGCCCAATGCCGTAAAACTATTTCCAATATGTGTCATTGAAAACTAACCTCGTTATTGTCTTCCAGTATTTCATTCAATTCCGTCGAGATGACACGGCGGTTCGGCTGCAAGCGTTGTATGCCTTCCACAACGACTGGCTCATTTTCTTTCAAGTCACCTTCCACCAACACATTGCCTGAGGTTCGTGCAACCACGCGGACAAATACTTTATGGGCGGTATCTTCGCGAATGATCCAAACAAAAGAGCCTTCCCGTCCCCATTGAAGTGATATCTCCGGCACGGTAGGGTATGTAGCTCCCTTAAGTTCCAATCGGGTGGCAAAAGACATGCCTGGTCGGAGCAGATCATTGATATTTTCAATATTGGCTCGAGCCATGATGGTTCGTTTTTGGGGGTCCACTCGGCTTTCAAGTGCTTCAATTATTCCTGAGAATGTCATATCGGGATAAGCGGGTGTGGTGGCAGTGACGGTCTGTTCCTGGCGCAACGCTCCAGCCAGTTCTTCAGGAACTTCGAAATCAACCTGTAAGATGGTTCGGTCATCCAAACCAGTGATCAGAGTGCTGGGATCCACGCGATCTCCCGGATCAACACGAGGTAAACCCACAACACCGGCAAACGGAGCGCGAATTTTACGTTCCTCCAATTCAAGTTTGGCTTGATCAAGTTCAACCTTGGCAACATCAACTGAGGCTCGTGCAGAATCCACTTCGCTTTCGGGAACAGCACCATCCTTTACGGCTAATTCATAGCGATTGAGAAGACTCTTTGCCTCTTTCAGGTTAACTTCGGCCATTTGTACAGCCAGTTTTTCTTCACGGTCATCCAACTGAACCAGCACATCTCCTGCTTGAACTCGATCCCCAGCTTTGAAATTTATAGATAAAATCTCCTCTGCAACAGCCGGGTAGATTCTGATCGATTGTTGAGCGCGTCCTGTTCCCAATGCTTCAAAGATACGGTCATTGGACATTATTTTTATTGGTGTTGTGATTACCCGTACTGCTGGTGTAGATGTCCCCAATTCTTCAGTTTGGATGGGTTTCTCTGATGGTATAAGTGCAATCACAGTCTCCCATTTCCATATGAGTAATACTGTCGCAACCAAACTCAGGATGAAAAAAATGCGTCCGAAAATAATTCCACCTGCTTTCTTTGCCTGGCAGCAAAAAAAAGTCTATTCCCTAATCTGTTGATTTATCTTTGGTTATGATTATTGAAAGTTTGTTTTTATATTAAGAATGGAATTTGAGTGAAGCATAATCTTGTTTTTTATCCTTTCAGCTACATGAAAACACATAAAGAATCAGCATAACCACATATAATAAAGGTCGCTTGAGAACTCAAAAATGTTCTAAAAAATGTTATTGTGATGGTTTATCAATATAGAAACTCTTTACTTTTCAGTATTGTTGAACACATGAAATTCCCAAATGGTTGGTCCTTCCGACGCTTTGTTTATTTTTAAACGAATGTGACGAGCGTTAAATGGATCGAAACTGAGCTTATACTGATTTCCAATCGTTTTGCCTTTATGGAATGTTTTCCACTCATCCTGTTCTTTATATTGTAATTCGAATGCTTGAATTCGATCATATTCTTCATAAATATGGATTTGGCGAATGGTTTTGGATTCACCCAGGTCAACGCTAAGCCAAGCTTCATTGGTTCCGGAATCGGTGGCCCAACGGGTACCCATATCATCATCAAATGCTTTATCTGGGCCATATGAATGGGTTTGATTTCGAAAAACATTGGATGCTTTGGAGGGTTTTTCATAAGCGAGGGAGTGATAACGTTCAACAGTAAGGGGTTTAATATCTTTAGCAGGACCATCCAATTGAAGAGCAATGATGCTATCCAGAGGATCATGATGCTTGGAGGGTAAGGATACTATAATGCCTTCCTCGTTCTGTTTGACAGATGCTTTGCCACCAGTAAGAGTTTGGCTTTGCACGATTTGTTTACTAATTCCAGGAAAATGAAGTGTTTCTTCATCGAGCCAATCCAAGATGTGAAGATAAATTGTATTTCCTTCATAAGTGCTTGCTCCCCATTGGCCAGGTTTGAAGGGTCCCCCGCGTGTGTTGTAAATGCTACTACCGTATTTCGTGAGCCATTGCCCAATTTCTTTCAATCGATTGATTTGCCGTTGTTCGATCTCACCGTTGGGCATTGGCCCGACATTAAGTAGCAAGTTCCCATCTCCTCCCACACAACGCACGAGTGTGTCGATGCATTCTTTGAGTGATTTCAACTTGTCATTCGGTTTCCATGCCCATTGCTGGCATATAGTGATACAACTTTCCCAGGGACGGTCATTTTGAAAGCGCCCAACTCGTTGTTCGGGCGTATCAAAATCCTGAGGTAATCCCGCACGGTTATTGATGAGAATCCCAGGCTGTAGTTCACGAATCATCCGAATCAGGGAGGGTGAATCCCAATACTCGGGTTTTCCCCCCAATCCATCAAACCAAAAGATAGAGACCTTGCCATAATTGGAGCACAATTCTTTTGCTTGACTGTGGAGATATTCGATATATTTTTCATGGTTATCGGTGAAATAATCAGGATGATGCCAATCGGGAGGTGAATGGTAAAAGCCCAGTTTAATTCCAGCCCGGTGGCATGCTTCCGCCAGTAATCCAGTTACATCCCGTCCAAAAGGAGAATTGGTGATTTTGTAGTCTGTTTGCTGGCTATCAAACATACAGAAACCATCGTGGTGTTTCGTGGTGAAGACCAAATATTTCATTCCCGCTTGTTGGGCCACTTCTACCCATTCCTGAGCATCGAATTGGGTGGGATTGAACTGCCTGTAGAGATTGTCATAGATGGCGACCGGAATTTGACCTTTCCCCTTGGGAAATTTGCGTTCTCCCCCGCGTGACCATCCTATCTCTGTCCCCACCTGGCTAACGGGTCCCCAATGGATAAATAGGCCGAACTTCGCATCACGAAACCATTGCAAATCCGACTCATCCGCGGTGGGTATCTCATCAGCTGATTGGACGAAGGACGGGAGAATGATAAGCAAAAAACATAAAGTGATTAATTGAATTGAATTGGATATTTTCCCTAACATATTTGATTTCTCCAAATAATTTCCAAACATTTTAAAGTTTAAATACTGAAATGCTGTTAAGATATGCTACCAAAACTACAGACAATCATCTATCCTTTCTGATTAAAAAAGAAATGAGGTGAGTGGATTTATGAGAAGACGTTCTTTTTTATCGACCGTGAGTGCTGTCTTGTATGGGTGGATGAATACTGTAAATGCTCTTGCCTCGGATAATACAAAATCGTGGAAAACGGCTATTGGACTAAATGGCTTTGAATCGGGTACTCGAAAATATAACAAAACATATCCAATTTGGGAAATTCTTGATTTTGCTTCGAATCACCAATTCGATGGGGTGGAATTAGTTTCCAATTGGCCGATGGGTGGCTATCCACTAGCGGAAGAAAGAGAGCGTATTGAGGCCCTGCGGAGATTGTATGATTGTTTTGGTTTGCAAATATTTTCGATTCAATTAAGTGCTGGAGGTGCCTTTTCACCTGATCCAGAAGAACGGAGACAGTGGCTTAAAACCATTCAAAATCGGGCTCGTTTTGCCAAAATGGTGGGGTGTGATTGTATTGGTCTTTGGCCGGGTGGTGGATTAAGGGGACAAACCATTGATCAGGCTATTGAACGCTTAAGTAAATCTTTTCGAAAGGTTGGAGAGATTGTTGCCGATTTGGGATTGCTTGCTTCTTTTGAAATTGAGCCGCCATTTGTGTTCAATACAGAAGAGCACCTTAAACAAATTTTAGTACAAACCGGCCATCCCGCTATGAAAACCATGTATGATCCCAGCCATTATGATTTAATGAACGGTTCTACAGGTAAGCCCCATGAGATGCTGGAGCGAGTTGGTGTTGAGAATATCGGTTATGTGCATCTCACAGATACTGATGGAACATTGCGTGATGGTGGTACCTCCAAACATCTACCGTGCGGTGATGGTCATGTGGATATTCACAAATCCCTGAAAATACTTAAAGATGGTGGTTTTGAGGGATGGATCATGATTGATGCATGGGAGGTGCCCGACGCTTATGAGGCATGTCAAAAAGGAAAAAAGGCCATAGATCAGCTTAGTACATAAATTCAATAATTTTAAAAAGTTATATAAGGAGTTACTATGAATTTTCTGAAAATGGGAATAGTTTGCATTTTATTGAGTTGTTGTTTTTTGACCAGCGTTTCGGCAGACGACTGGCCGATGTGGCGATATGATGCTGGCCGAACAGCCGCATCACCCCAATCGCTTCCGGAAGAACTGTTTGTTCAATGGGTTAGGGACTATCCAGCCCTTGTACCTACCTGGGATGATCCCCTCAACCGGGATTTAATGCAATTCGACCGGGTATATGAACCCATCGTGGTTGGGAAAACGATGCTGGCTGGTTCCAACGCTTATGATCGCCTGGTGGCCTTGGATACAGAAACCGGTGAAGAAAAATGGGCGTTTTATGCGGAAGGCCCCGTACGCCTGCCACCTGTTGCTGATCAGGGAAATGTTTATTTTGTCAGTGATGATGGCTATCTTTATTGCGTCGATATTGAAAGCGGGGAATTGGTTTGGAAATATAGTGGAGTACCCAAAGAACGTAAAATTTTAGGCAATGAGCGTCTAATTTCAACCTGGCCGGCACGTGGCGGACCGGTGATTAAGGATGGCGTAGTTTATTTTGCCTCTGGAATCTGGCCATTTATGGGTGTCTTTTTGTTTGCACTGGATGCTGAAACAGGTGAGGAAGTCTGGATTAATGATAGTTTTAGTGCCGACTTTATCGATCAACCCCACAATTCCCCCTCGTTTGCCAGCGTCGCTCCCCAAGGAATTCTTGTTATTTCGGGTGAAAAACTGCTTGTTCCGGGTGGGCGATCAGTACCTGCCTGCTTTGATCTGAAAACGGGAAAAATGCTTTATTACCGATTAGCCAGTTCAGGGAAAACCGGTGGCGCTTTTGTATGTGCCATCGATGATTATTTCATCAATTATCATCGTGATTTGGTAACGAGTATTTATGATTTGAACAATGGCAAACGAATCATCAATCAATTTGGAAAAATCCCCGTATTGAGTCCTCAGGCCTTCTATTGTATGGGCCAACCCGTACAAGCGTTTGATTATGCAAACATGGGATTGGTTGAATATGAAAACAAAGTAACAGATCCTCATACCAAAGAGGTTAAAATCGAGAAACATTCAGAATGGGAATTCAATCAATTATGGTCACTGGATGTTGATGCAAGCGGTGATTTGATCAAAGCAGGAAACCGCCTGTATGCAGGTGGAGATAATCAGGTCGTAGCCATTGATCTAAGTGATACTAACACAAAACCATCCGTTTCATGGCAGGCTGAGATTGATGGGATGGCGTCTCGTTTAATCGCGGCAGATAACAAATTGTTTGTGGTGACCTTGGATGGAAAGATATATACCTTTGGTGGTGAGAAGAGCGATCCTGTCGTTCATCCCTTGATTAAAAAGACAGAGCCATTGGATGAGGATGCCGAAGCGCTCGCTCAAACCATCCTCGAAACCTCCAGGATAGATGAAGGCTATGCGTTTTCTTTATCCGCAAAGAATGGTGAGTTAGAAGAAGCATTATTACGCAATTCTGATCTAAGGCTCATTGCCATTGAGTCTGATGCCTCTGAAGTTAAACAATTAAGGGAACGATTTGTGCAAAATGGCCTGCATGGCAAACGCTTTTCAGTCCAACATGGAAATCCTCTTAACTTCAATGGTCCTAACTATTTAGCATCGTTAATGGTTATTTCAGACAGTGAAGGTTTGGGGGGGGAGGTCAGTGAAGCATTATTTGACAATCTTTACCGTATGCTTCGGCCTTATGGGGGGACTATATGTATAAAGGTTAATAATGAAGATTCAGCCTTGGAACTTAAAAATACCATTCAAAATGCCAATTTACCCAATGCGAAAATAGAGCAGAAAAATGGGTTGCTTTTACTGATTCGGGAGGGGGCAATACCTGGTTCGTCGGATTGGAACCACCAATATGGTAATATCGCAAATACTGTAAAATCAGACGATAAGCGAATAAAACTCCCATTAGGCATTCTTTGGTTCGGTGGAAGCTCAAATATGGATGTTCTGCCACGGCATGGCCATGGACCACCTGAACAGGTTGTCAATGGACGGTTATTTATCGAGGGAATGGATTCCTTAAGCGCCCGTGATGTTTATACAGGGCGAGTTTTGTGGAAAAAGACCATACCGGATTTAAACAATTTTGGAGTCTATTTTGATGAAACATATAAGGATACACCATTGGATACGTCTTATAACCAGGTTCATATTCCCGGAGCCAATGCGCGTGGCACCAATTATGTGGTGACCAAAGATAAAGTCTACGTTTTGCAAAGCCGGAAATGCCTTGTATTGCATCCCGCAAGCGGTGAGGAATTACAAGCCATTGAATTGCCTATGCTTCCAGGGGATGAGAAACCACCGAGATGGGGTTATATAGGTGTTTATAAAGATTATTTAATCGCGGGGGCTGATTTTGTTGCATATTCTGAAATTATAAAGTCAGGGAATAATTCATCATCCAGAAGAAATCCATTTCATAACTATGATATCACTTCCAGCAAGCGGCTTATGGTGATGAACCGTCATTCAGGAGAGGTGATCTGGACGTATGAATCCAATCATGGTATGCGGCATAATGCGATTGTTGCGGGAAATGATAAGATTTTTTGCATTGATCGCATGCCCGATTTGATTGTGGAACAACTTAACCGCCGGGGTCGCAAGCATATAGGTACATCACGTTTATTAGCATTTGATATCACAGATGGTGATATTGTTTGGAGTGAAACCGATAATATATTTGGAACCTGGCTGGGGTATTCGAACGAGCATGATATCCTGCTTCAAGCAGGCCGGGCTTCACGGGATATGTTGGCTGGTGAACCTAGTGAGCAGATGAATGCTTATCAAGGTTCGAGTGGTGATCTTCTATGGGAAAATAACACGGAATATCGAGGACCTTGCATTATCCATGGTGATACCATAATCACCGAACCGTTTTCCTTTAGTTTATTGACGGGTGATCAAGTAAATCGAATTAATCCCATAACTGGGGTGGAATCACCTTGGTTTTACCGGCGGAATTACGGGTGTAATTATGCGATTGCCAGTGAGCATTTGATGACGTTTCGTTCGGCGGCGGCCGGCTTTTTCGACCTGGCCACCGATGGCGGCACGGGTAATTTAGGTGGGTTTAAATCCGGTTGTACTGCCACCCTTGTGGCCGCCAATGGGGTGTTGAATGCACCCGATTATACGCGAACATGCTCGTGCAGTTATCAAAATCAGACCTCTTTGGCCATGATACATGATCCCAGTGTCGAATATTGGACATTTAATAACTTTGATTTGGAAAGTGGTCCAGTAGAGCGATTAGGTATCAACTTGGGGGCACCCGGGGATCGAAAGGCTAACAATGGCACGCTGTGGCTTGAATATCCCATCGTCGGTGGACCTTCTCCCAAATTTTCAGTTGTAACGCAGCCATTAGAACCGGATTGGTATTTGCATCATTCATCTCGCTTTCGTGGAGATCAATATAATTGGGTTGCTGCATCTGGAGTTAAAGGGATTACTCAGATCAAAATCCCATTGTTTGATGATCAAACTGCTACTCAAAAGTATATTGTCCGCTTAATTTTTGCTGAGCCAGAAAGGAAAAAGGCCGGTGAAAGGGTTTTTAATGTTGTGATTCAAGATCAAAGGACTCTCAATCAATTTGATATTGTCAAAGAAGCAGGAGCGATTCGGAAAACAGTTGTAAAGGAATTTGACAATGTTATGGTTGATGGCCAACTGATCATTCGATTTGATTCTTTAACTGAGGAAGCAGCGCCAATATTATGTGGTATCGAGTTGATTTCCAGTCAGTTAGCATCTCGTCCTTCTCAATCGAATGATACCAAAAAGAATCCTGTGAGAGATCGATCACAGCAAGGTGAATAACCAGGCATAATTTAGAAAATCAAGCCGGCCATACCCCGTGGTATGGCCGGTTTGTTTTCTTGAATCCTTTGCTTAAATCTTTATTAAGCTATAATATAAAGTCAATAAATTCCATGGATTGGATCTGTTCTGTCTTGACAGAGATTCGCTTCTTTATCGAGATATGGATTTGTACCTCAGGTATTTTCGATAATTTCCAGACATTCCAATTCTAAAATGTTACAATTTTTAGTGCAAGGAAGAAGACAAATCACCTTTTTGGAGGTTTATATAAAGATGTCAGCTAATGGAGTGCAACAACAAAGTTCAACTGCTGCATTTCGCAGTAAAAAAGTGTTTATCATTACTGAAGATAAAGCATTGAATCAAAGAATTCGTGAGAGCCTTGATTCAAAGGGAGCGGTTATTTTTGATAGCTCTGATCCCAAAAATGCAATAGCCAATGTATTATCGAAAAATCCTGATTTGATCATTTATGATGACCGGATGCCATTTTATCATGGTTTTAAAGTTATTTCCGTAATCAAACGTTCGAAACCTAAAATTCGTATCCTGTTGTTATCAAAAGCAGATGTTCCTCAAAGGGCTATTGATGCTTCAGCGCAGGGAGTGTCTTATACGATTACCATTGATGCCAATAAACAGCAAATTTATAATGCAGTAAAACACTGCCTTTCAATATCAAGCGTGCCTCGAGTTGAATCATTGGCAGAGTAAGTTTAGCGATAGGAGGGAGTTAGGAGTGGTTTAGCGACGTTTAAATTTGCTCAAGAAGCGAGTCATGCGGGGGCCTTTATCCTGGCTTTTGGAAGAGTTATTATTTTCGGGAGGTGGTAAATCACCTTTTTTATCCATTTCCTGTACTTTTTCCAATTGTTTTACGACTTCTTGTAATTGAGTGATGGTTGACCAGATTTGATGGAACTGCTCACGGCGTTCTTTTAGTCCTTCTTTCATTTCGTCTACTGCTTTTGCTAGTGCATTCTTGGTTTCCACTAGCATATTGGCATTTAAATCGACGACTTTTTTTAATGAAACTTTTTTATCCCCTTTTAATGCTTTATAAACTTTATCCACTTCCTCTATATTGATACCGATTGGTTTTTTATCAACATTTGGAAAGTTGGTTTCAATATATTTTTGCGATTGATTGTTAAAAATGTCCCCGAGTTCGACTTCTTTTTGTAACATATCATAAAGCACAGAAAGCTGGTCAACCACAAGGTTTAAGTATTCGATGATCACATTACGTGCTTTTGAAGTCCGTTCTGCTGCATCTCTGGTTTTTAATTTTGTCATGTTTTTGCTTGATTCATGGAGTTGGACTGTTTTGCGGGCACAATTTCCTTCCAGGCTTTTGAGGATGTTGTGTTCGTCGCTCCATTGGGCTTGATTGAAGTAATTAAAATTGGAGGAAAACAAGCAATCGACAATTTGGCGGGAGTGTTGAACAGATTCCACACAATCCTTCCACCGTTCATCCTGATGGATGGCCAGTTCAGAAAACATATTACTGGCTTGCCGGAGGCTGTGGCTGAATTGTTTGCGTACTTTTATATCGGCCAGGACGGCGGCCAGGTGGGTAAAGACCAGTTCGCCATTTACACAAGCCAGCATGACATCCTGTTCCCTGACACCGGGGTGTTTTTTTAAATATTCTTGAACGAGCGCTTTTCGAATTTCTTCACGCGCGTGGTCATAGACTCTATCGTACATTGTCAGGAAACATAATCCTTTATCAGATCTTGAAAATAGGAAATTCCAATTGGGCCAAGATTGGATTTTGGACGGAAATTTATTCTATACACGTGAATCTCAAACAAAGCTGAAATATCCAAAATACTTTATTAATAATATCACGAAACCTCGCTGGGTATAGTGCTTTTTTTCGAAAGCGCTTGATTTGATGGAACTTTGAGCCTTTAAATTTGAGAATATCTTTTTTGCAATTTTAAAAATAAGAATTTTTGCCTGTATAAGTCATTTTTCTTTTGCGAGAGAGCAATAGAAAAACTTTTTCCAGCTGCAAAATTGTTGTAAACAAATTAAGGTGGATACCCGGTTAGTACTAATAGAACAATTTGGCAAGATGTCCAATCATTTGAAAAAGAGCGTTAGCGCTTAAGGATTATATGAGGGTGGAATATTTCTTTACAAAGTTTGTATAGCATCCTGTTTTAGGACGTAAATGAGGATAAAAGATTGGGTTACGATTGTTTAAATTATAACAATTTAATTCGACCGATCCAAAATCAGATGATACGGACCGTTTGGAGAGTGGTCCGTGACCCTGAGGATGCTAAGGATACGCTCCAAAATGTGTTCTCTGTACTTTTGAGAAAAAAAGATACATTAAGCGGTCATCCCAATCCAAATGCCTTTATTTTAAAAGTTTGCCTGAATGAAGCTTATGAAACCTTACGCAGAAATGTACGAAGGAAACGAAATGAAGAAAAAAAGGAACATATCGGTTTCGTTCTCAGTCAAGAGCCGTCAGCTTCTGACCGCCTTATTGGCGAAGAACAGGAAGAGGAAATTATGAAGGCGGTGGCTAAACTCTCAACGAATCAAGCGACAGCACTGTTGTTGAGAGTATTGCATGACGAATCCTATGAATATATCGCTCAGTCGTTGGGATGCAGTGAGAGCACAGCACGGATTCATGTCTCGCGGGCGCGGGAAAAACTCGGAAAAATGCTTTCTCATCTGAATTCCTCACAGTCGGTAAGGAGTTGATAATATGAGCGATCCGGATATGAAGAACAAAAATATGGATCAATGGCTGAATGACTGTTTTAAAGATGATTTGCCAGGGAACGTTGAATCGGATTTAATGCATCGTTTCAGTTCCTTTCAGTATCAATGGGATTCTCAGGAAAGCAATCGGGGACGAGATATTTCCCTGGAAGGATGGCATAACACCATTTGGGGAAAAACTGTAATTGTATGTTCTTCTGTTTTGATTATGTTGGGAACCTTTTTGATATTTGAAAATATGTCAAGTGATGTGTTATCCAATTCATTGGCTTCCCAAATCACCGCGGTTCAGACCATGGCTTCCACCTTTACTGAGATACGAAAAACTGAATCCATGAAATGTGAACTTGTGGTTTTAAATAATAATGAGAAGGTGGAATCTTTTACTATTTTATGGAAACAGCCGGATAAAACCCGAGTGGATTACCGGGTAGGCATGGATGAGGTGGTGGAAACCTGGTGGATTCGTGACCACCAGATGACGATCAAGAATCATACACCGATGCGTTCAAGTACGGTGAAGGATATGTTACAGAATGCCGATCCGATCCGTAAGATCGTGTTAAGTTTACTCACACCGGATGATGTTGAAGATAATTTAAAGGGAGTTTGGAAAGAGAAATCGAATCCCCAAAGCGACCTTTATAGGTTTTCTATCCAAAAAAATGCTTTTTTAACTCCCCCTGTCGAGATTTGGGTGCATAGTGATACCAATTTACCTTTGGTTTTGCAATTTGATCTTGCTAAAAACAACGAGAATGATGAAAGAAACGTAATTACCGTTAAATTACAATTTGAGTGGAATATTGATTTGCCGGATGATCGGTTTTTTCCAGAATCCAATCAATTACAACCATAAAGTTTAAAGAATCAAGGAGATGGTTTCATGAATTTTTTGTTCATTATCGGTGAGATTTTGTTTATCGGGATAATAGCTATCGCCATTATGATGAGTGGAGCATTTGAGTATTTTTTCAATCCGATGGGGATATGTTTCGTCATTGTGGGTAGTGTGGCCATCACATTGTTATCTTTTGATTTTAAAGACATCAAAACTGCCATTACTCATGCATTTGGTGCTGAGGGGGATGACGAGGATTTAAAAACATCTGCTTATATGTGGGAATGTGTTATTCGTAATGTGATCATTATCGGTTGCATTGGGATTTTAATTGGGCTGGTGCGAATGTTACAAAATTTAGAAGATCCCGCCATGGTTGGGCCTTCAATGGCTATGTCGTTATTAACCTTATTTTATAGTTTGATTCTTGTGGCGGTATTTCCTGTCCCTGCACTTTATGCCCTGAGAAAACGGCTTGATTCATAATGTGATTAACTTGCATAGGAGATAAAATAATGCGTCTTGAAAGTATAATCGGTTATCTTGTTTTAGCCATCTTGTTTGCCGGGAGCATGTCATATGAATCTAATTTTGCTGCGTTTATTGACATCCCATCCGCAATCATTGTATTCATTGCTTCAGGGGGATTAATATTGGCTGCGGGGCAGATGAGACCTACCAATCCAATTCCCTGGTTTTACGTTATCCTGGCAGGGGTGGGATTATTGATAATTGGTCTTTTTTTTATTGTTGTTTTTATCGGAATATTACCGCAAGAACCGGGAAATAAGGCAATCATGTTGTGGTTTCAAATTCTTATTATTACCGTTATTATTACCGTTATCCTAATATTGTTTATGTATTGGACAGCATGTGTTGTGGGAAAGAATTTTTATGGAGTATCCGGAACAGTTATTTTTCCACTGACGGCTTTGATAGGTACCGTCATCGGCATTGTCATTATGTTAAACACAATCAGAGATCCGAGCAGTATTGGGCCTGCTATGGCGGTTTGTATATTGACTTTATTTTATGGTTTATTGGGGATGAGCTTAATTACAATCCCTATTGAAGACAAACACCGGTTGCAAACACGCCATTTTGAGGTTCCCATTTTGAACCGGCTTGCCTGGTTTGGTTACCCCTTGTTGAGTTTTGCGGTTATTTTGATTGCCTATATGATTTTGCTTTACTCATTGGGGACTATTACGGTAACCCCGGATTAAATTATTGATTTTGACCGCCAAGCACCATGATGGATTCTGCTTGTGGCTCAGTGAGTATACAGAGCATTCCGTGAAAAACAGCCCCTGGCGCGATGGGAAAGGGGATGTGATTAAACTCCGCGAGCCTGTCAAACTGGGCCAGCGAATCGCCCAATTCAATGTGGAAGCAGAGACCGATAATGGGTGGGAAAGCATCGCGGAAGGAACCACCATCGGATACAAACGTTTGATTCGGATTACACCAGTATCCACTTCAAAGATACGGGTGAATATCCTTGAATCACGCGCCTGTCCATTGATTCAAAACATTGCATTATATAAGAGGCCCATTCCTGATGATGCTCTATTGAGAGTCAATACTGGACGTTAATGCACCATCCAATCATTGACTTGCGTCGTGACGCCAAATAATCCCAGCGGTTCGCTGAAAGAATAGCCTGGGAAAATGAGCGGAAGGTTGCCTTGGTCCATGCGGCTCAGCAATATCTCGCTCAAAACGGTGCGGTAATCGGTGGTTACGGCCAGATCGACGCGTTCGTAAAGTTGTTCGAAATCAAGCCCGGGCCAACGGCCCCATACTTTTTTCTCTTGGATTTCTGAATTGAACACCATCATAACGCCCCCGTGACCGTGGTCGGTGCCGGTGTTGTCGTTTTCTTTCACACGCCGGCCAAATTCAGACATCACCACCACGGTGATCTTTCCGTGATAAGCGGCCATATCGTTCCAAAATGCATGCAGGCCGTTACAGAGGTCTTCGACTAGATTGGCGAAATGACCGGCAGAGGGATTGCTGCCTGATGCCTGGCTCTGATGAGTATCCCATCCTCCCAAATCCACCGTGGCTGCCCGCAAACCTAAATCCATCTTGATGAGTTGGGCGATCGAAGTCATGGTTCTGCTGAATGAATTGCTTGGATACTCGACATTGTTGGCTGGGACATAATCGTCAGAAGGATTAGCTTCAAGAATATCAGCAGCATCCAGGGTTTGCAGAGCCATGGCTGAATAGGTATCATCATTGCGCCATGTGAGCCGCAGCGCGCGGCGGATGTTATCCAGTTCATGATGAGAACCGGACAGAGAGAACCGTTTCAAATTCGACATGGCGACACCGCCTGCATAGCCTTCCATGGAAGTGGCCAGGGTTGAATTAAAACTGACTCCATCAAAAACTGCATCATGAGGTCTATCCATCAAATGCCGGGCGAGCCATCCACCATTGTTTTGATGTTCGTTTCCAACAATGCCACGTTCGATATAATCCTGCGCTTGAAAGTGTGAGCGATTCGAAATGGGCAGGCCACAGGCGTGAATCAAGGCTAAATGTTGTTGATCATATAATTCTTTTAAAGCTATAGCGGAAGGGTGAAGGCCAAAATAGCCATCGATATCAAGAACATCGCCGGGGAAAAGGGCTAGACGTTCACGGGCGTCATAGTAGTTGGGATCATCGTAAGGGATAAGGAAACTAAGGCCGTCCATTCCACCCCGTAAAAAGACGGTGACCATTACATCATTGTCCCATTCTGCTTCCTGTCCAAATGCCATGTGGCTGACTCGGGCTCCACTCAGAGCGGCAATCCCCGCACAACAACCTTTTAAGAAATCTCTACGTTTAACCATGATTTTTTCCTTTATTTACAAATTGTTCTTCTGTGATCTAATCCGACCGTAAGTTATTTCCTCATGAATTCAGGAGTTGTGATGCACAGGGCTGCCAAATGGCCGAGTTTGGATGCAATTTGGTCTTCATGAAGCGATAATTTGGGATTTCGGCCTTCGGCGATGAAATCGATGATGGCATATCTGGTTTCTTCTGAAATTGGACGGCCAAATACACATTGTATCCAAAACTCAGAAAGCTCTTCTGGCGTGGTTAATTCCGGGGGAGTTTGAGTCTGGGCATTGAGGGCAAAGCCATATTTCTCGTATGAACCTGCTGAAATGCGAAATGCCAACCGCCAGCGCTGCATGAGGTTGTTAGAGGTGGCCCAAAAGGATGCCACATCCGGTGCACCATCCGGGGGACGCCAGGCGAACATGGCTTGTCCCATGGAATCGTATAGCCATTCAAATCGATAGTTATCGTGCACGAAATAGGGTAGATTTAATGTCCGCATCATGGAGGCCATCCAATCCACAGGCCGTTTGAATTTGTTCATTCTGGCCTGCTTGAATTCATCGCTGGATAACAAGTGTCCAAGGGTCTGGCGTATTTGATCAGACGATTTGCGTGTCTGATGAAAGACATTGGCGGTGGAATCAACGATCGATTGAGGGGGATTATCGGAAATGAATTTTACGCACAATTTCCAAGCAATATGCTGGGCCGTGCCGGGGTGGTTGGCCAATTTTTCAAGGACAATAAGTCCATCATAAAGAGGGGGCTGATCACGCCCTATGCTTTCACCCAGGAAAACCTTTTGAAAGCGGTCATGATCACCATGATTGTATTGAAACTTGCCACGTTCCGGGCTTTCCTCGTCGCGGTTGTATGACCATCCAGTCAGGCAACGGCTTGCTTCATAGACATCATCATCATAATACCCACCAAATTTGTTGTAGTTCATGGCCCCCATGGTGTGGAGTTCGATTAGTTCTCGTGCATAGTTCTCATTGGGGCCACCATCGGTGCTTCTGTAATTGTCCAAGTATCTCAGCATGCTGGGATGCTGGGCGGTTGCGACTAAGAATTCATGAAAATTTCCCATTGCATGGGTGCGTATCATCCGGTCCCAATCAGGAAAGACGGAGCGGGTCATATAATCCCATCCGTAGATGTTGAAATGATCATACCAAAAGTTAATCATTCGCTCATACAATTGGCGTTTTGAATTCACGATGCGTGTCCAGGTAGCATGGCGCACTTCGTAAATAGGGCGAGTGACCTCTTCATAGGGTTTGGCCTTGCGGCGGTCATAGAGTTGAGTCCAATCCTCCTCCAAGGTGACGTGGGGAAGCTGATTCAGCAACATGTCTGCCTCTGAATCATCGATTGACATTGGTTGGAGTTGTTCCTGCAGAAAAGCATCGTAACCCATTGAATCAATTCGTTCTACATCACCCGGACGGGGGCCGAACATAAGCCGGTTGGCCGCATGAACCGCCAATGAAGGCGATGGGGGATTAGATGGTTGTTTGATTATTCCCATGTCTCTAACACCTTATTGTATTGAATTATAAATCAATTTATATTTACCTGGTAAAGTAAAGTATAGTTAATTTATTAAATTTGCCAACATTTTTTTGAGAAAAAGTGGAAATTTTTGATACGGAATGTAAATAATTGAGGTTGATTTTGCGATAAGTTATTCGAATTATTAGGGATAGGTGTTGAAGTGTATTACAAAAAAAACCAATATTATAGCATAATTACAAGTTTTTATTTTACAGTGGAAAGAAAATAAGGAACATAAACATAGATCGGAAGCAAATTAAAATGATTTGTGATTTTTATGAAAAGAATCTCAATGTGCAAAACTGATTTGAATGATCAAGTTTTCTCAAATTCACGAGATTTGCTTGCTTTTTTATCAAATGTTTTTGTAACTGAACATCCATGGTGATAATTGATTCTTCCAATAAATAAATCGGCAAAATCAGCTTTGCTGTTTAGATAGAAATTTGTAGCATACCAAGCGGCATTCGAATGTTCAAATTCTAATTCACGGCAGGGTAATAATTTTTCTAGAAAAGAATGTGATCAATTTGCGGTTATATTTATATCGACGTTCTAACACCCATATAAATTCTGCTAATACAATAGAATTTATAAAACCTTGGTGCTGAGGTGTAGTAGATTTCATAATAACTTTAGCTTTTTCAGCTTGTTCAGGGT
This sequence comes from uncultured bacterium, assembly GCA_964517495.1. Taxonomy (GTDB): domain Bacteria; phylum Hinthialibacterota; class Hinthialibacteria; order Hinthialibacterales; family Hinthialibacteraceae; genus CAZFER01. Next base: position 45,919 of record CAZFER010000029.1, on the reverse strand, counting down.
GATCACGAACAACGTAACGGATGAGAATATTGGTATCTATTCCAATCATATTTATTCAATTGATTGGATAGCCGCTTCAGCTATCGAATCATCCATTTCTTCCAGAGTGATTACTTTATCAGGCTGTGGGAAAAATCCTTCAAGCTCGTGTATAGAAGTTGTTGCAGGAACCATAACAACCTTTCCATCATCGAGGAAGTATCTTACTTTGTCTCCACCTTTAAGTCCAAGATATTTTCTAACAGCAACAGGAATGGTGGTTTGACCAGCTGATGTGATTTTTGATTCATTCATTTTTTCCCCTTTTAAAATTAATGAATACTTTCCTTTAAGTTATATAATGAAGTGATTCATTGTACAAGTAAATTTTGGGAGTATATTTAGAAACAGAAAAATTTTATGATCAAATTTTTCTATTTGCGGAATCTTTGTATAATATTTATAAACACTTTTATCGAGGATTTTAAAATGAGGATAAATTGGTTTTTGATCATGGTTGGTTTATCATTTTTCTTGTTTGCATGCGAAGATGAAGAAAACGTTAAGGTAAGCCAAAATCAGCAGGAAGTTAACGAAGTTCAACAGAATGCTGAAAACAATTCAGAACGATCAGAGGAATCAAAGGATATGACAGAAAAAGTGGTTAAAAGTGAGGCGGAATGGCGTAAACAGCTGACAGAAGAGCAATACCATGTGACACGTGAGAAGGGAACAGAACGCGCCTTCAGTGGAGAGTATTGGAACAACAAGAAAGACGGAGAATATCAATGTGTTTGCTGCGGCCAGCCATTATTTGATTCCGAACACAAGTTTGATTCAGGCACGGGTTGGCCCAGCTATTACAAACCCATTGCGGAAGCCAATATTAGCAGCGAAACTGACACTTCACACGGCATGGTTCGTACCGAAGTGCTTTGCAGTCGATGTGATGCCCATCTTGGCCATGTGTTTGAGGATGGTCCCGAACCAACCGGATTGCGTTACTGCATCAATTCAGCATCCTTAAAATTTGTGGAGCGTTAAAGTGACTATTGTGGCAACATGTCGTAAACCTGAACCCGCTCCCAATAATCTTTGTTGCGTTCAATAAACTTGAGGTGCTGGTCGGCATTTTGATAATAATCATGCCCTGCCTTATCATCAAAATGGACGATGAGTGAAACTTTATAGCTATTATCAACCACATCACGCGGGGTTCCTGCGGGTTGCCCCACCTGTATTTTTCGCACTGTTTCGATGCTGCCTAAATAGTGTTTGCAGTCGTCTATTAGCTGCTGAATGGTTTCGTCGGTTGCATTTTCTTTAAGCCAGAAGAATACGATGTGAACAAAGCCTGAATTTGTCATTTTCTCGTCCGCTACCTTTATGATTTCGTTTTGTGCCGGATGGCTTCCCAGCCATTCCACTTTACCGTTCTCCAGGTGATAAATCCCCCCCACGATACGGCATTTTTCCGCTTCAACTCGTTCGCGGGTAGTAGGGCTATTGCGTAGGATGTTTTCGATTGTGTTCCAAACATTGGCTTCGATGGTTTTTTCGATCAATGTCTCCTGGTCGGTGTGCTGGTGCTTTGATTTTATTTGTTTGGCGACAGGGACAATGGGAGAAAGCAGCGCGGGAATATTTCCATGTACCTCGGCCTCATTTACAACGGCTGAAACTGCTCCACAGTGACTGTGGCCCAAAACCAATAGAACTGGTGTGTTTAAATGGTCAACACCATATTCGATAGAGCCTAATTCATGGATTCCACTGACATTTCCTGCCACGCGTATGGTGAAAAGATCACCCAATCCCGCGTCGAAAAGGTGTTCCGGCGGGACTCGTGAGTCAGAACAGGTGATTACTGTGGCATAGGGATGTTGACCTTTGGAGACTTCTTTCAGGCGTTTGGTATCCAGGTTTGGGTATTCTCTTTCGTTATCAACAAAGCGTTGATTGCCTTCTTTGAGTTTTTGAATGACCTTATCGGCAGACATGGTTTGGTTCTTCTCCGAAGCAAAACTGAATGTGACCACTAAGAGTAGGGATAATATTACCGAACATAATATATTCTTTCGATTGATATTCATATAAAACTCCTTTTATTTATAGAGTGAATTGATCAATAAGATTGAATGACATTATAGACAACTTTCAGAAAAATTAAATTATAACTCAATAATATTTGATTCATGTTTAGAAAAACAGTTGGATTCTTTACTTTTACTTCATTCGGATGACACGTTACCATTAAACAATTGGATAGTATACTTTCTAAATTTTATTCTGATAATGTGTATTCATATACCTCAATGAATTCTAAAGTTATGGCTTATCATGCTTTTCTTGTTCGCTATTTTGAGGTATTTTGTTGATATTCCACAATGAAAGAGGGAAATAAAACATGAAAAAGATCGCCGTGATTGTTGGAATGGCATGGATTGTATGTTTTGGATTCACGTACCTTGGGCACACAGAGGAAGGGCGATGGATCGACCTGTTTAACGGCAAAAACCTGAATGGCTGGACGGTAATGAATGACGCTGTGTTTGAAGTTGAACAGAATGAAAAGGCTCTTCACCTGGTTGATGGCATGGGATGGCTGCGCAGCAATCACCTCTATGATGATTTCGAACTGAAATTCGAAATTTTCCCGCTCGTGAATAATTATGATAGTGGCTTTTATTTCCGGGCTGGTAACGAGGGGAAGCCCTGGCCCTCGGTTGAATATCAAATCAACTTGCGCTTAAGAGCGCTGGGTTTTTTGGTGGTTGGTCCCAAAGCCCTTATTCGCGTTCCCCAACCTCCACGGCCACCTGAAGAATGGCATGCGTTCCATTTGATTGTGGATGGCAAGAATGGCTCATTAACCATGGATGATGAATCGATGTGGGAAACCGATGAGTTGGAAGAACGCCGGGGATATTTGGGAATCCAGGCAGAAAATCGAGCGTTTCTTTTCCGCAACATTCGCGTGAAGGAGATCGGATACACCAATTTATTGGAGCATGAGGATAAGACATTCAAACATATGAATATCCATGCTGGAGATAAAGAAACATTAACAATCAGTCCAAATGGAATCCTGAATTATCCCGGCACCAGTGATCCTTGGGTTATTGGAACAAAAGGCGATGATTTCTCTGATTTTCACTTGAAATTCGACTTTTTTGTTCCCAAGCAAGCCAAAGGAAATTGCGATGTTGTGATTCGTTATCCGGGCGAGGGCGATCCGGCGAAAAGCGGATTGCTGATTCCCATCGTGGATAAGAAAAAGGGAGAGGATTTTTACACCCGTTTCAACAAATTAAATCCTATTCCTGAGACTTTCCATCAAGCAGAGACCTGGCAAGCGATGGATATCATTACTCAAAAGCATATGCTAAAGGTTTATATAAATGGTATGCCTATTCTTGATGCACCTTTGCTCAAAGATTGCTCCAACAAGGGACATATCGGTATCCAGGGTGGTGGAGTACCCGTTCAATTTCGAAACGTATTTGTCAAGAGGTTGAGTGATTAATTTCATATTTTGAATGTGCATTTCATTAAATGGATCGATACGCTTATCGGCTTCGATTAAAGTTGATATAATGAATAAAATAATTTTTGTATAGTCGTGAAAGAACTTCGTTTGAAAAAAACAACATTTGAAAAGGAGATGATTAATATGATGAAAGAAAAGATTGAAAAAGCCTTTAATCAGCAGATTAACGAGGAACTTTTTTCCTCATACCTTTATTTTGCCATGTCTGCTTATTTCGAGGCCAAAAATTTGCGTGGTTTTGCCAATTGGATGCGGGTTCAAGCCCATGAAGAACTCACCCATGTCATAAAATTTTATAATTTCATCATCGATTGTGGCGGACGCGTGGAATTGAGTGCCATCGATATGCCTCAGAAGGAATGGGATTCTCCCTTGGCCGCTTTTGAAGCCTCCCTGAAGCATGAACAAAAGATAACCGGATGCATCAATGATCTGGTCAATTTAAGCATCGAAGAAAAAGACCATGCAGCGAATAACTTCTTGCAATGGTTTGTCCAGGAACAGGTTGAAGAAGAATCCAATGTATCTGATGTGGTTGAAAACCTTCGTATGATTGACGGCGCACCCGGTGGATTGTTTATGCTTAACCGTGAATTAGGCAGCCGAAGCGCTCCCGCAACGGAATAAACAATTTCCGTATGTAAATGGATATCCTCCGCTGGATACGAGTCATTGGCGACAACATTGTCGCCATTGGCATATTAGCCTTGGGATGGTTTGTCCTCGGCTTAATAACCGGCTGGACAATCAAAGGTGAAGTGGACGAAAAAATAGGTTCAGACGTTGTAACGAAAGATTAAAATAATCGAGTTGGGTGCTAAGGGTAAAGAACGGTGTTTTACCCTTGGCACCCATGCCTTTGCCAGCCGGGGTGGATACAAAGCCGATTAGTGCATGAGAAGAAGTTGGGTTTGTGGGGGTGAGGGGCGGGCAGGATGCCCGCTCTCCAAAGTATTTGAAGAATGGGCACACCGGTTGCATTAACTATTCTCAAACATCCAGGATGGTGTATCGGACGGGAAAAAAATGCCGGTCAAAACCATCCGGGGTAAGAAAATCCGGAATAGTTTGCACATGGTTTCACTTTTTGGAATTCTCAATATCGGTAATCAAGGCATTCACACCGCACAAGCCGGTTTGAATACCACAGGGCAGAATGTTGCCAACGCGAACACTGAAGGGTATTCGCGTCAGCGCATTATTCAACAAGCCACCAACCCTTTGGTCACTTCTGAAGGTGTGTTTGGCCAAGGGGTGGATATTATTGATGTGGAACGGCTGCGGGATATGTTCCTTGAAGGCCAGATACGAGGGGCAAAGAGTGATACCGCTTTCAATGAAGAACTCAGCAACATCTTTTTGCGCATTGAGTCGATTTTAAATGATCCATTAGCACCCATATCAGAGACCGCCGATCAGTCATCAACCGGTGGAATCAACAACCTGCTTTCCCGCTTTTTTCAAGAATTTCATCAACTTTCTGTCAATCCTGAATCACCTGAGATTCGAACTGCTGCGGTTGAAAATGCGCTCTCGTTATCGGAGACCATTAATACCATATCAGACCAGTTGAAAGTGTTGCGAGAGGACCTCAATGAATCAGTCTCGCTGCAAGTCGATGAAATCAACCGTATGGCAGAAGAGGTTGCAACCTTGAATCACCGGATCATGCTGACGGAAAGCGGGCAGAAAGTGAATGCCAATGATTTGCGTGATCGGCGGGATAAATTGCTTTCTGATTTATCTGAGATGATTCCCGTCACCACAGAAGAGGAGCCAAATGGAGCGATCAGTGTGGCGGTTGCAGGTTATCGGTTGGTTGATGGCGTGAATCATACCGACATGAAATTAGAGGAGGTGAAAAAATCCGGAAATATTCGAATTACCCAAATTCGGGTAGGAGATAAGGGGGTTTATACCCTTGATGACAAAATTACCAAAGGCCGATTGGGAGCGGCGCTCGATGCACGGGACCGGCTTGTCCCATTCCTGCAGGATGAGATCGATTCATTAGCCCGTGCCATCATATTCGAGGTGAATAAAATCCACAGTGGCGCCACAGGGATTGAGGGATACACCTCGATAAAGAGCCATTTCGACATACCGGAAGGCGCATTTTCTCCGGTGACGAATAAGACGTTGGATAAATTGTTCAACCATCCAACTTTAGCGCAGGATGCCGCAGCCGCTGATCAGCCTTTTCCCATTCAAGATGGTGCATTTTCCATTCGTGTAGCCAATGCGGATAACGACACAATTAACACCTATGACGTACCCATCAATACCACTGATAACTTATACGATATTGTGAATCGCATCGACCGAAGCGATGGTGTCGTTTCGCAGGCACAATCCGCGTTCAGTTTCGACCCCGTTTATGTGAATAAAGTGGTGGCCGAGCAAGGAGCAGAAGAATCGGAACTGAATCAAGGGTTGGGGGATTTAAATGTGGCACAAGGCTTTCCCATCGCGGAGTCGGCGGGGACATATACGTTTGAATTGCATCTCAAGGATCGAGCCATCAACCCCATCGACTCCGACCCGGCCACAAATGGCGCGCAACCTTTTGAGGTCTCGTTTTCTGACACGGATACGATCGAAGAGCTGGCCGCTGCGATTCAATCGGCCACGGACGGACGAATCCGGGCTAACCTGGTTCCAAGCCAGAGCGATCCGGATGCCCGAGTCCTTAAGCTGGAGGCGAAAGATCCGGAAGTCAGTTTTTCCATACAAAATGACACGTCCGGTTTATTTCGAGCGTTTGAATTCCCCATGACGGATCCCAATACACCGCTTATTGGGGGAGATGTCACCCAAGCCGTCACCTCGTTCGAAGGGCAACCCACGGATTCCTTTATGGGATCAGGGAATCCTCCTTTTTCACCGGCTTTTCCCGGACCACCGCCAGGGGTGGTACGTGAAGGTAACTTTGAGTTGGTGTTAATTGACAACAACAACATGCCCACGATTCACACCATCTCAATATCTCCCACAGAGGTGAGTTCAATCCAGGATTTGGCTGATGCCATTGAAGCAGTGGACAGCCATTTAAATGTGGATGTGGGTAGTGATGGCGAATTTGAAATCACCTCGAGCGATCATCGTTCTTTTTTCTTTCAAAATGATACATCCGGTCTCATTAAAGCAATGGGATTTGATGAGATAAAAGGACATGGGAAGATTGGTGATCAGCCCTTCACCGAAGGGAGTTTTGAATTCGTTGTGACTAACGAATCCGGTGTGGTGAGTAATATATTCGAAGTTCCTATTTCGGCTGATCCATCTGTGGTTGGTGGTGTTCTCTCCATGCAGGATATTGTCGATCAAATTAATAGAGCGTCAGATGGGGCAGGCGCTCCTATTCTGGCATCGATCGCCAAAGATCCCAAAAATCCAGGTCAGAATAAATTGCAAATCGATGTGGTGCGTGGTTTTGAATTTACCTTTCGCAGCGATGATAGCCTGTTGTTATCTGCCTTGGGATTTACCGAAGGTGCCATACTTAACCAAACCGATGATGCCCCCATTCAGGCAGCCGATTCAACCATCGCCGTTGGGGATAAACTCGAAGGGATGGTACGCGCACGAAGTAATAAAAATATAGATTTTGAAATATTCACCTCACAGAATGAACAAATCTCATTCACGGGTGATACAAGCCATTTTTTAGCGGCCAGTGGTATTAATGGCTTGTTTCGGGGAACCGATGGCCGTTCGATGGAGGTGAATAACGACATTCTCGAAAATATCAACTTGCTTGCCGCCTCGTCAAATGGAAATGTTGGAAACAATGAAGCGGCGCTGGCTTTGGCTAGTTTAGAAAATCAAGAGGTTTTACAGGGACAAACACTAGGAGAAGCATACCGTTCAACGGTTTCGAGTTTAGGAATTGAAGGCCAGCGTGTCAATCAGTTTTTTCAAACCAATGAAAAAATATTGAGGGAATTGGAAACCCTGCAGGAACAGAATTCCGGCGTTTCGTTGGATGAAGAATCAATTAATATCATTCGCTTTCAACAGGCGTTTCAAGCATCTGCCCGGGTTATTACAACCGTCGATCGTTTATTGGATTTGGTTGTGAACCAGCTGGGGGCATAAATAAAACCGTAAATGAGCCGGATTGAGGATTTAGAGGAAATACAATGGTTCGAGTCACACAAAGTTTATTAAACAATAACTTGATGTTTAATTTACAGCAGAACATGCAACGGATTGCCCAGTTGCAAAATCAGCTTTCAACCGGCCGCCGTGTCAATCAACCTGCTGATGATCCAGTCGATTTCCCCAATATGCTTAATCTTCGTTCATCAATCCACCAGGGCAGGAATTATCTGGATAATATCGGGGGGGCACGTACCAACCTTGAATTGTCTGAAACCACCATGGGAAATCTGACCGAAGCTATACAAAAGATTCGTACACTTGCCGTGCAAGGGGGGAATAATCTTGACGCCCAAGCGCGCTTGTCATTAGCCAATCAGGTATCTGAACTTTATGGGCAGGTTATGGATATGGCCAATGCAAACTTTAATGGGCAATACATTTTTGGTGGCAGCGAAACCCAAACCATTGCTTTCAAGCGTGTTGATGATACGGTCATTTATAATGGTGACGATTTTCAACGTAATGTCGCCTTAAGCCAGGGCACCAATGTGACCATGAATCTGCATGGGTTTGAAACATTTTTGCATACTCCCAATCAGGTCTCCGGTTCTCTGCGTCTTGAAGATACTTCCGCCTCGCTTGCGGAAGAATTACGTAAACTCCATCCGGATTTTCCCAATCTTCCGCCTATTCCTGAGCGTCATCCAGATACAAACACACAGCGTTCACCCAATCCGGATAATTCACCCTCTCCTTCTCCCAATAACTATGCGAGTTTTTCAATTTACGGAAAAGAAATACGAGTGGATTTATCGGTTGATTCATTGGAAGACGTTGTGGAGCGAATTAATGCCAAAGTGCCAGAAGTAACGGCATCGATCGGCCAACAAAATCAGTTGGTTTTAAAATCCCATCGTGGTGACGCGATTGAAATGTCGGATGGAGCACGGCCAACTGGTTTTGAGCCTCAACCTCCATTCGGTTTAAATCTTTTGGGTGCGCTGGGCATGTATCGGCGAATAGATGGATTTCGATCATTCTCGGTGGGTTATCCCTCTCAGGATCCGCTTACCGATCCCACCGTTTCGCCCACACCAGAACGAAGCCGAATCAATGTTCAAAATAACTCATTCCTGTTTGCGGATTCAAATCATGGCCCCTCCAGTTTATCATCTGATTCGTTTGGGGATAATTTGGCGATCACCAATGTGGATGAAAATGGTAACGAAGCGTATAAGGATAATGGAGATCTCGATTTTATCGAACGCTTGGAAACCCTTCGTATCACTATCGGTGATGAAGTTATTAACCTGGATTTACGTGGCTTGACTCAAGGCCATAGCTTTGACGATGAAACTGGTAATGAAGATGATGTTCCCGGCTCAGAACTGGGTGATTTATTGGAATTGATCAACAATCATCCGAGTTTAAAAGGCAAGGCGACTGCTTTTATTAATGCCGATGGTACCGGCATTGGTATTTCCGCGGTGGAGGGTACGGATCAATTCAAAGTCGAAAATGCACGAATGATCTTTGGCCGTGATATTACATCGCGAGTCACAATCGATGAGAATACTGGTTTACCTACAGTTGAAAAAACAGATCCATTAACTCTCGATACCAAATTGGATGAGCTGCCCGGTTCGTTGGTTGATCCTGATGAAGGGGGCAGTTTGGGGATTCGCCGTGAAGATCCCACTGTCAGTGGTATTCCCCCTACCGTCAATCAGGGAGTGATTTCCATATTTAATGACGGTTCATCGGATATTGCGGATTTGCGCGAAGCAGAAACCATTGGGGATGTGATAAAAGCCATCAATAACACTAGTGTTGGGGTTAAAGCGGAAATCAATGATACAGGTACGGGGATTAATATCTATTCAACTTCAGGGAACAATGGATTTCTGAGGATTGAAGATTACGAAAATGGTACAACGGCCCGTGACCTTGGCCTTTACGCTCCTCCTCCGCCCCCGCGTATTCAATCAGATGCGACCATCCAACCAAATAATTTGGCGTTTGATGAGTTTGCCCTAGCCAATGGAGGGCAATTCGAGATTGAAGTACGGGATGGAAGTGGTGCCGTAATGGACACCTATTCCATCGCCGTTAATGAAACGGATACTCTTGAGGATATTGCCAATCGAATTGACACCATTGATGGTAAATCAGGTCCAGGTGGTGGATTGATTTCAGCCCGGATCACCGATGGTACGTTAAGCATCACTGGAAACTATAACGGACATGTGCTTTATATCGATCCTGAAAAAGATACGACCGGCACGGATGTAAATTCACGTTTTACCTCATTACTTGGGATAAGTAAATATACTTTTGTCGATGAAGATGATTCCAATGCGTTTAGCCCGGTGACAAGTGATCAAGACACTGCATCTGTATTGGGAATTGAAGCCGAAGGCACTGTTAATGAAGTGGAAGAGCGAAATATTTTCCGGAGTATCCAATTGTTGGAGAGCGCTTTGCGGGAGAATGATACGGACGGAATCCAGGCATCTCTTGATAATTTGGATACGGACTTGGAGAAGGTACTCGACCGACGAACAATCTTGGGAACCCGCCTAAACCGGTTGGATGCCTTCGAGGCACGGCTAACCGAGGGGGAGGATTTTTTAAGGCAGGAATTGTCGAAAATTGAAGACGCTGATTTTACTGAAACTGTGTCTGAATTCACGTTAGTACAAAATGCATTTAATGCCACTCTGCAGGTTGGTTCCAGACTTATTCAACAAACCCTGCTTGATTTTCTGAGGTAAAAACACACCTAACGTCCCAAAATCAAACCATGATAAAGGTAGAATCCCCATTTCAAATATTCATTCTGTACATCAATGACACCTTGTTCATGCCGCCACCAATCGGATTCTGAATATTCAGGATTGGGAGAATAGTCAATGTAAAGTTGACAGTCCGTATCTTCGAACATGCGTTCAAAGGTCCAGTAAGCCCGGCTGGAATGAAACTGGCCGGAAACAATAATGATGCTTTTCTTATTGTTATCCAGCATCCATTTTTTTACATATTCCGCTTCAGAATAGGTGCTGTAAAAGGCTTCATTGCTCCAATGAAGTCGATCTTCAGGAACATTGTTATGTTTCAATATCCCTTTGGTTATTCGGCCTTCCATTAAGATGATGTCTCGATAGGGAACATCATCGGGTGTGGAGATAGGCACACAGAGCAGTATCTCATTCGCCAGGCCTTCATGAAAAAGCTGTGCGGCTTTTTTCACCCGGACAATCGGATCACCTCCCAATACCGTAATAACATCACATTTTTTTAGGGATGATTGATGTATAAGATTCTTCCCCAATGCAAGTAATATCGGTTGATGGATGATAATCAACATCAGCATCATCATGGCAAAAACCATGAAAACTATAAACCATCGTTTAATTCGTTTCAACCAAATTGTTTGGGAGTCACCTTTTTGGGAAGAAGATCGGGGAAATAGTTTTATCATATTATGCTTAAACAAGGTATTTTTCCAATGTTTTCATATAAACCCTACCTGCCCCTTCCAGTCTTGGGGGGGGAATGGTACTTCAAACGGCTGATCACTTACGATTCCCCTTACGCAACAAGGGGTTGCTACCCCTTGTTGCTATTTGTGGGAAATGGGGGTAATTCCAATTAATCTATGATTCCTAACTTGCTTAGGGTTTGATCAATGCTCTGTTCGTCATTGGTGATATCGCTTGCTTTAAACAATTGCCAATGTTCAACATGGGCGGTTGTGTCATTCGGTTTCAAGATCACTTCGGGGCCGAGTGATTCCACCTCGAGGATATCCGGATTGGTGAAGAGCTCAACTGAACTGCCTAAATCGGGGTATGGTTCTTCAGGGAAATAATCCAGGGTTTTGACAAACAAAACGTCATTCACGGCAGTAGCCACCCATCCTTGTGGATCGGAAATCCCCAGTTTAATGGGCTTATCAAAGCTGCTGTCTTGCTGGAGGGTGATGTATTTCTCCATATAGGTCAAGCGGGGATCACGCAGGTCGGTGTAGCTCCAGGTAATTAATGAACGCTCAGGTAGAAAATGGCCGGGACCGTGTGGCGCATAGGGCGGATTGGGAACAATGACAAACCCACCTTTTTGCATAACCGTCAAAGCCCAGGGAGCCATTTCGATATGGTCCACTCCGCGGTTTGTTGCGCGGTGTTCAACGATAATTTCACCATCATCCATCATGGTGATGATCATCTGTTTTTGGACGCGCAAGGCTTTTCGAAAATCGGGCTCGTATAGCCGCTTTTCGATTTCATTAAAGGATAGGCCTTGTTCACGAATGTTGTCATCCAATATTTCAGGTGGAGCCGTTAAGGTAATGCGATTTTTTTCAACTTCCACATTAACTTCATCCATATCGGGGTAATAGGTAAATTCCTCCAACTCGGGAGCGATCCAAAAGCGGTGGCCTCCGATCAAGTGCCATTCTTCCGCTTCCTTCAGGCCCAAGTCTTTTTCATCGAGGTAAAATAGGTTCTCTCCACCGGCCAATCCCAGATAGACGATTCGCGGGCCCATGTCGGCAACCACGATCAGTTCCACCTCTTCATTCGTCATGCGATAGCATTTTTCCCAGCCTTTGTAGGTTGTTTTTTCGATGTTCACGGTGCCTCCCATACTTTCCCAGAGGGGAATAAAAATGAATATTCCCAAGGTTAAAACAAATTGAGAAAACTTGAAAGAGTATGTGGTTTTCATGGATCAAATTTTCCTCCTTTTCAATAGACAGGATTTATAACTATCAATCCGGTTTGATGGGCTTTAGGTCGCTCCATTCGGGAATAGTGACGACCAATGTTACCTTATTTTGCTGGCCGCTGGTTATCTCGACTGGTGTAACCAAATTGGCTGATCGTACATGAAGGCGATAATTCCCTGGGCTTAAATTGCTGAAGTGGAATTCGCCTTTTTCATTGGTGACACGTTCGGCATAGCAGGGTAGACGCCCATCATAAGGAGAAGGAGATACCCAAAGTTCAACACCCGGGATGGGGTAACCGGTGTTATTTTCAACCACTTTACCGCTTACGGTTTTTCCTTTTTCCAATTGTATGGTCATGTTTTGTTGAGTGGGGACAAAAGTCCGGTTTGTGGGACAATAATTACGGCGGCTTTGGATTTTTAATTCATAGACACCGGGCAACGATGGATTTAAATTCTCAAATCGAAATATACCATTTTTGTCAGAATAGACGCTTTTCAAGCCAATTGAATGGTGATAGGTGGTGTCGAAACTGGCTTTGACTTCCATCCCTGAAACTGGCTGGTTGTTTTGATCAAGCAGCTTTCCTCCAAAGGGGACACCCTCGACGAATTTGAGTTGACATTCGTGGGTGGGATTTTCTTCTTCGACGCTCCATGTTTCGCTTACTGCAATACGGTTATTTTGATGAGCGACAACCGCATAAGTACCTCCCATGGGCAACGGCCGGATGTGAAACTTGCCATTTTCATCGGTTTTGAAACCGGCATTGAGCAGAATAAAGTTATTATCCACATCTGAAGGTTTTTCTACCACCACAGGCGTGATGGATATGTTTGAGACGGGTTGATCATCGTGGCCAATCAGCTGGCCGTAAATTGATCCGGCGGGAGTGGCGGGGATGGTCACTAAGAAGGGGAGGTTGCTTTTGGGCACTTCGATTTCATCGGATTCCTTGAACCAATAACCCACAGTGGATTTGGCCTGGTATTTGACTTTGCCGGGTACAGGAATGATGGTTCGGGCTTCGCCGTTTTCGATAGGAATCTCCCGAGGATAAAGCGCTTTTCTATCTCCACGTTTCTTTAAATAGTGAATACTCAATGAACCGGTTGGTGGGGCGGCCCCTTCTGGAAGATCAAAACGGAAGATGACCGTGCAGGTGGCGGATGGGATTTCTTCTTTTTGGGGAGATA
>CAZFER010000029.1:0-32255 GCA_964517495.1 uncultured bacterium | reverse complement strand
ACTTTTCCTTTCACGTAAATTTCCGGGCCAAGTTCGATATGCAAATCCTTGTCGCCTGCTAGTACCTGATGGAAGAAGGCGCGTTCACGGTTTTCTGCTTTGACTAGCAGGGTGTAGACCGTATCATCGCGCAAACTTGATAGAGTAAAGTTTCCTTCATTGTCTGTTGTAGCAAGCGTTCTGGCATAGTCGGGATCATGGCTCATTTGGTAAGGACCAGCCTGATGAAGCATGCAAATTTCGGCATTGGCCACTGGTTGGCCTTCTTTGGTGACAATCTGGCCAGTGGTTATTTCGGTGGGTGTAAGTTCCCATGTATAAGTTTCATTAGGACTGAGTTCCAGTTCTTTCCGATCGTATTCATAGCCGGGTGCCCATACATCGATACGAATGGGATGGGAGGCTAAACGCTCAATGGTTATAATTCCTTGTTCGTTAGCAGTCCATTCTTCTTTCGGGCCGAAGGTGGAGTTTTTAACCCATACTTGTGTTTCCACGCTGACATCGGCAATGGGATTTCCTGCTTGATTGATAAATTGGACATTGGCCTCAAAGCCTTGATCAAGCACGATATCAACACCTTCAATGGTTCCACCGGGTTTGGTTTGGTAGGGACCTTTGATTTGAATGGCGTATCCTTCGGCTCTGGCACCCACATACACCTTTCCGTATTCGACTTTATGAGTAAATGTTCCGTTTTTTATATCGGTGCTATAGGTTGCTCCGTAACTGGGGCGGTGGCTTCGGAGAGTGACGTAAAGATCTTTTGGCAATGCTGAGCCGTCCGCGGTTTTGACACTGCCGATCACCGTGATTTTATCTTTTTCGGTGTATTCGCGGTCGGGGATTCCGCCGTGGCTTTCTTCGATTTTGGTCATTTTATCCATCTGCTCTTTGTTGAGCATTTTTGAGGTTTCTTTGACAGCGAGATCGGCACCTTCTTGAAAGCAGGCCAAGACGAAAAACATGAGGAGAAGGTATCCCGTAAAACTCATCCATGAAATCCGGGGATTGACATTCCGGTCTGGGGCGACGATGCGGCGGAAACGCTCAACCAGATCGAAGGATGAGCCTTTTCCGTTCATGGCGGGTATGGATTGAAGAGTGGGGGTGTTTAACACAAGGGTATCAACGACCTTTTTTAGAGTGGTAAGATAGTGTTTTCGCTCTCCCAAGGCGTCAATCACTGATGAATCGCAGGAGGCTTCACGTTCGAGGCGAATTTGCCGGTTGATCCACCAAATGGCGGGATTAAAAAAGAGGAAGGATTCGATAACCATTTGGAACAGGTTGATGAGGTAATCGAAACGACGGATGTGGATCATTTCATGGGCGAGGATCATGCGCAGATCGTTGGGAGGAATTCCTGATATCAAAGATGTGGGGATAATGATCACGGGGTAAATTATTCCTAAGACTGCTGGTGAGTGGATATCATCGCCTGCGGCCACTTTTATGGGGCGGTTTACGTGCAGTATTTTTTTTAGCGTTGCGATGGTGTGGTTAATTTGGGTATCATGTGTATATTGGCACTGGCTGGCGTAGCGATGAACATTGACCATGTTGAGAATCAAGCGTCCAAACATGAAGCATGTTCCTACAAGCCAAAAAACGCCGATTCCGATCAGCCATCCTTTTGAATTTTGAGTATTTTGGCTGGTTTGCGCACTGATGGGTGTGGGTTTATCCGATGCGTGTTTAGGCGAATGAAGAGATTCATTATAAGGTTCTATAGCCGGTTCTTTATCAATAAATGCAACTACACTATCGGCCTTATTTTCCAAGCCATTGGGATTTTCGTGCAAGGCCAGAATTGACCAGGTGACAAAGCAGCTGAAGACGACCACAAGCAAGGCGGCGAGGGATAGACCATAGCGGGATGTATAGTAACGGACCGGGATGAACTTTAACAACACATAAAGCAGGACGGCGGCCAGGGCTGCTTGCCAGAGGGAATGGAGGAGCATTTTTACGAATATAAACCACTGATCGGATGCCATGAGATTGGTTAAGTTTTCCATGATATTTATCCTTTTAAGCCTTTTCGGTTTCTTCTTTTTCGAAGTTGGATACCAATTGCTGGATTTCCTTTAATTCATTTTCGTTGACTTCGGTTTCTTCGAGCAGGTAAAGCATGGCTTCAGAGGGTTTGCCTCCAAAGACATTGTTTACCCAATTGCGCAGGATGGGGCGAAGGACTTTTCGTTTCTCCACTTTGGGTGAGTAGATATTGGCATTGCCTTTGGTTTTGTGATTGACCAGTTTCTTTTTTTCAAGGGTTTGCAAGACCGACAATACCGTGGTGTAGGCCCGGTTTTTCTTGTCGGGCATGGCCTCCAAAACCTCACGCGCGCTGGACGGGCCACGATCCCACAGGACCGAGAGGACCTGCAATTCCAGGTTAGAGGGTTCATTTTTTTTCATGGGTTGTTCCTTTCCGCGCTACTAAGTGTCTAGTAGATACTAGGTGCCTAGTAGGGTGTTGTCAATAGGGGAAGTGAAAAAAGTTGTTTTTTTGGGGGGATACGGTATATCAATCGATGATTTTTATCACTCGAAATGTCAGATCATTTGTTTGGGTGTCCTCGGATGAGAACGTAAACTTAGTGTTATGGGGTGTTTGTTCATCTTTTATGGGAGTGAAAACGGCGTATTTTGTCTGTTTGGGGGGAGAGTCAGGTTGAGTAGAGGAAGTTTCTTGTGTTTCTTGGCTCTTCTCTTGATTTTGAGGGTTGACGTTTGGGGTTTTTGTCCATTCGCTTAAATTTGGATTAAAGGTGAAAAGGATACCGGTTCTGTTTTGCTGGGATTCATCAGATGTGGAAATTACTTTTTCATCTGGAAATTGCTTGCATGCATAGACGAGTTCGGCGGCGGTGGGGAGGCGGTAGGTGCCTTGTTCGTGTTGGTTAAGTTTATCGATAAACGTCTGGCATTCTTCCCAGGATATGTTGGTAATGGGTTCATTGGGATCGGCGAGGATTTTTAGTTGGGATTGATCCATCATGGAATACCATTGAGCCTTGGTGATTGGTGTGCGGGAGATGTAAAAGGGCTTTTGAGCCATGTTCCAATGGGTAACGCTAAGGATTGTATCTTCCGATTTTATAGATTCTGCCGCGTGGGTATCGATTTTGACTTGGACCATATCCAACAGATGTGCATTATAGGGTAGGGAAGGCAAACGTACGGTTAAGGATTGATATTCCTTGGTTTCCGTTTTGAGGATGCTGTGATTATAATAATTCAGCTCATACAAACGGATGTTATTATCAATCATCACATTTCGGGCAGTCGCTTTGAGGTGAAAGCGCAGATCCATATTGTCAAGAAATTCCCTGATATTGACGATGGCCAGATGAGTGGCGCCTTCTTTTTCCCAGCGGATGATGTTTTCTTTGGTAATATCGGGTGGATTTTTACATAATCCTTTTCGGTGGGAATAGTAGAGGATCGCTGGTTCAAATCGGTCCATCACCACCCGGCTGTGTTTGGTGGTATGATTTTTGATCTGCTCAGCCGCTTTGATGTAATTTTCTTTAGTCTTGTACCAGGAGCGGAACATTTTGTCCCAATGAAAAATTGTTCCAAATACAATCAGTCCAACCAATATGATTCGTAGAGATGTTCCAAAATAGAGGGACTGCTGGCTGGCATTAAGCCAGATTAAATTCATGAACCGTCCTGCTCCCCACGCCATAGGTGGTAGGATGAGCAAAAAGTAGACATAATGGGTGTCGACCGCGATGGGATGAATATCAAACATATAGTAGAGAATGATGGTCACAACCCATACCAGTGGAATCAATGAAGATTTCTCACGCCGTATGCCTATCCCCACCAGTCCAAAAATAAGCCCGATCGGCCCAAGGGTATATTGCCATAAGGCCCACCATACCTTACGGAACATATCATATTTCCACCAATAGCCGTAATAGGCCAGGCTGGTCCAATTGCGAAAGGTTTCGCGTCCACTGGATTGCAAACTGAAGGAACCATGCTGTTGGATGGCCCAACGATACCAAAAATAGGCAGGTATGAGGGAGATTATGATGGCCAGCAGCACTTTCCAATCCAGAAAAAAGATTCGCTTTTTGATGGTTGAATTCACCCCCAAAAAGGGAATCGCAAATATGATTAAGGGTGGCATCATCAAGAGGGCAATGGCTACAAAGGCAATCATCATGTTATAGTAAGCCCACTTGGGTTTATGCAGCCACATGATATATGCTGCGATGGCCATTAGCATTAACGAAATGGCAATGGGGTGCCGGTGAAAACAGCGCCCATGATAAATCGCCTGTGGGGCGATGACATACCATAAGGCGGCAAACTTGCCAGTGGTTTCGTTATCCAGGTATTTGACAATTATATATAAGGCGTATGCTCCTGCCACGCTAAAGAGCGCGGTTAATAACCGCCCAAACCATTCGTGGACACCAAAAATTTGATAGAAGATGGAAATCACATAGGGATAAAGGGGAAATTCATTGGGCCATAGCCCGGGTTCATCAATGGTTCCCCAACCGGTTATTCTGGGATTAAAAAGGTGATAACCATATTCATAATAGTTTTTGGCAATTGATGCGGTGGCACATTGACGAAATGAATCCGCATCCACGAGGGGATCGAATAACTGTGACAACCGCAATCCCAAACCTAGAACCAGGAGCAGAGTAAGGATCGGTTCCCTGCATATGAAATCTACCAATCGTTTCATGGTTTATTACCTGATCGTAAGTACTCAGCTAACCCCCTCCTACCTTCCCCATTTAATTGGGGGAGGAATCGTAGGGTCGATTTCAGGTTACACACAACTATTTCTTCATATGGTTGACACGCTACACCTGATCAATTTTCAAAACAACATTGATTTTTATGTAGATGGAATTACCAACCGCAATCGGTGGTGGATATACCAGACAAGGATAGGCGTAAATCCTTTATTAAACAAGAATTAAGAGTGGTATTTTGGAATAATAGATAACCAAATTTTTCGAGGTATTGAAATGAAAAACCGGGTGGCCATTTGGCCACCCGGCTATTTAAAATCCCGAACCAAGTGAATTTAATTAGAATGAGTAAATCAATTCTAAAGCAATTGTATCTTGTGTATCTTCACTTTGTGATGGTCCATCAAAGAAGATGTTGCCATCAGCTTCATCATGACGATATTC
This sequence comes from uncultured bacterium, assembly GCA_964517495.1. Taxonomy (GTDB): domain Bacteria; phylum Hinthialibacterota; class Hinthialibacteria; order Hinthialibacterales; family Hinthialibacteraceae; genus CAZFER01. The sequence goes on along the minus strand of CAZFER010000029.1, from coordinate 27,078 downwards.
GAAGCGGCCCAGCAAGTCTTCTGCGATTTGATATCCGGCTGTGAAGGTAATTTCCCACATATCTTCGTTAGCAGTGGTACCGGGAATGCCTTGGGGAAGGCGAACGGCATCATCATCACTGAAATATTCACCACGCAGGGCGAGGTAAAGGTCTGGGTTGACGTCATAGCGGACATAAGCACCAACGCCCCACCATTCGGCGTCAGCTGTTCCACCAATTGCATCTTCGTTATTGGCCCAATCAAAGTTGGCGCCGATGGTCCAGTCTTCGGTGAGGTTCCAGGTTGCGACCAAGTCATACAAGAAAAGATAATCGCTGTCATTGCCACTTTGTTCTGGACCATATGCGAATGAATTCTGGATGTAAATATCTTCGGTCGGGGTGTAGCGAACGGCCAGATGGAAGGTTTTGCCATCGTTATTGTCTTCAACAGTGTCCCACCCTTGGGTAATGCCACCGCTGACTTCGACCATATCGTTGATAGGATAGGTTAAGCGAAGGCCAGTATGGGTGAACGGAACTGCGTATCCAAACAGGAGGGAACGGGAGAAGTTATCGTTGCCCGGGCTTTCAATCACTTCATAACCATGCCATGTGGCAAAACGACCAACATCGATGGTCAAGCCATTACCCATTGGGGCAATGTAAGAGAGGAATGCCTGATAAATGTTAACACTATCATCAGCCAGGAATCCTCCACCACCCTGGTCAAAGTCACCACCGATCGCCGTGGCATCTTCGCCAATGCCTACATCGAAACGGAAACCAACGCTACCCACATCCTGGGGCAGGTTGTCGATATAGAGTTGTAGGAGGTTGACATCGACAATGTCATCATGATCCACGTCAAAAATACGTCCTACGTTACCACCATTGGCGGGCCGGGGTTCATCAATATTGAACGTCCAGGAGGTGTCCAAATACCCGCCTACCTCGATTCCACCAAGTGCGCTTGATGTCGCATCAGAAAGCGCGCCGGCTTGTGCGCCCAAGACCATCGTTGAAAAAACGACGGCGGAAAGGCCAACCCATGTTAACATTCTTTTCATTGATACTGCTCCTTTCTCCTAATCAAAAAATATAAATATAAACTTGACAGATTGATCTTAATTATATATGGCCGTAGGTCAAGATATTTTTTAGAAAAAACATTCTTCCTTGTGGTTTTTTTGCCACACCGCTGTAATTTTCCAAATCTTTTAATTGAAACCGCATAACTTAAATTAGATAAAACTAAATATTTGGTTGTTAACTCTAATAAATTAGGTCGTTGATACTCGATAAAATATTTCCATGAATAATTGATGGATGTGTTGCGATCATTCGAATATATTTGGAAAGTTATGGAATATTTTGATGCTTTTCCACGGTTTGAAACGGTATAATGCAATGTTTTATTTCAATATGGTAGAGGTTCTATAAGAGAATGTACTTAGTGAATTTGGCCCCATTAATTTAGAGAAATCGTAAAGGTTCGCCTAATTAGTGGTGTAAAGCTTTGTTTGGAGTAATAATTCGTTTATTATTTCTTGAATTTCATAATCCATTCACAATTTAGATTAAGGGACCATGTATCAACCTTCAACGTTTGAAGAATTCCAAGAGCGAGCGCAAAAGGGTAATATCATCCCGGTTTCCCGGGTGATTATGGCTGATTTGGAAACGCCAGTGACTGCATTTATTAAACTGGCGCGTGACAATCCCCATGCGTTTTTGTTGGAAAGTGTGGAACAAGGGGAAAAACTGGGGCGTTATTCATTTATCGGAACTCAACCCTCCCAGATTTTTTCGTGTGTGGGCAATACTCTTATCCAACAGAGTGGGGCAACGATTAAAGAGCATCCACTGCATGATGGAAAGGATCCTTTGCATGTATTAAAAGAATTTATAAGCCGTTTTGAGCCTGCGCCGGTTAAAGGCTTGCCTCCCTTTTTTGGTGGATTTGTGGGCTATATGAATTATGAGATGACTCGATTTTTCGAACCACTTCATTTTGAAAATCGGGATGATTATCAAATTCCGGAGGCGGTTTTTTATTTTGCTGATACCGTTGTGATTTTTGATCACTTTGACCGCACCATTACCGTGGTAAACAACGTTGATCTGGCCAATAAAGACCTTGAAAAGAGTTATCAAAAAGGCATAGAACGCATTGATGCGATTGTTCAAAAACTGCGTGAGCCTCTTCCTCAAATCCCCTTTGGCGCTGGAATGGAAACCCCACCCGAAGTGAAGACAAACTGGGAGAAAGAGGATTTTCAAGATGCGGTTGACCGGTGTATGGAATACATCAAATCGGGCGATACCTATCAGATCCAAGTGGGGATTCGCAGTGAAGTGGAGTTGGCCAGCGGCCCATTGGATTTATATCGTGCGCTACGGCGCATTAATCCATCGCCGTATACCTTTTTCTTCCGTTATGAAAATTTGTGTCTGGTCGGTGGTTCGCCAGAGATTCTGGTCAAACAAACGCATAATCATGTAATCTATCGCCCCATTGCGGGTACTCGAAAACGGGGGAAAACAGCTGAAGAAGATAAATTTTTAGAAAATGAACTGATTAACGATGCGAAAGAACAAGCGGAACATATTATGCTGGTTGATTTAGGGCGTAATGATGTGGGGCGTGTGTGTTCTTTCCATACCGTTAATGTGACTGATTTGATGTATGTTGAACGCTATTCTCATGTTATGCATTTGGTTTCGAATATTGAAGGTGATCTACTGGATGAAAAAGACGGATTTGATTTGTTGCGTGTCACGTTTCCAGCGGGGACAGTGACCGGTTCACCTAAAATTCGCTCCATGGAGATTATTGAGGAATTGGAGCGAACCAAACGCGGCCCATATGCTGGAGCGGTGGGGTGGTATGGATTAAATGGGGATTTAGACTTTTGTATCACCTTGCGCACCATTGTGGTGGTGAATCAAACCGCTTATGTGCAAGCATCGGCAGGGATTGTGGCTGATTCCAACCGTGATTTTGAATATGAAGAAGTGATGAATAAAAGCCGAGCCATGCTGCGTGCCATTGAAATGGCGGAATGCTTTAAGGAATAAAGAGAAATCATGCTTCTGGTCATCGATAATTACGACTCATTTACTTACAATTTGTATCAATATCTGGGCGAATTGGGCGCCGAGATGGAAGTGTATCGAAATGATCAAATCACTTTGGATCAAATCGCCGCCAAAAAGCCGTCCGGTTTGCTCATTTCACCCGGTCCGGGAACCCCGGAAGATGGGGGAATATCATTGGAGGCGATTGACCGCTTTCATCAGGATATTCCTATACTTGGTGTGTGTTTGGGCCATCAGTGCCTGGGGCAATATTTTGGTGGGGTGGTTCGACGAGCGGACCGGATTATGCATGGCAAAACATCATTAATTCATCACAACGATAGCGGTGTGTTTAGTGGGCTTGATAATCCCTTCGTGGCAACCCGCTATCATTCTCTCCTCGTGGATAAAGACACCTTTCCCTCCACTCTGGAAAAAACAGGATGGACAGAGCAGGGCGAAATTATGGGGTTGAAACATCAAGATTTACCTATATATGGTGTCCAATTCCATCCGGAATCCATCCTTACCATCGAAGGCAAACGCCTCCTGGCCAACTTTCTCAAAATTATAGGGAAGTAATTTATCCTACCCCCCTTTTTATAGTGTGATGTTTTCATCATCATGCTATTCAACGATACACCCCATGAACAAATTGGGGCTATTTATGCTTAATAATCAAATACATAAGGGAAATTTAGACACAAAAAAAGGGCCGCTGAGATTTATTTAGGGTCTAGCTCAAGCGGCCCTGGAGGTTGGAAGCCCAAACAAATAATACACAATTCCAGAATCCTGTCAAGCAAAATTTAAATAATTATTACAAAAAAAATTAAAATGCAAAATAAATTTACATTGAAATGGATATAAAATCGCTTAAATGTAATACCTGAAGAGTTTTTGTTTTATTAATCCCAAGATATTATACACAAAACAAGAAAAGAAGGATAGAATTCCCCCAATTTCCTTCTTCAGATTAATGAAAACCCTATCCAAGGGCCTAAAAATATTGATTTTAACACTTATATGGAATATCAATGCGACTACAGATTAATAATAGTACTAATATGCATCATATTTATCAAATGTTATTTTTCATCTCATTTTTTCGAATCGTCCATGATACTAAACATGCTGAAATCATATTCGTCTAAGTGATTTTGATATATTTCAATAGGAAAGGCTGCACGGTTGTGCAGCCTTTTCAAATAATGGACAATTGAGAACCAGTCTTCATGGAATTTCACGCCACTCGTCGTAGCGTTTTCCTTATCATGGATAAGCGTATCATATTTTTTGAATGCCTTGGATTAATTTCGTAGTCTTTAGACAATCGTCGATCATGACCCATCCATGCAAATGTTCTTTCAGCAATCCATCGTTTGGTCAACACGGTGAATCCCTCTTTGGCTTTACGGGTAATATGGATAGGGTGAACGATTTGATTTTTCTCGATCAATTTGATTCAATTCATTTAACACCTTTTCCCATGTACCACGCTTGCAGAGTCGATAATAGTACGAATACACCGTTTTCCAATTTGGAAAATCTTTTGGCAATTGGCGCCATTGGCATCCGGTTTTGATGATGTAAAAAATGGCATTCAATATCTCACGAATGGGATGAATGCGCCGATTGCCATATCCATTCTTGTATTCAAAGTGATGCCTGATCATTTCCCATTCGCGATCGGTTAAATCGCTGGGATATCTCATTTTCACTCTCCTCAACCCTGTAGGGTAATATTCAAAAGACTTATATATTATCAAAGGCATAATTCATGAAGACTGCTTCTTATTTTTGGGGCTTTTTCAAGTGCAGTTTACACTTTTTGGAACACTGCATTTCATAAGCCTTTTAAATTCAGGGAGTAACAACCGGACACTAGTGGTTTTTAGAGGCTCTCTCGATGCGCTTCATACCGTCACTCGTCCAGGCCTCCCCTCCTTTTCCTAGTGAAGCGAGATGTTCTTGAACGTGTTTAGCAGCATTCTGATCAATTTCTGGTAAGCCCCGGCCAAGTAGTTCATCAATTGTTTTTACATCAAAAGACGAAAGTCCCAATACAGGAAAATGTTTTTCTTTTAGAACCTTATCTGCTGATCTGGCGGCGGCTAAATTTTGTTTAGCCTGTTTGATTTCGTCTTTAACACGAGGGTTATATTTCAGGGCACAAAAATCATCGACAGACATAGAACCTCGAATGTCTGCCGGAATGGCTTTCTCTTTTCTTTTAAGTTCCTTGTTATGCTCTTCGATTTTTGCAATGTGTTTTTTTACAATCTCGTTAAGTTGAACGCCCTTTTCTCCAATAATTAACTCATGAAGTGCTTGGCGGTGTTCAGAATCAATTTCCAACCCAAAATAAATATTTTTAGCAACGAAAGCATCATCGAAAACGGCAATTGATGGTAAAACCTCATTCCAATCACCGTTTCGGAACATATGAGAATTACCATTGGCGTTTATTACAATATGCGGTTTGTAGTCAGAACCTAAGCGGTGCCGTTCTTGTACAAGTTTTGCATCCCCAGAACTCAGGGATTCAAGGATTTCCGCAAGAGTAGTTTTACCTCCCCCATTTTCAGCATAAATCAAACTGAAGCGGTCTAGTTTTAGTTCTTTATTTCCAGAAAAATTACCAAATTGACATACATTACGTAGTAATAGAAAGTTCTCGATCATTCTCTACCACCATTTCACAAATTTATAATCTACACCCAAGTGTTACGGTGTGCTTGTTCTTCAAACCGAAATCCTCTCCACAATATTTCGCGTCACGCGCTTTTCGCGCCGGTCATAAAGGCGGGTGGTACGTGGATCGGCATGGCCTAATAAATACTGTACATCTTCCAAAGGAATACCCTGATCCAGTAAATCCGTTGCGGTTGTTACACGGAAGGAATGCGGCGTCAATTGGCTCGGTAAACCAGCTTTTTTCATGCGCCGGGACACCATGCGGTAGATATCAAAATCGCTCATGCCGTTGTCGGTTAACCGCTTTTCCTTGCGGACAGCTGTCCGCAACAATGGAGCGTTCCTGGCCGCGCCTTCCAAACCGGCCTCCTGTATATACTCTTTGATATAGGCTTCCAGATTGTGTCGCACGGGAATATCTCTTGACTTTCCGCCTTTTTCCGTGAAGCGCAAACAATATTGATCGCCGGTATGATAAAAATGTTCGATTTTCAATTTGCCCTCCGCACCGGCGCGGGCGGCTGTATAAATCAATGTGGCGGTGATGGTTCGGTCGCGTAATCCTACAACCGTGTCGGTTTCAATCGAACTCAAAAGCCTGCGGGCCAGTTCGATGGTGATTTCCGGCGTTTTTCCTTCTATCACCTGATAGCGTTCGGTTTCCGCAACCGCAGCCGGATTGATGACAACAATATGGCGTTCTACAAAAAGATTGAAGAACCGTCGCAGGGCTGAGAGATGCTGTTTTTTCGTAGAGAGACTGCCGGTATGATCCCGCAAATAACGGCCGATATCACCGGCGCGAATACCGACCATATCCAACCCTTCTTGATCACACCAGGCTAAAAACTGTTTTACGGCACGACTGTAGGCGGTTCGAGTATTGGCGTTGGCCAGTTTGCCATCAAAAAAATCCTTTCAGGCGGTGACCGCCGGTTGCCCGGCATTCTCAACGAGTTGAGGAAGGGACGGGACAGTAGGAAAAGAAGAAATAGTTTCGTCCTGATAGATGGTAATACAATGGCTCATTCATACACCAACAGATCCGGCGCGGTGAACGGCCGGGAGAGTTTGAACAGGGCATCGGCTTCTTCTTTTAGCGGTTCATCGAAGAACCATTTTGCAACAACACTTGCATCAACCGTCAGAACCACTGTTTATCCTTTCATCCGGTCCAAGTGTGACCAGTCTTTCCTCAATCCCTTGCCCCGGGCAGCGCGTTCTTCATCGCGGCGGTCCAGAAATTCACGATCGTCCCGGATCATCTGCACGCTGTCGAATTCGACCTTACTCTTGATGCGGACATCGTATTTCTCAGCCAAGTGGTTGAGATTTTCCAAAAAGGCAGGATCAAAGTTCGCATGATCAGTTTCAATAAGGATGGTTTTTTCAGCCATGAGAGTGTTCTCCTGATTATTTCTTGTTCCCGTTAACAAAACATCATAGCACAGACCAGAAAAAAGAAAACCAAAAAAGCGTATAATAAAGGAGGTCATTATACATTAAAATGAAGAATCTGAAGAAATTACTCTTGAATTATTTGAAGCCCTATGTACTATGTACAAAATACATAAACAGGAAATGGGCTTATTGCTTTTTCATCCATTCCGGAACCGGAATCCATCAAACAGTGGATGCAACATCTTAGGCAAACCACTTTTTCCGATAATGCAAACACCATCGATTGGGATTCAAGCGCTGTCTGGGCCGGGAACCGGCTTCCAAAATATTTTTGGGAACAGTGGAATCAAGAATTGAAAGATCGAGGTTATCGCTGGCAATCATTTTCAAAGCTCATGGGATATCGCACCGACAAAATAATTTTGTGGTACCGCAATGAACTATCCTGGGAAGAACTTGTACGGGAAATCTGTGAATTGATGGACAGTTCCATTGGACGGGATTTAGTGAAGAAAAGATGAGTGGATTACGAATTATTTGGAAGGTTATTTAAAGATGTCGCTTATACTAATTTGGGTAACCGCGATTTTCAACTAACTTTGGGACATCAACCTAGACATGAATACCAAATCTGAGATTTTAAACCATGTGATCAAACTAAGCAAAGAATGCTTTACTGGCTTCCCTGTTATTTTAATCGGTAGTGGCCACTCTTGTTCGTATGGAATATCTGGAATGGAAGCCTTAAAAAATCATTTGTTGTCATCAATAAAAGAAGATGAGTTAGTCTCTTATCACTCAAATTGAGCTCAAAATGGTCAGGAAATTTATGTAACTTACATTGGACTAACATAACGAATCGGCTAAAGATGGAATTATGACAATACGCCGAAGTTTTAATGCTGTCATTACCACTTTTCGTCCAAGTTTGGTGAGATAATACTTGTATGTTCTTCCCACCTTTTTGATGATTCCGTGTGTGCGAAGGCGTTTGAACAAGCGGGAAATTTGAGATCCGCTTTTATTTGTAAGAATTTTCCGCACCATTTTGTTGGTCAATCCATTCAGATTGTGTCATCAGTGGTTACGTATATGAATACCAGCGAGGCGACCGTAATGGAGTGATTTACACCACCATAGCTGGTTCCACAAAACAACCCAGAGATGAACCAATCGTTGGTGGTGATTGGGATATTTGGGATACGATCGTCAATGATAACCACTTTATTGTTATCAATTCGGAGGACGATAAACTAACCTGGCAGCTTATAATCATGACAATCGAGTGATAGATCGATTTCAGCTGGAGAAAGAGTATGATCAAGGGAAAACTATTCTTTCAAAATAGGAATATCCCCGTTCCAATGGATGCGTTTTTTTGAGAGATACCATGTTTTTCCTTTATCGTTATTGCCCTGGAAAAAGAGATAATCCTGTCCGTCATGGTCGGTAAATGCATAGGGATGGCCAGATTCACTTGCGTTCCATTCGCCGGCTCCAACGCCCATCCACGAAAGGTGGAGAAGAGTAATACATCCAATAGCGGTCATGAAGACGAACCACAGCAGGATCTTTGAAAAAAGGGCGTCCCTTTTTTGATGTATCGACATAACGCATCACGCCAGGATCAGGGTGGTTGAGGTATTGATTTTCCGTAGACGAAGAAGATATCGTCATTATTGTTATTACCAAAAGTAAAAAAGTGCGTTTCATGTTCCTGTTAAGTCTGCTGAAAAAGATTTATTCAGAGTTAGATGATATGAATATATAAGAGCCTGATTTCACATTATAGATATAATCATTATCCTCCTGCCGAAGAAAGGTGACTTCTTCCAATTGATGAATAGGTTGGCCTTTTTCTGTGATGTTAGCTTTTTCGATTCCGGGGATGTGGACTTCGGCAGTAGTGTTTGCAGGTATCGTGAGTCCCATTACGAATTGATTGGTCTCGTTTCTCCAATAGCATGAAATGGTCCCTCGGGAGGATCGATATTTGGCTTTCACCCATTGGATAGGCTTGTTTTCTGGATTGGTATTTGGTTTTGGGGGATGGGGATGAATAACAATCTTTTTGTACCCTTCCGATGCGGTATCAATACCAGCAAGCGTTTTAAACATCCATTCACACACAGCGCCAAAGGCATAATGGCTGAATGAATTCATACTGACATTGGCGAACCCTTCATCTTTAACATAACTGTTCCAGCGCTCCCAAACGGTGGTTGCCCCATTTTCGATTTCATACCCCCAAGATGGAAAGCGCCGGCTTTGCAGTAGGCGTACGGCTAAGTCATTATAACCGTGTTGAGATAATACTGGCAGCAATGGGCGGGTACCTAGAAAGCCGGTGCTCATGCGATACTCATTATCGCGGATCAAATCAGCCAGCTGGTTGGCGGCCTGGTCTTTGAGTGAATTTGGAATGAGATCGATGGAAAGAGCCAGTGCATAAGCTGTTTGGTTGTGAATGGTTAGTAAACCTTTTTCATTAATATATTTGTCTGCAAAAGCATTTTTGATATTTTTGTAAAGAGTATGGTAATGCTTGGCATCAGTTTGTTCGCCAATGGCATCAGCCATTTCTGCCATCAGGCGGGCGGATTTAGCGAAATATACCGTATCAATATATTCGATCGGTGTTGGGGATCCCAGGGATAGCCAGTCTCCCCAACCATTACCGATGTTAACACCTAAAAAGTCAGGGCTGTTTTTTTCACGAAAATCCATAAAACGTTTCATGGATGCATAATGGCGTTTGATGACGTTGTGGTCGTTATAGACTTTATGAATCGTGTAAGGGCAGATAATACCTGCATCCATCCACGCTGTGGCAAAACCTCGGTTCGGTTTGCCATGCATCATGGGGTAAGGAGCGTAGTCGGGGAAGGCGCCGTTGGGCAATTGGGCTTCTTCCAAGTCATCCAGCCATTTGGTAAAGAACGCGGCTACATCCGCATTGTACGTGGCGGTTCCGACATAAATTTGGGCATCACCGGTCCAACCGAAGCGTTCATCGCGTTGGGGGCAGTCGGTGGGGACTTCGAAGAAATTGGATCGTTGGGTCCAAACCACATTTTCGAACAACTGGTTGACCATTTGATCAGAGCATTCAAACGAACTGGTAAGGGGGGTATCGGAATGAATCACCAGCCCAGTAAGGGTATCCAACGTGGGTTTATTTTGCAGACCTCGGACTTCAACATATTGAAAACCGTGATAAGTGAAGCGCGGAGCCCATGTTTCAAAGTCCTCATCACCTCGCAAAATATAGGTATCCGTGGCTCGTGCTCGCCGCAGGTTTTCAGTCATCAAACGGCCGTCGGGATGTAACATTTCACCATGCCGTAGTTTAATTTTGGTGCCCCTCAGCCCTTTGGCCTTAAGACGCACAACACCAGAGAAATTCTGCCCCATATTGAATATATAGACACCCTCTTCAGTTTCAGTTATATTGACGGGCTTGATTTCCTCGGTTATTTGAATGGGAACTGAAGGATAAGCCTGTAACGCTTGAGGTTCAACAAAGCCTAGTTCAACTTCTCGTGCACCGGCTTTATCGTAGTATGTTTTGGTCAGAGAGTCATTTTGTTGGGCAAGAATAGCATTATCCCAATCATTGTCATCAAATCCTGTTTGATCCCATACTTTTTGTTGAAGACGGGCATCGTAGGTTTCTCCCATTAGCATATCCGCCTGCAGGATAGGACCAGTGTTTACTTTCCAGGATGGATCGGTGATGATACGCTTTGTAGTACCATCCTCATATTCAATTTCTAATTGCATCAAAAAAGCAGGAGTTTTTCCATAGATATAACGTCCACATTTATCCGGACCGTAACCCACCAGCAATGCATATCCCAAATAACCGCTGTACCAGCCATCGGCAAGAATGGTACCCACCACGTTTTTACCCTCTGATAACTGGGAGGTTACATCAAAGGTGTTGTAATAAACACGTTTTTTGTAGTCAGACCAGCCAGGGGTAAACATCTGGTTGCTTACTTTATGGCCATTTAGGTGAAGTTCATAAATACCTAAAGCCGTGGTGTAAACCGTAGCATGCTTTATAGGTTTTTTGAGGGTAAAGGTTTTGCGATAATAGCGAGCGGGAGGAAGAACGATTTTTTGAGGTGAAGCGGTGAATTCTGAATCATCTTTAAAGCTTATCCATTGAGCTTTCCAATCAGATCGTTTCAGCAATCCCATCGACCAGCATGCCGGTTGGCTCCAAGGTGATTTATTGTCATTTTCATCCCACACCCGCACTTTCCAATAGCATCGTTGTCGAGATTGGAGTGATTTGCCACCATAAGGTATATTGATGGTTTCATCACTCTGAATTTTACCACTATCCCACAATTCTCCCTCATTCATCGCTAATTGATCGACCGATGATGCCACAAGAATATGATAAGCGGATTGTTTGACTCCACGTTGGTCGGATTCAAGCATCCAACTGAGCCGAGGTGGATTTTTATCAACGCCACAGGGATCGACAAGGTATTCACATTTCAAAGATTGAACAGATAGAGAAGCTGCCTCTGTTGGGGAATACATAAAGAGAATGATCGAAAGTATGATAAACAGTATATAAACTGATCGTTCTAGAACTTCTTGAGACATAAGTACGCTCCTTGATAATAGGACATTGGTTTATTGTGACATTTGAGAAATAGGCAAGTCAAGCAGGCTAGAAAAAGAGATTGGATATAAATATCCTTTTCTTTTGAGAGAGAATCATATCAATAGAAGCACAAAGAAACGAGTTAAAATTATAAATATCAGATCCCAATTTTACTTTTTATCAGGATCGATCCCGGACTGTTTTAATAAGGCTTTTAACCGTTCTAACTCTGAATCTTTCTGTTTAATATCTGTCTGAAGATATTCTGTTTCTCTCTGCAAGGATTCTTTTTCGGTCTGCACGGATTCTTTTTCAGTCTGCAAGGATTCTTTTTCAGTTAACAAGGATTCTTTTTCAGTTAACAAGGATTTTTTTTCAGTTAACAAGGATTTTTTTTCAGTTAACAAGGATTTACGCTCGTTTTGCAAAGCCTTATTTTGAATCTGTAATTCAATATTTTCGTTGTTTAATTCTTTGTTTTTCTCTTCGATTTCTTTTTGCCACTTCCGGATTGTATTTGCTTCCATTTGAGCGATGCGGCGGTTTTCATAGAGGTGATAATCTTCTTCGTTTTCTGAAAATTTTCTTAATGTTTCAAGCACCGGTTTCATCTCCTCGGTTTGCAATATCTCTGGAGGATTATCGACGTCGATATTTTTCCCTTCGGTGAATAAATACATCCATCGATCCAGTTCACTTTGTGCCATTATATTTAACCTCCATTTCGGAAGTTGGATCACATGAATCATTAAATGGTCTGTTAAACATATTTTATATTGGGGATTATAAATGAAAAAGGGAAGCTGATAGTCATCCACCTCTGGGAATAGATTTGCCCCCAGAATCCAAATTGAGATGGCTTGTTTTAACTCTTTAAAGTCTTCACTTTTCTGGATCATGGCATGATATATACTGCTCCAAGTGTAAAGAATTCGGTGTGTTAACGCGGGATAAACAGCAAGCTGAATTTCGATTTGGTATTGGTGTCCCTTCTCATCGGTGGCTTTAATATCAACAATGGTCAGTTTTCCTTCTCTAAGTTCACGCTCATTATAGGGATTTTCAACTGTAACACTTTTAATTTGAGATGCTTTATCCAATTTCAAAATAGAATTCAGGAAGTGGATCAACGCAATTGTATTTTTAGGTTGGCCGAAAATCGCTTTGAATACACAATCCACTAACGGATCAATTTGAATTTTCATGTTGCTATTCCATTGATTTGAACATTAAAAGCAATACCTGAATATTATTGATACTAATTTCAAAATAATCAATGGCTTATGATCTGATAAAAAACCGTCAAATCATATTCAATTTAAATGTGGTAGAGTGAAAAACTTATAATTTTTTTGTTATCGCGATTTTATACTCCTTTGGTTTTTCCTTAGAGCCAAAAAGCGAACCAAAGAAGCCAGTTTGACCGCCGGTAATAGATTCAATTACCGCTTCAAATTGTGTTTTTTTTGTATCTATCTCTTCGGCAAGCTTTTTGGCTGCTTCATTGGAAACATATCCAATCTTCTCGCGAGTTAATCTCAATACTGCCACTGCATTGGAATCATGTGGATTTCCATATTCTCGCTCGAGCATCAAGAGTTCACCTTTTTTACAATCACTCAAGATTTTTTCACGTTTTTGGGCATCTGGATTGGCAACTTTTAACCCGACAATAGAAGCATGCAGGATCATTTGATATTACCCCCTTGACCTTTTTTTCTATCATATCAAATAAAATGAGAATAAGGCAATATCATATTGAGGTTTTGAATCGAACATTTTATCGTTATAATGTATTTCTCAACGTTCACCTTAGTCCCAAACACCCCAGAAACACAAATTATGAAGAGGTTATTGAGAGCATGACGAAAGAACCTTTCGGTCATACTCCCGAAGGGGAGTTAGTTGATTTATTTACTTTGAGCAATACCAACGGCATACGAGTCAAGATCATGACTTATGGTGGAACGATTGTTTCATTGGAAATACCAGATAAGAATGGTCAATTTGCCGATGTCACTCTGGGTCTTAAGACGTTGGATGATTATATCGAAGGCCATCCCTTTTTGGGGCCTATCACCGGGCGTTTTGCCAACCGGATCGGTAACGCCACATTTTCAATCAATGGCGATGTCTATACATTGGCCAAAAACAACGGTGATAACTCGCTTCACGGTGGGATCGTCGGTTTTGATAAAAAAGTGTGGAAAGCCGAGGAATCACATACAAATGGTATACATGTCCTCAAATTGCATTATGTTAGCAAGGATGGTGAAGAAGGCTACCCAGGCAATCTGCGATGCACCGTTATCTATAGCCTGGACAATGATAACCGGTTAACCATTGAATACATCGCTGAAACGGATAAGCCCACCCATGTGAATCTTACCAACCATGCTTATTTTAACCTTGCTGGTGAAGGCAACGGTCATATCCTCGACCATGAATTGATGCTCAATGCTGACTCATTTACCCCCATGAATGAAAAGCAGCTCCCGATTGGTGAAATTCACAGCGTTAAAGACACCCCTTTAAATTTTACTGAACTGAAGCCAATTGGTTCCCAAATTGACGCCAATGATGAGCAAATAAATTACGGCAAAGGGTATGATCACAATTTTGTCTTGAACAAAAATGGAAATCATTTGTCTTATGGTGGCAAGGTGGTTGAACCTCAGTCCGGACGCATAATGGAATTTTATACCACCCAACCGGGTGTGCAATTTTATACCGGCAATGTATTGGATGGCAGCAAAACAGGGAAATCGGGCAAGATTTATTCACCTCGCGATGGTTTTTGCCTCGAAACGCAGCATTTCCCAGATACCCCCAACCGGCCAGAATTTCCAACGACTTTGTTGAAACCCGGTGATAAGTATCACCACAAAACGATATTTCAGTTCAAAACTGTGTGAAATTTGAGATAATAACCTAATCCAGTTTTTACTGGATTTCTGATCAAATATAAATTTGGAGATGAACCATGCTAAAAAGGTTTTTTAATCAATACTTAATTGTCCTAATAGTAACCAGTTTATTTTTCCCTGCTGCAGGGATGGCCGCCACCCATATCTATGACCTTGTCGTTTTCGGTGGGACCTCAGGCGGTGCGATTGCCGCGGTAGCTGCCGCACGTGAAGGTTTGGATGTGGCGGTGATCGAACCTGGAAAGCACATCGGTGGCTTGACCTCAGGCGGGTTGGGACGCACAGATGTGGGGAACTCCACCGTTATCGGTGGTTATTCACGTGAGTTTTACCAACGAGTGGGGAAGCATTACGGGCAAAATATCGCCTGGCGTTTTGAACCCAGCGTGGCTGAACACACTTTGAAAACAATGCTGGATGAAGCGGGTGTGGATGTCTTTTTGCAGCAACGGTTGGAAAACGTGATTATGAGAGAAAATCAAATTATCTCCATTAAAACCAATCAGGGTGATACTTTTATCGGGGTCGTGTTTATCGATGGAACTTACGAAGGGGATTTAATGGCTCAAGCGGGTGTCTCCTATACATGGGGACGTGAGGGACGTGATAAATATGATGAATCCCTGGCGGGACGTGCTGAACATAGCCCCATCCATCAATTTTATGTCAATATCTCTCCCTATGACGAAGACGGCAACGTAATCCCATTTGTCGGCACCCATGATCCCGGTAAAGTGGGTGAAGGTGATAAAAAAGTGCAGGCCTATAACCTGCGCTTGTGTTTTTCCAATGTTCCGGAAAATCGCCGCGAATATGTTAAACCACCAAACTATTCACCCGAGCGCTATGAATTGCTGCGCCGTTATCTTAAGGCCAGGCCGGATATAAAAATCGATGAGATGTTTATCTGGTCACGGATGCCCAACAACAAAACCGATATCAACAACCGTGGCCCTATCTCAACGGATTACATCAACAATAGCTGGGATTATCCTGAAGCCGATTATGAAGAGCGTGAAGCGATTTATCAGGACCATCTGCATTACACCCAAGGTCTTTTCTATTTCCTTTCCACCCATAAGGATGTGCCCAAGCACATCCAGGAATTTATCAATGAGTGGGGGCCAGCGAAAGATGAGTTCACTGATAATGGTGGTTGGCCTCATCAAATGTATGTGCGCGAAGCACGCCGCATGATCAGCGATCATATCCATTCTCAGCATGATTGCCAGGAAAATCTGACCAAGAAAGATTCTGTGGGTATGGGCGCTTACAATATGGATTCCCATAACGTGCAGCGCTTTATCAACGATGATGGTTTTGTTGAAAACGAAGGCGATGTCCAGGTTCCTCCAAAAGGTCCCTACGAAATCGCTTACCGCTGCATTCGTCCCAAAGAAGCAGAGTGCGATAACCTGATCGTGCCGGTGGCGGTTTCCGCCTCCCACGTGGCGTTCGGCAGTATCCGCATGGAACCCGTATTCATGGTACTTGGCCACAGCGCTGGGGTAGCCGCCAAACTGGCCTATGATGAAAAAATCCCCGTACAGAAAATCGATTACGAAAAATTACATAACATCCTGCGGGATCAAAATCAGGTTTTATCGGTGAAAGACGCCATCAAAACAGAAAAGGATGTCAGGGGGAATCCATAACTCGATTCTATTGAGGAGGGCTAACATGACAAAAACTTTAAAAATCGATATAGATGAAGAAATATTGATCGGATTGGATAAATCCCCAGAAGAATTAGCAGACGATATTAGACTGGCTGCGGCAATAAAATGGTACGAACTTGGCATGCTAAGCCAAGAAAAAGCTGCCCAAATAGCTGGCCTGAATCGAGCAGAATTTATTTCTGCCTTATCTCGTTTCAAATTATCACCTATGCAGGAAACGGCTGAAGAAATAATTCATGCTCTTCAGGAATCATTGCAATGACCACCGTTGTTTGCAATGCTTCTCCATTGATTTCTGCGTTTCTTTTGCATCAAATATTATTTCATACAATTCTGGTTTCTCATTTTTTAATCTGTTTCTATTAAACGATTTTAAAAATTCAGGCATTTCAGGGATTTTGAAGTTCTCAGGGAGATGAGCATCAAATGCTTGATCCAGGATTTTGAGATAATCTCTTAAAATTCTGTAAACCATATTGCGTTTTTTTACGTCTTGAATCTTTGGATGAGATCGTGGTGAATTTAACGTTATTTTATACTTTTCAAATTCCTCTTTTTTTTCTTGTTCCAAACTGTTCCAATTTTCAATGATCTTATCAATCTGAATTGAATTGAGTGGACGTTTTGCAATCGAATGCCGCACACTATTAGGCCCCATTTCGAATGGCCTAAAACTCATTTCTACTGCTTCCTCTACAATAACTTTGGGGAAAGACTCAAATATTTTAAGTGCTATTTGGAATAGATGGGGCTTTAATATGGATAACTGCTTTTGGATCAATTGTTTTTCATCTTGTGTCGGTAAAATAGGCTCGATGGCGTTTGCAACTTCTAAATGATATAAAATCTTTTGGGTAATGTATTCATGAATTTGGGGATTCGTTTCCAATTCTTCTTTACTGAATCCCCCAAAATTAATAATTGAACGTTTGAATCCAGAAGTCCTAAAAATTTCATGGCAAATGTCAGGGAAAGATTCAGCTACTTTCCCTCCTTTTTTTATGCTGGGAAAAACACCCTTTTCGATTGTATTTTCGACTCGCATCACAATTTTTTGGTATGCATTATAGGTTGGAAGAGCCTTTATGTTTGGTTTCCCCTTATTCCTCGCTTTTTCCTTGATCTCATTGAACAGTTCCGTATAGCCCTCTTCAAGACATTCTTTGATTTCGGCTTTTGATAAAAAATGTTCAGTATCACTACTCACATCATGTGAATGAATCAAGTTTGATGTAATTATAAGCAAAAGATATATGAATACGTTCATGGTAATATCTCCTTGTAGAATTAATATACTTAAGTATATTATACAGTCGATCATTAAAAAAAATAAAAACATATTGAATTTCTTTTTTTTCGTGGTACATTTCTTAATTCAAGTAAACTCAATACATTATTAACGAGGCCAGAACATGTCAGGTAACTTCGGACCGTCGATTCCATTTTATAAGGTGCATGGATGCGGCAATGATTTTGTAGCGATCGATAATCGTGAATTGCGCCTTCCGGTTATTCATATGCAGGAATGGGCCAAAAAGATTTGCCAACGCTCATTTGGAGTGGGAACCGATGGCATATTTTTCCTGGAGAATGCCTCCAATAGTGATTCGGCTGATATTGTGTGGCACTTTTATAATGAAGATGGTTCTCGTGCGGAAATGTGTGGCAATGCCTCCCGCTGCGCCGCACGTCTGGCCTATGAATTGGGAATGGTTCCTGCTCAATTCACCTTGGGTACTGATGCTGGACCGGTTAGCGCGCATGTCTTTGAAGAGACCGGCTTGGTCGAAGTTCAACTGATGCCCCCCCATGATCTTCAATTAAACTTATCCCTTGATTTAAAAGGGGTTACATGCGAAGCCCATTATGTGGTGGCGGGTGTCCCTCATGTGGTATTGATCAATGAAGATGTGTGGAGTTTGGATGTCAAAACGTTGGGGGCAGAATTTCGCTACCATGAGCAGTTCGCTCCGGCTGGGGCCAATGCAAATTTCATTCAAGTGCTTGACCGCAGCCATATGGACTTAAGAACCTACGAGCGGGGCGTGGAAGCGGAAACATACGCTTGTGGAACCGGGGCATGTGCATCGGTGTATATTGCCCATGCTTTGGGTTTAACAGATCGCAAGGTTGAAGTGAAAACAACTGGGGGAGAGCGATTAACCATCACTGTTGCAGATCAGAGTGTTTATTTAAAAGGGGCGGCAGTCGTGGTTTTTTTAGGTCAATTGTTTCTTCAGTCCGTTGGCCTTGAGATTTAGTTCACACTTATTTTTCTAATTGTGAAAATTCATCTTCCAAAATCGACATGATGATAATGTCATGATAAGCGTTTTGGCTAAAATGGCATTGCCTAAAGCGACCCTCATGTTGAAATCCCAAATGCTCATAGAGCCGTATGGCATGTTGGTTGAACTCAGCCACCATCAGATATAGCCGATGCATGTTCAGTTCGGCAAAACAGAACCGCATCAACGTCAAAAAGGCATCTTTGCCAAATCCTTTACCCTGGGCTTTGGGATCAAGGTAGATGCCGATCTCCGCATTGCGGTTTTTATGGTCGATGTTTTTTAGAAGGGTATAACCAACCGCGTTTTTTTGCTCATCTTCCACGATGAATATGTGTTGATCTGTGCGCTGGGCGTAGGATTCATACCAACGCCGTTGATCAGCCTCTGCCACGGGAAAATCGCTGAAATGACAGGGCATCAACTCCGGATGATTACGCCATTGACGTAACAGTTCGTTATCACGGTCTTCAAGAGCGCGTAAGGTCGTTTTTTTCCCTAAGATCATGTTTTTTGTTTGGCTTGTTATCACGTACCGGTTTTCTTGTTATAGATGGTTTTGTTCAGATCACCCCGCTGATCGCACAAAAGTGAATGCAGCATCGTTTTAATTTCATCCAACTGACCTTGGATTCGCTCCACCCGTTGGCGAGTGTCGCAATCCTTTTGGATGATTTCCCGCAGTTGATGCTCTGTTTTGTTTACTTGTTCCAGTGAATCCGTAATAGCGTGATTCATGCTTTGGTTTTTACGTATTCCCATCAACCCTATTTCCTTCTACGTCTGGAATGATAATGTACATTCAATGACTTTATCAATTTCATCATCCGTCATGTCGGGATACATTGGTAAACTTAATATTCGTTTCCATACGGTCTCTGCACACGGGCAATCCGCATGGATTGATTTGTAATAGGGATGTTTGTGGATTGGATAATAATGCACACCAGGGGCGATGCCGTTACGTTTTAAGTGAGAGATCATCTCATCCCGCTGGTCAAGTTTGATATGGTAAATATGCCAGGATGAGCGGGCATAAATATGTTCCGGTGGCGTTTCAATCCATGATTGAGGGGAAAAGGCTTGATTGTATCGTTGCATGATGCGGCGGCGCTTCATGTTGTTTTCATGCAAGCGTTTGAGCTGAACCAATCCCATCGCCGCGCCCATATCATGCATATGATATTTAAAACCGAGTTCATCGACCCAATACTGCCAGGCATAAACCTCATCCTCTGAGGTGCGTGCGAAGGTGTCTTTTGAAATTCCCATCCAACGAAGTTGCCGCAGTCTCTTGGCCCACTCATCGTTGTTTGTCATAATTGCTCCCCCTTCACCGCAGGTGAGGTTCTTCACCGCATGGAAAGAAAAACAAGTCAAAGGGGATAGGCTGCCGATCTTTTGTCCCTTATAAAAAGAACCACAGGCATGGGCGGCATCTTCAACCAAGGTGATATTTTTACCCTCAATGAGTTTGTTTAACTCGTCCAATTTGCAGGGATGTCCTCCATAATGGACAGGGATGATTGCCCGGGTTTTATCGGTTATTTTTCGCTTTACATCCTCAACATCGATGCACAAGGTATCGCGTTCCACATCGGCGAATACGACCTTGGCGCCACAGTAGCGAACTACATGGGCGGTGGAAACAAACGTAATAGTGGGAATGATCACTTCGTCGTCTGGATTGAGGTCTAGCAAATACAAGGCAAGGTGTAATGCGGCAGTACCAGAATTAAGTGTTGTCACATGCTTTGCGTCAAACTCATGCGCCAAGGCATCTTCAAACTCTTCGGTTATGGGGCCCAAACCCAGCCAGCCCGAACGCATGACTTTCGTGACTGCCTGAATTTCTTCCTCAGTAATCGATGGCCGAAAAACCGGGATGGTATGGGATATTTTTTTGGATTTATCCATGCAATTGGCATCAAGCAGGGCTAGATTAACCATAGAGTTTCATTAACCTTTGCATATTTATGATTTAATTACAACATCCAATGATAATTTTACACCTTATCCTTAGCCATTATCGGCTGAAATGGGCTTGAATTGAGAATTGTTCTCAATTTGATATGGGATAAGGGATCGATAAAATGGCTATTAATGAATGAGCCAACAGGGATAATAGGCTGTGAGAGAAGATTATTACTCTGATTATTTTGAATTTGAACAAAATAACTGGTGGTTTGTCAGCCGCCGGCGAATATTGCGTGCCTTATTGAAGAAGTACTTGAAGGGCACACATGAACCATTTCAAATATTGGATGCAGGCTGCGGCACGGGGATCAACCTGTCTTTACTCACTGAATTCGGTGATGTTGTAGGTGTGGATAAATCTGAAGAAGCGATTCGTTTTTGCCATTCCCGCAATGAAAAAAGTGTCAAACAAGCCTGTCTGCAAAACTTACCTTTCCCCGATGGCTATTTTGATCTAATCACCGCATTGGATGTGTTAGAACATATTGAAGAAGATGGGGCAGCATTACAGGAAATTGGACGGGTGTGCAAACAGGGGGGATTTGTATTAATTACCGTACCCGTATTCCCCTTTTTATGGGGTGAGCATGATGAGATTAACCAGCATGTGCGGCGGTATCAACCCTCCAGACTGTTATCCATGCTTAACGAACACCATTTAAACCTCATTCATCGCTCCTATATGAACACATGGCTATTGCCTATGGCGTTTGGCTGGCGATGGTGGCGGCAAATTCGGCGATGGATGTTAAAACCTGAAAACCACTTGGCGCGTGCAGATAATATGCACCATCATCCCTTCTTGAATTCACTTCTAACCGCAATTTTTAGCAGTGAATTGCCGCTGGTGCTTACCACAGGATTGCCTATTGGGCTTTCGTTAGTTGTTCTTGCAAGGAAAAAATAAGGCTGGTAAATCGATTTTATTAATAATACCATTGACTTTTCAGGTGCAAACCTGCAAAGATAATTTAATCGAAGACAATAAAAGGCGGGGGTTGTGATATGAAACGTGGATTCACATTGATTGAATTACTTATTGTGGTAGCGATCATTGGAATATTAGCGGCTATTGCGGTGCCCAACTTCCTTAATGCGCAGGTAAGAGCAAAAGTCGCAAGGGTGATGGCGGATATTCGCAGTCAAGGCAATGCCTTAGAGCAATACCGATTGGACCAAAACTCCTATCCCGAAAGCCAGGTTACTCCACCGCGTTTAAAACGGCTGACCACTCCCATCGCCTATTTATCGGTTCTTCCCAAAGATGTCTTTGGCGAAAAATTTAATCCCCAATATGCGGCGGGTTATTTTCATTATGTCTCACGAGAGCATGAACCCAATTGGTTTTTGGCCGACTACAATTCCTACAATTCCTACTTAAAAACATCCCCCATCACTTCAGGTGAAGTCGCATTGCCCGGTGGATTGGCATGGCATATCCGATCGGTTGGACCGGACAAGGATTTGGATAATGGATTCCCTTACGATACCACCAATGGATTGGCATCAAATGGTGATATCGATGTATGGGGACCATGATGTTATATTTATGGATGGGTAATCTCAAGCCGTTGATTGATCTTCCCCGGCTGAATTACCTGTGGTTCTTGATTGGGCCATTTGATGGTGATCGAATCGATAGTTTCTCTCTCTCCAAGCCCAAAATGTAAAATGCTGCTATTTTGAGATAAATAGCCCGAACCACCATCTACAAAACGTGTCCATTCCCTATCCCCGGATTTCAAAATCACATATGTACCAAAACATTGTGCCGAAGTTCCTATCAGTTTAATCTGCAGCCAATTGCCGGGGGGAGTGCGGTTTTCCAGTAGAAGGGGTTGGTCATCAATATTGTTGACGATAACATCCATATCACCATCTTGATCATAGTCCAGCAAGGCGGCGCCCCGGCCACTCTGAAGCTGGAAATCATCCGGAATGGATTGAGATGTTATTTCTTGATAACGGGGGCCAAAATTTCGATGAAACGAAAATCCCTGGTTATAACGTAAATCCCCTTCGAGCTCATCAACCTGGGGATAGAGATGGCCGTTTGCCGTAAAAATATCCAACCACCCATCAGAATCAAAATCACAAAACAGGGTTCCCCATGTAATTCGCATACGTCCGCTCTGTTTCAAATTGCGTTGCGAGGTGACATCAGTGAGATATCCGTTGCCCTCATTATGCAAAAGCACGTCGGATTGCCGTTCGTATGAGGTGATAAATAAATCCAGAAAGCCGTCATTGTTATAATCACCGGTGGATACCCCCATGCTGGCGTTTTCCATGCCACTTTCGGTAAAAGCTCCTCCCGACATGAAACTGTGATCTTCAAAGGTTCCGTCTCCCTGATTGGTTAAAACATGGTTATAGGTTGAGTCATTGGCAACATACAAATCCAAATCACCATCATTTTCCAAATCAAAAAAGACCGCACCCATTGCCCGACCTTCAGAGACATTGATCTGGGCTTCATCGGCTTTGTCTACAAATACTCCATTCCCCTGGTTGATATACAGACAATCCGGTTGGTGGGGCATGACCAAGGGGCCAATGAATACTTTTAAACCATAATAGTTGGTACGCATTTTCCCATGCTTTTGTGGATCAAACGCCACATAATTTCCTATATAAAGATCGAGATCACCATCCTGATCCACATCCGCAAACGCCGCGGCAGCAGCGTATCCTTTATCTTCGATACCGGACTGTTCTGTCCAATCAGTAAAGGTGCCATCTCCATTATTTTTATAAATGCGATTTTTCCCAACATTTCCTATAAATAAATCCAGCCAGCCGTCATTATCGATATCGCCAAACAGGGCGCACATGCCAAATCCCAAATCACCGACATTGGCTTTTTCGGTAATATCCGTAAAATGGCCATTTTGGTTTTCAAATAAAGCATTTTGGTATTGAGGATCCTCGTGGTACAAATCAGGCCGTCCATTTACAAAATAGATGTCATCATCACCATCATTATCAAAATCGCCCACTGCCACACCGGAGCCCATCGCGTCTGTTATCCACTTTTTATCGGGATGCCCCAAACGATGGCGAAAACCATCCAGTCCCGCTTCTTTGGTACGGTCGACAAAGGAAAAGGAGCGCACTTCATCGGTTGAGGATTGAATATCTGTTTTGTTTGCTTCGCTTTCCACGCTGGCGATTTGCTTTCCCAGAGCTTTTAATGTTTGATTGTCGGGAAAACGCTCGCTGACCTTATTATAATACTGGCGGCTTTCATCCATTTGTCCGCTATAAAGCAAGGAAGCCGATTTGATAATGGCATACCCAATGGATTGGGTAATCTCTTTCGTTTGTATTTGTTTGACCAGGGCAAGTGCTTCCTTGAATTTTCGTTGATTAAAATGAAGGCGAGCTAACAGAAGTTTCTCTGGATCCTGTGCCAATGATGCTCGAATACGATATTCCAAAAAACGTTCAGCCAACTCGTTTCTCCCGATTCGGCTGAGTTCCATTGCCAGCTCTTGGGCATGGCTGGATGGGATCGTTTTAGGATTGCGAAACGCATACCACATCCGGTTTAACTTGGTATCATCCCATTGGCTTAATTGATCATACACCTTTTTCCACTTTTCCAACTCTTTCTTCTTTTCTTGCCGCGCCAAAGCCACCAACAATGCATTGACAGCCTCGAAAAAGAATGGATAGCCTTCCAATGCTTTCAATAAATACGTTTCCGCTTGTTGACTTGCCCCTTCGCGGTTAGCGATTTTTCCCAGTTCAAAAAAGGCCATATAGTGTTTGGGATTATCTTCCACAATGGTTTTCAATCGCTTTTTAGCTTCATCCAGTTTGCCCAATCTTGAATGAATGGTCCCCATCAAAAAACATCCATCTTCATGCTGAGGATTAATGTCGAGCAAGTGCTCAAGCCATTGTTGCGCTTTTTCGTAGTGATTGGCAGCGTATGCCAATGCGCCTACTCGATAAAGCATGTTCTCATCCTTTTGTGCTTGTCTAAAGGCTTTTTCCCCCCATTCCATGGCAGCCTGGTCTTCACCTGATCGCCAATAAGCGCGTGCAATTTGATAAATATATTCAATATCATTGGGTTCATTCTCATGTAATTTCTTTAGAAAGGGCATCCATTCCACATTGGGAACAGCAAATTCGATCGCTTTGAGGAGTTTTTGTTTATCATTCTCTTTTATTGGTGAATCAATGCTTTTCAATTGTTCCAAAGCGTTGTTGGGATTCTTTTGTCGAATCGTACGGATCAATTCATCTAATTCTGCCGATTCATATGCAACTGAGAGTTGAGATAAATAACAAATGAGCAGTAAAGAAAAAAGGACAATGCCTGGATGATTTCCTATCATGATTTGATTCCCCCAGCAGTTTGGTTATTCGTAAGTGGTCAGCCATTTGATGCACCATCCCCCTCACAGGACGGGGAGGGGCTAGGGGAGGGTTGATAAGAATGTGGTGAGTCAAATCCTTTAACCCCCTCCTACCCATCCCATTTCTTTGGGGGAGGTATAGTGGGACAGATTATTAAGTTTTTACGCTCTTTCCACTTCTTGTGACTGACATATTACGGTTATTCGATTATAAAGAAAAACGGGGGTGATGAAAACACCTCATCACCCCCGCCAATACTTTATGAATAATCAATCAATCAAACAATTAATACAATGTCCATTCGGATACTGACGTTCCTTCCATCAGTTCAATCAAGCCCCAGCCGGTTTCATCATTCCAGAATTCACCGACAGCGCCGTCTTCACCGACATTAAACCAGCCCCATTTTCCGGAGCGGTCGCCTGTGTTAGAAGCGTCGTTCATAAGGATGTCAAAGCCAAGTAATGTTCGATCGAGAGGATCGACCATTTGGGCTTTGCTGAGCTGATACTCAACATTGTATCCATCGGCATCCTCTGCGGCACCATAGTTCCAATAGGCACCATCTTCGGAATAATGGCCGCCATTGCTCAACTCAATTGGCGTGGGTGCATCATTGCCAGCTGTCCGTGCGCCATTGGCTTGGACCGTTAACTGAGGTCCCAAGGCATTTCCCTCCTTGGTGGAAAGCCGGCTCAGGTTACCATCCAGATATAGTTCGGAGGAATCACTGCGCCAAACATCCCCCGTATCATTCGAGGTGTAATCCACAACCGGATCAACCACATCAAGCGCCACATAAATGTAATCATTGTTATGCAGCAGATGAACGGTCATGCCATGTGAGGTCAACGAACCTCCATTCATCACCGTTCCTGGAGGATTATCCGGATCAGACACATCAAAGGTGAAGGATGTCGCTCCCGCGTATTCATCCTCGCCAATTTCACCATCCAGGGTGATTTCGTTGGTCAGGAAGGGAACTTCTTTTTTGTGTTCGAGAACGAGGGGTAGAATTCCACTGATTGTGCTCGTTCCAAAAATTGGCATACCATTCACATTCCCGTCCCAGGTGCCTTTTCCTTCAAAGGAATCCGGGGCGTTTAGGGTGTAACCTATTGTGACAGTTTCACCTGCTGGTACTGAGACACTCCAGGTAATGTCGCTTCCGGAAATGTTCCCACCGTTATCGGCTGACACGATGTCAAAGAAGGGATCCACCAATTCGGAGACATCCGCTGTGACGGCTGAGGAACTCGGATTGAACAGGTCAATAGTGGCTTCAATGGTTTCACCGCCGGTGTAAATGCCGGAAGAGAAAGAGCGGGTAGCCACGACACCGGAGAATTCATTCAATTCGACATTGGATACCTCGGCGACAGCCAGCAACTCATCATTGAAATGGTTGGTGATAAAAAGCCCATAAGCAACTTCGTCCGCCATTTCCATGGTCATACTATGGCCGAAGAACCATTCTTCCATATCCCAGGAATATTCCATGAAGAAGAGGTCCTTTTCGACTACTCGGGTAACTCGTAGTCCTAGCGTACCATCCAGTCCGGCTTCTACTGGCACATCAGGTTCTTCAAAGATTTGGACACTGCTTGAACCTCCCCCTTCACTGGAACGCCATGCTGCATCACTCCGGTCACCTAATACCGCCCCACGCAACAGGGCATAATAGGTTTTTGATCCTGGTAATTCGGCTTTTTCACGAATCATGACACCGACTTTAGCCCAATCCTGGCCGGTGGTATCAATCCAATAAACCTGGCCTTCGATTGACCATGATCCGCTTTTCGTCGTGTAAACGTAAAAGCCTTCGTCCGCGTTTCCCCATACATCGTCACCGTTGCCTTCCAGTGTGTAAACGCCACCGGAAAAATCCACACTTCCTTCTGCTTTTACATTATCGGCTCCGGTAAGTTCCCAGTCCGCTGTGCCGTCGAATATCCCCTGGGCTTGCACCGGTATCGATACCAAGCCAATGAGGACAAACAAGCACAATCCTGCGTTGATTCGTTTATTCATATACATATTCCTCCCAAAAAAT
>CAZFER010000028.1:0-73546 GCA_964517495.1 uncultured bacterium | reverse complement strand
GAGCCGTTTCCACGTAAAACGGCTCGGCGGGAGCCTCGCCATCCCCTATAACTTAATGACATTGGGTCAACCCCTGCATATTGTAGGGGCGAACCTGTGTGTTCGCCCTATGTTGTGGCACGGCCGGTATTTGGAAGAGTTTTGAGACAATCTCAATGATAAGTGTATGGATAAGAGAGCAGCAAAATGTTAAAAGCCATATTATTTGATTGTGACGGTGTATTAGTTGATACCGAACGGGACGGCCATCGAGTTGCATTTAATCAGGCCTTTGCGGAGAAAGGTTTGGGCATTGAATGGAGTGTGGAACTCTATGGGAAATTACTTAAAATTGCCGGTGGCAAGGAACGCATGCGCCATTACTTTGAACAGAATGGATGGCCTGCAGGTGTTGAGGATAGAGACGCCTTCATTCAAGAACTGCATTTGCTCAAGACCGATTTGTTTATGAAAATCATTGAAAGCGGGCAGTTACCCCTTCGTCCGGGAGTTGAACGAATTGTGGATGAAGCCATCTCAGCAGGTGTTATTTTGGCGGTGTGCTCAACCTCGAATGTACGGGCCGTCACTCTGGTTGTTGAGAGATTGCTGGGCGAAAGAAGAAAGGCTCATTTTAGTGGAATTTTTGCTGGAGATATGGTGTCGAAAAAGAAACCTGATCCGGAAATTTATAACCTGGCGAAAGAGAAACTTCAATTGAATCCAGATGAATGTGTGGTGGTTGAAGACAGCCGCAACGGTTTGTTAGCGGCCAAAGCCGCTGGTTTTCCGTGTCTGATTACAAAAAGCAGTTATACCGATGATGAAGATTTCAGCGAAGCGGATGCGATTTATGATGAGCTGGGTGATCCCCCAGATCCCTATGTAACATTATCTGAGTTTAAAACTATTGTACATTAAGAATATAAGAATAAACGTAACGTGTCAGACATATAAAGTAGAATGGGAGTGAAAACTCCACTCTTCATCCCCCAATGAAATGGGGGTGGTTAGGAGGGGGTTAAAAGATTTTGCTCAACGTTTTCTTATCAACCCTCCACTAGCCTCTCCCAGGCTTGGGAGGGAATGGTACCTCAAATGTCTGATTACTTACGAATAAAAGATGGGAGAGTGAAAATGCAGGAAAATCGACGTGGTTTTTTGAAACAGAGTGGAAAAGGAATCGCCGGAACCGCGCTGGGGACGTTTTTAATTCAGAACCGAAGTGAATCAGCCAATGATACCATTCATATTGGAGTGATCGGTATCGGAGGGCGTGGCTCATCCCTGACACGTGGTTTCGCGCGGGAAAAGAATGTCAAAATCGCCTATTTGTGTGATCCTGACATGCGTCGTGGTGCGGATCTACATACCATGCTTAAAGACGAGCATAACCCCGCGATCAAAAAGATTAGCAATTATAAAGAAATTATCGATGACAAGGATGTTGATGCCGTTATTGTGGCTACCCCGGACCATTGGCATGCTATTCCAACCATTGAAGCCTGTCAGGCTGGTAAAGATGTCTATGTTGAGAAACCAGCTTCCCACAATATTTGGGAAGGACGCAAGATGGTCGAAGCGGCGCGCAAATATAAGCGGGTTGTGCAAGTGGGCACTCAAAGCCGAAGTGCGCCGTATGCTCATCAAGCCATTGACTATTTGCGAAGTGGAAAACTGGGGACAATTCATCTGTGTAAAATATATAATCTAAAATCCGGAAGCCCTTTCAAACTTGCACCGATGATGGATGCTCCTGATGAGGTGAATTGGAGTTTGTGGTTAGGACCTGCCGACTTGCGTCCCTATCGTGGAAATATTATGAATAAAGGGTGGTTGTTTTTATGGGATTTCTGTGGGGGGGATATGGGCAACGATGGGATACATCAAATTGATTTGGCGCGTATGCTGATTAATCAGCGAACTCCCAAAGCCGCCCATTGCACGGGAGGGAATTACGCGTTTGATGATCAGCGCCAGGTTCCTGATACACAGGTTGCCACCTTTGATTTTGATGACATGGTGGTCACCTTTGAAAATACGCAGTATGCACCCTATATGGCGAAAACACCGATGTTGCTGCGTGAAAGTGACAAGTTTCCGTATTGGCCTCAAAACTCAACGCGGATTGAACTTTATGGGACGGAAGGTTTGATGATCATTGGCCGGCACGGTGGCGGATGGCAGGTGTTTACCAACGATGGTGAAGTGGTTGAGCAAGCCTACGGCCGCTTTCCCGATGCACCTCATCGAGAAAATTTTCTGCAATGTGTTCGAACACGCCAGCGCCCTAATGCGGATATTGAAGAGGGGCATCTCAGTGCAATCATGGTTCATACAGGCAACATCGCTTATCGTACTGGCAGGCGAAAGGTTGTGTTTGACGGAGAAAATGAGAAATTCGTGGATGATGAACGTGCCAATATGCTTTTAAAGCGGAAATACCGTGAACCGTATGTGATCCCTGAAGAGGTATAACAAAAGGATTTTATTGGTTCTTTTTGGTATGAAAGGCCATTCGTTTAAATCCGTCTTGTGATTTCTTTCGGTGTGAAGAAGCGAGTGCTGCCTGCTCGTTGACAACTGGACGGATCAGTTGTTGTATTTCTTCATCTGTCAGGGCTTGTCCAGCCTTGCCAGGTTTTGTAATTTCAGCCATGTGGGTACGGATTCGCTGTGTCAGGTCTTGATTATCCTGAAGGGCTTCTTTCCCAAAATCCGTCCGCCCCATTTCTTGTTCACGTGATGTCACCATGCTGCTGAAGCCATCTTGTTCAACTACCGCCATGAGTAAGTATTTACGATAGCTGAGTGGTGGGTTACCTGTAAAACTGAAGGTCATCTCCCAACGGTTGGCTCGATGCAATTGACTGCATTCACTTTGCCGAAGGCATTGTTGGATGTGTTGGAAAAAGGATTCAACCCGCTTTTGGAAAAGGGGAACTTCTTTTTGACAGCGTTCTAATAATATCTCTTCCGCATACTTAAGTTGATCGAGCTGGTAGCCCAAATTTTTCTCTGTAATATCCCCTTGCTCAATCATTTGGCGAGTGATGCGGCATCGTTCGAATAAAGTGGAATCCTGGTTATAAAAGCATTCCATATTAGGGGCGATTTCTTCAAATTCTGAAAAAAATTGATAAATACGATCACGGGAAGTTTGAAATTCACGGGATACAAATTGATTGTAAGGGCCTAAATAGATGCTTAAATAGTCTAAGAGGACACTGTCATGGGCCGAGGCAAGAATCAACCGGCGGAGGTTATCTGTAAAACAGGCAAGTAATTCCATTGTGGTGCAGTATTGGATGGGAAGGGGACCTTGTTCCCTTAACTGGGTGACAGTTTTGTTTAAAGGCCCTATAAATTCCTTGAATCCGGCTTGATCAACCCAATATACGCCCTTCCCGGATATGATACAGGTTAAATCTTCAGTTGGATATAACTTACGAAGGCGTGCTTCTTGTTTGGCCAGTATTGCCCGGATGGTCTCATAGGATTGGGTATTGATTTTCCAAATGGAATCGGTACCTGCTAACTCGGTAAATGATAAATGCTTTAAAGCCGTTTTATCCAGAACGGTTGTCATATCTTTCGTGATCAAAGCATTTTGCTTATTGTTATGGGTTCCCAATGTTGTTGTGTGCATTGTATTGATTGAGACAATATGTCAATTACATAACGTTCGTACTAGTTTGAAAATTTTTTTAGTCCCATGTCAGCCCTATGAAATGGAAAAGAATTGAAAACTTTAAATTGGTGCCTCTATTTCTCCCCCAATGACATGGAGGAGGTCAGGAGGGGGTTAAAGGATTTTACTCACCATATTTTTATCAACCCTCCCCTAGACCCTTCCAATTTTGGGAGGGGAATAGTGCTTCAAATGGCAGATCACTTACATATTAACAAAACTGTTTTATCGATTCGTTTGAAAGCGAGGACCGAAAAAACACTATATTGTTATATTTTACGAGGTAATATTATTTTAATAAAGCCGAACAAAGCGATTTTTTTCATTCAACGTAGAAATTATTCGAAAGAGTGATGATAGTGGGAGAAAAATATTGAAAATTTGATCTATTTTTGAAAGATTTTCGTGCTAAATTAAATAAAATCTTTCAATAAAGGGATGCTGAAAGGTATTTCACTCTTGATAGGATGTTGCTTTTTGAACTCAGATTTAATGTCCTATTTGAAATTTGAGTATACAATTGGATAGTTATCCATTGCATTGAATCGAAAGAATAGACTGGTATAAAGGAGAAGCCCTTCATGTTTCAGATCACAAAAAAAGAACATGGTTCGGATATCGTGGAGATATCATTGCGAGGGATCATGGATTTGGATGGAGCGCAAGATTTAAAATTTTATCTTCAAACATTGATGGAAGAACAAAAAAAGAATGTAGTGATTAATTTCCGCCGGGTTGAAAAGGTCAATTATTCTAATCTCAATATTTTAAGTAAACCGATAGAAGAATTATCGAGAAAATCCTCTGTAGCCTTGTGTTGCATGTCGAAACAGATTGCCAATGTGGTTAAAACGGCCCCGTTTTATCGCAAAGTCCAGATTTTTGATTCGAAAGACGAGGCTTTGGAATCATTTGATATTGAATAATGAATGTCATTGTAATTGTTAAAATAGGGTTTTGTCTTCATCGCGGCCTTCCTGTTAATATTAGCCTGTTATAATACTGTCAATTGATTTATGAGGTATTTTCCACCCTATTATTGATGAACGGCTAAATGATGACTCAACAACTGTTGAGGTCAATCATAGAATGGTCTGTTGAATTTTAGAAACGGCTGAATTGAGGAATGGGATCAAAGAAAACAAAGGAAAAAGTACTCATTGGATGGGTGGAGCATGTTGATTTTCCAGAATGGGAGATCGAAGGCTTGAGAGCCAAGATCGACACGGGAGCACGAACCAGTGCGTTGCATGTCGATAAGCTGGAAAAGTTACCCAATAATCAGCTGCGCTTCGAAGTGGTTTTGAGCCGTAAGAATCCCCAAAAAAGAGTTTGTGTGTGTGCTCCCTTATTGAAGACCGCTCGGGTGCGATCAAGTACGGGCCACTTTACTATGCGATATTTTGTTAAAACACAGGTGCGCATTGGTCCTGTATCCAAAGAGATAGAATTTTCGTTGGTTTCCCGGGAAACAATGCTGTTTCGTATGTTATTGGGCCGCCGGGCGCTTGAAAAGGATTTCATCATTGATGTCAGCAAGCGTGAATTACTAAATGATGATAAGCCTCCTAAAAGGATAAAACCGTGAAGATCGCCATCTTATCTCGACAGCCTAAATTATATAGTACTCGCCGGCTGAAAGAAGAATCAACCCGGCGTGGACATAAGGCCATCGTGCTTGATACGTTGAAGTTCTCCATTGGAATCGAGGAAGAAAGCCCGGAACTTTATTATCGCAATAGGCGTTTATCGACATATAGCGCCATCATTCCACGTATTGGTGCCTCAATCACCTTCTATGGTTTGGCGGTGGTTCGGCAATTTGAACAGATGGGTATTTTTACCCTCAACGACTCAATTGGGATTGCCCGTTCACGCGATAAGTTACGAGCTATACAGATATTAAGCCGCCACGATATCGGTATTCCACCCACTGCCTTTGTGCGTGATAAAACCGATGTATTACCCGCCATTCGCCGGGTAGGGGGGGCGCCGGTTATCATAAAGGTGCTGGAAGGGACTCAGGGAGTCGGAGTGATTTTGGCGGAGACGGAAAAGATTGCAGAAGCCATCATCGAAACCCTTCAAAGCGCTCGCCAAAACGTCTTGATCCAGAAGTTTATTAAGGAAAGTAAAGGGAGTGATATTCGAGCGATCGTGGTGGGTGATAAGGTCGTGACGGCCATGCGCCGCCAGGCAACATCCGGCGATGAATTTCGAAGTAATGTTCATCGAGGGGGAAGGACAGAGGCTGTGTCCTTAAATAAAGAATTTGAACATACCGCTATTCGGGCCGCCCAAATTATTGGTTTGCAAGTGGCGGGCGTGGATATGTTGGAATCGAACGATGGTCCTCAAGTGATGGAGGTTAATTCATCACCAGGTCTTGAAGGTATCGAAACGGTGACCGGGGTGAATGTGGCTGGAGCGATTATTGAAGATATCGAACATCAGGTGTTGTTTCCGGATGTGGATTTGCGCCAGCGTTTGCGTTTAGCGGCTGGATATGGGATCGCTGAGTTTGGGGTTCATAACATGCCCGAGGTGGAAGGTAAGCCACTGCGGGAAACACCTCTATACGATCACGATCTGCTAGTGATTCATATAACACGGAACAAATCCATCATCCCTAATCCCAAAGGCTCGGAAATCATCATGCCGGGGGATGAGTTGTTGTGTTATGGCGAGTTGCAGGGATTACGTTCATTAATCCCCGAGCGTAAACCAAAAAGAAAGAAATCGAAGAAGAAAAATATTGAAAGAACATCTTAGCAAAAAGCCAAAGCCCCTAAGTGTGGCAGGTTATCGCATTCGCCGTGGCGAAGTGCGTGATATACATCTGGAATTTAGTGAGTCCTATTTAGGCCGGACCGTGTCGATTCCAATCCGTGTTATTCGGGCTAAAACTCGAGGGCCGCGTATTTTTATTACTGGTGCGCTGCATGGTGATGAATTAACCGGGATTGGGATTATTCGTGAACTTTTATATGATCAGCCTCCTGCGATAAGTAAAGGAACTTTAATTTGTGTTCCTGTTGTGAATATCTATGGTTTGGAACACCATTCCCGTTATCTCCCTGACCGGCGGGATTTGAATCGCTGTTTTCCAGGCTCACCCAATGGCAGCATGAGCAGCAGGCTCGCCCATGCTGTTTTCAAGGAAGTGGTTAGCCAATGTGATTATGGAATTGATTTCCACAGCGCGGCGATACAACGAATCAATTACCCCAATGTGCGTGCCGATCTGTCGAATCCCGAGGTAAAAAAACTGGCCAAAGCCTTTGGATGTGAACTGATTGTGGATTCCAAAGGGCCGGAAGGATCTTTGCGGCGTACAGCAGTGAAGGAAGGGATTTCCACCATCATTTTGGAAGCGGGCGAAGTCTGGCGTTTTGAAACCAGTGTAGTGGAAATTGGTGTTCGTGGTTGTATGAATGTTTTAAAGCATATGGGGATGATGGAAGGAGAAACGGAAAAACCGCCTTACCAAATCACCATAAAAAAGACCACATGGGTGCGTTCGGACCGGGGGGGATTTTTAACCTTTCATGCCAAACCGGGGGATTTTGTTTATAAAGGGCAATATCTGGCAACCAATTTTAATATATTTGGGTATGAACGCAATTTGTTGATATCCCCCGTCTTTGGGATTGTATTAGGGATGACCACAATGCCAGCCGTTCAACCGGGTGAACCGGTTTATCATATCGCCATTCTGTCAGAGCGCTTGTATCGGCGTTATACCAAACAGGCAGAAGTGTATTCCAACAATGAATATTTTTCGTGGATCGATGATTCAATTGTAACCAGCAAAGATCAACCGGGTTTTGAACCTGATCCAGTAGAGCCGGTTAATGACTGAGTATTATTTCTTTCCTTCCCGAAACAAGGCAATGCTGGCTGTATGGCCGTGGATGAAATTTTTCCCACCGATTGGACCTAGTTCTCCCGCGCAGAAAAAGCCGGCAAGTGGAGGGGATTCCAACATTTTTTGTACCAGCTGCAGATCATGGTTCGAATCAGAATACATGCGGGTTCCACGTCCATTACACGAAAAGATAAGACCTCCCGCGGGGGTTGGCTGGGATTGGGCTTCAAGCATCATGCGTAAATCCTCGTCAGCGGTTTCGGCATCACGGACATGAAACTGAACGGTAATGCCGGGTGAGATACGGTCCATAACCGTTACTGCGCCGGTTTCTTTATCCACCCCGGTTAAATTACGAATAAGAAAATCGCCGCGTTTAAATTCTTCTTTGTATTCATCAATCACTCGTCCAATGAATAGGCCTTGTTCCATCAATTTACGATCAATTTCAGATGCATTTTCATATGTTTCATTTATGGCTTGCAAAGGGGAATCTGTGCCCAGACGTTGGATAGCGTTAAATTCACCCTGCGTGATCATATAAGGCTTACCAACAGGCCGGCAGCCTTGAGAAACCACTGTATCTACCGTTACACCATTGGTTAATGTGATACCGACTGCTCCCTCATTGAAGGATTGTTCATTGTGGACTAACAGGTTCTCTCCTGGCATTCCGGCTCCACTGGCCATCCCACCGATGATGGGGAAGCCGGGGAAGTGTTCATTGATGGCGCTTAGCAGAGAATTAACATCGGTTGTGAAAGGATCACCAAGCAAAAATATCTGGGGATTGGCGTCGGTTTCCAAGTTGAAAAGTGATTGCCAATCCTGTCGGGAATTCGCATTTTTGATTGCCTCTTTGGAGAGATGAAAGGATGATATCTGTGAGTTGGGGAAAGATGCCATCCAGAGAGAGACCGCGGTTTTTTCTTCATATTCGTTATCCGGGCCGATTACGCTTTCACACGTGCAACCAACCAAATGGGAGACACCCGTTTGTTCTTTTATTTTTGAAACCGCACTAGGAAGATCAGATTGAAAATGACTGCTTACGAACAAAAAACCGATGTGAGGAGCTGTTCCATTGAATGTATTTTGAATTGTCGTTAAAACTTGATTAAGATTATCGTCAATCGATTGAAAATCAGCGCCTGCCGCTGCAATTTGCATAGGTCACCTTTCCTTTAATCAATGAATTCTTTTCAAAAAAGTACAAAAGTTCATTGTAAAAGGATGGGATGCTGGAACAAGGGAACTTTTTGTATGCAAATGCAAGTAATATTGTCCACCATTTACTTTAATGGTTCAAATGGTTTTTCAACGTGCAGCCAGATTTGAGCCGTACCATTAATCTGGTAGGTCTCACCATCTTTTTCAACCTCGCCAACATTTTCAACATAAGATGCCATCATCCACCATCCTGGACGGGGGAGGGAATAGGAAAAATAACCGTTGATATCCGTCTTGGTGGTCAGTGTGATCATGACATCTGGTGGCAGGTTGTTTAAATCAGGTTGGCGGTTGAGATATTGTTCGATTTCAACGACCGCATTCGCAACCGGTTCTTCACCCTTCATCAATCTACCGGTAAAGACAAAACCACTCACATGGCCATAGGGGCGGGTAAGGGGGACGATTTCCAAAGGTTGGCCGGTTCGTTGATCCCAACCGTCTTCACGCTCAACATGAACGAGAAGTTTAGTGAATTCCTGGTACGCCTGGTTATTCCGCCCAAGCACTTTCTCCGCATTTAAAGCGATAATCGTATCCCCTTTTAATTTGGGCTGATAAGCTAGTTTCCAGACTGTTACTTCTTTATCACCTGCTTTATGTTTGGCTTGCTTTAATTGATCCGTGATATTCTCCGGTTGGCCAAAAGGTGGAATCGCCATCACTTTTTCTGGTTTGGGAGCATCTTCGTATTCATGTTCATAGGGATGGCCGTCGCCAAAGAAAAGATTGACGGTTTTGTTAAGCTCAGCAAAGGGGGTGTCATGGATGAAAATGGGAAAATGAGCAAATGCATTAAATGAGAATGTGAGTATAAAAAGGGTGGTGATAAGGCGTCTCATGGATTCATCTCCTTATTATTACTTTTTGGTTAATCGTAACACCCATTTTGATTGAAAGGAAGACAAACGGCAAGGTGTGTATGAAGATCGTACTCATATTTAATATAGGTTTTATCAATTGGATTAAAAGTTTCTCACCTTCATTTCGTAATACAAGTATCACCCAATCAACTATAAAAAGGAGAAAGAATATGAGATATCAAAAGTGGTTTGCAGGAATCATCTGTATGGCAATGTTGACTTTGTGTATAGGATCGTACACAGCCCAGGCGGGAGAATTTGTTATCAAGGCTGAAATTCATCCCCCTGATGGAACGGAAATCCATGCCAGTGTTCCGGTCAGTATGTTCGAAGTGCTTAAAATGTCAGTATCATCCGCCATGGTTGAAAGCAAGGAGACTGTATGCCAATTGGTTGATGGTTTGATAGATGATCTTAAAGCAATGAACGCCAAGGATTTACTTCGCGTTGATGGAAAGGTTCGGGCAAATGT
The DNA here is from genome assembly GCA_964517495.1 of uncultured bacterium. Taxonomy (GTDB): domain Bacteria; phylum Hinthialibacterota; class Hinthialibacteria; order Hinthialibacterales; family Hinthialibacteraceae; genus CAZFER01. The sequence goes on along the minus strand of CAZFER010000028.1, from coordinate 63,443 downwards.
GTGGGTGGAAGAAATCGATGAGGCTCATGCATCGGATGGCCATGCCATTCATGTATTTGTTCGCCCTGCTGGTGAAAATCAGCCGGAAGTTGAATTCCGCATTCCTAAAGGATTGGTTATGTTGTTAGTGGGGATACATAATCAATTTATGGAAAAGCATGGTGAGGATATAATTAAATTGATCAAGCAAAGTATTCCCAAACCACCTCATTTTCAACCATTTCCACATCATCCCGTTCCCCGTGTTCAACCAGATCCTACTACTCCTCCACATCCCTCAAAAAAAGATGGTGATAAAAAGCTATTTGATAAGCCCAAACCTCCAAAGAAGGATAAACCCAAGCGTGAAAAAGACGTGGAAAAATCTGTTGAAGAAATTCAAAAATCCGCCCAAGAGATGCAAAAGATGATCCTGGAAGGTATTTTAAAAGGATTGAAAGGGTTAGAACATTGAATTTATCACTAACATGTCAGCCAAAATCTTGGGAGGGGGATGGAACTTCATTAGTCTGACACCCAATATTTATTGGAGCAATAACACGCGTATTTTGCCCCTGCTCTTAAAAAAGATCGGGGGCGGTTTTATTTGAACATGTGGACATTTTAGGGTCTTTGATCGATAATGAATTGCTGTTAATTTTAGAGTTTGGGGAGGTAAGCGCATGTCTTATTACAATATCACTGCGGCAGTTGTGGGGCAAGGTTTGATTGGGCCTGTGCATTTGGAAGCCCTTCGCCGGTTGGGAATACGCGTAAAAGGTGTGTTGGGATGTGATCTTGATGAATCGCAGAGAGCCCAGCGGCGTTTTGGCCTTGATAAGGCGTATAGAGATTATGATGAATTGCTGGCTGATCCTGAGGTGCAAAGCGTTCATATTTGTGTTCCAAACATCTTCCATTATGACATGGCGCGGAAAGCGCTCGAGGCTGAAAAACACGTGATGTGTGAAAAGCCGTTGGCTATGAATTCCAGCCAAACCAGCGAACTGGTTAGTCTGGCCAAATCAAAGAACCTGGCTTCCGGGGTATGTTATAACGTGAGATTCTATCCCCTCAATCTGGAAGCGCGGCAGATGGTTCAGCGTGGTGATATGGGGGAGATTCGGTTGATTAATGGAAGTTATGTACAGGATTGGCTTTTTTATGATACCGATTACAACTGGCGGGTTTTGGCTGAACAAGGGGGAGAATTACGTGCGGTTGCCGATATCGGCACTCATTGGATGGACTTGATGCAAACCATCACCGGTGAAGACATTGCTGAAGTCTTTGCCGATCTGCACACCGTTTATCCTGTACGCCAACGTCCTAAAGGGGAAGTGGAAACCTTTAGTGTGAAAATAGGCGGATCGGAAGATACTGAACCTGTTGATATTGCTACAGATGATTATGGCTCATTAATGTTCCGTATGAAGAATGGAGCAAAGGGGAGCATGTATGTTTCGCAAGTAACAGCGGGTCGCAAAAATTGTATACGCTATGAGATTTCCGGATCCAGGCAGACATTGGCCTGGAACAGTGAGTCACCGAATGAAATATGGATTGGGCATCGTGCGCAGCCTAATCAATCGCTCTTGCGTGATCCTGCTTTGGTATCTGAACAGCCTCGAGGATTTATCAACTATCCGGGGGGGCATAATGAAGGTTTTCCGGATACATTCAAGCAATGTTTCAAAGCGTTTTATGATTCCATCGTGCAAGGCAGTTTTAAAACAGCTCCCCTATTTCCCACTTTTGAGGAGGGGCATAAGGAGGTTGTCCTTTGCGAAGCGATTATTAAAAGCCATAGGGAAGAGAAGTGGATAAAACTTTAAACCGATTAAAATAACAAAGGAGAGATTGCTATGAAACTCGGATTCGCCAGTGCCATTTTACCCGATTTATCGCTGGAAGAAGTGATGCAATTCGCGGCCGCTGAAGGCTATGACTGTGTTGAATTGATGTGCTGGCCCAAAGGAAAAGCTGAACGGCGTTATGCCGGGATCACCCATATTGACGTGGCGGAACTGGATGATGGGGAAGTGCAGCGCATTAACGATTTAGTTGCCAAAGCGGGAGTGGAAATCAGCGGCTTGGGATATTACCCCAATCCCTTGGCGCCGGATGCTCAGGAATCTCAAGCGTATGTTGATCATATCAAAAAAGTGATTTCGGCTTCCAAGCGTTTGGGGGTCAATCAAATGAATACTTTTATTGGCCGGGATTGGACCAAATCGATAGACGATAACTGGCCACGTTTTCTTGAGGTATGGAAACCAATCATCCAATTTGCTGAATCAGAAGGTGTACGAATAGGGATTGAAAATTGCCCGATGTTCTTTACTAACGATGAATGGCCGGGTGGAAAGAATCTGGGATACTGTCCTGCGATTTGGGAGCGTATGTTTAATGATATTCCAAGTGACTATTTTGGTTTAAACTTTGATCCATCTCATCTGGTGTGGTTGCATATTGACTACCTCGTCGCCGTGCGTGAATTCGCCCATAAAATCTTTCATGCTCATGCCAAGGATGTGCGATTGGATCATCATCGCCTGAATCGTGTGGGAATTTTGGCCAATCCGCTTGAGTATCACACACCAAAGCTTCCTGGAATGGGTGAAATCAATTGGGGTAAGTTCATCTCCGTATTGGGTAACACCGGATACCGAGGGCCGGTTTGTGTGGAAGTGGAGGATCGTTATTTCGAAGGTTCGCTGGAAGATCGCAAAGCATCCCTGCGGCAAAGTTATGCGCATTTGCGGCAGTTTATCGCAGCTTGTTAATATTTTGAAAAAGGATTCTATTCATGGATTATACCTACAACGACATCGCCAAAATGATTGATCATTCCCTTCTTAATCCCACTTTGACGGAGGAGGAATTGGAGAGGGGCTGCCGTCTTGGATTGGAATATGAGGTGGCCAGTGTTTGTATTATACCATACAAACTCGAGACCTGCGCTGAAATCCTGAAGGGAAGTACGGTGAAAGCCAGCACCACTATTGGTTTTCCTCATGGGGGGCATACTCTTGCCACCAAAGTCATCGAAGCCGAGAAGGCAATGAAAGATGGTGGCGAGGAGTTGGATATGGTAATCAATATAAGCAAGGTGCTTAGCGGTGATTGGGATTATGTCCACCGAGAAATTCAGCAAATCACTCACATCACTCATTCGAATGGACAAAAAGTGAAAGTCATCTTTGAGAATTGTTATTTAAACAATGATCAAAAAAAGCGATTGTGTGAGATTTGCGGTGAGATAGGTGTAGATTGGGTTAAAACCTCAACCGGTTATGGAACCGGTGGAGCCACTATTGATGATTTAAAACTTATGCGAGAGCATTCACCCGAGTTTGTTCAAGTCAAGGCTGCGGGTGGAGTGCGCGATCTTGATAAATTGTTGGAAGTTCGTGCCTTGGGGGTTAGCCGTGTCGGTGCCAGCCGGACCAAGGATATATTGGATGAATGCAAAAAACGGCTAAACGGATAATGTTTGATGAACCTTGATGCCACTATCGTTAACGCGTTTCAATTTTGCCCACGTTGTGGATGCGATGATTTCCGTCCGCAAAGCGATAAAAAGTTTCGCTGCGATAATTGCGAATTCATCTATTATATCAATGCCTGTGGCACGGTGGTGGGATTAATCCAGGATGATCAAGGCCGCATTTTGTTTACGGAACGGGCGAAGCCGCCGGCGAAAGGCATGCTGGATCTTCCCGGCGGCTTTATTGATCTTCATGAAACCGCGGAGGCAGCTTTACTGCGTGAAATTCATGAAGAGTTGAATCTAGAAGTGGTTGATTATCTATTCCTTTTTTCCCAACCGAATCAATATCCTTTCAACTTGATGCTTTATCATAGCATTGATTTCTTTTTTCTATGCAAGGCCAAAGATCTGAGTGTGGTCCAAACCAGTGATGAAGTGGCGGCATTTCATTTTCTCTCAATTGATCAAATTGAAGAAAAACAGATTGGATTTGAATCAATAAAACGAGGCGTTCAGATTTTTAAGAACAATCTTTTGCTTCACTAAGGATTCTCAGGGTGCAACTTGAAAACGATTTTCGATGGTCCAATGACTTGCATCTTTAAAAAGCAAACCGGGGCCAAATCGTACGGTAATGTAATCCAACTGACTGGCCTCAAGCAACTGGTTAAGATTCATTGGCATGATAGGGGAGTAAGGAAAGCCTTTATCTTCGCAAAACAGTCCAAATCCCCACACATTGGCGTGGTGTTGTTTGATATGCTTTTCATTGTCGACAAAGGTTAAATCAATTTTTTGGATAATATAAAGCGTTCCCACGGCTTTTAACGAGCGGCGGATAAAATCTTCAAGAATATCAAGGGCTGGATCTTCAATTGATTCTGATAGCACTTTCAGGCAGATCTCACCATAAGGGCCTGTCACCACAACCATTTTATCTCCGGTCATTTCGGCAATGGTCTTTTTGAGTGCTTCAACTCCCATTTCGGTTTGCATAAAATAGACTCTTTAAGAATGATATTAGTTATTTAACCTAAATTGATTAATTGAAGGATAGTTTACAGGAGTATCCATATGAAGAAAGCGCCCGATGGCGTCCAATAAATTTTTATGACTCGCAGGACTCATATGTAATGTTGCGCTACCGCAATTAAAGTGAATCTTATTGCATTCATCACAGTGTGCTTTTTTTGACATTGAACCAAGTGATTTACTTACTATTTGTTCTGCGTATTTTCTATCCAAATTCACCACGATATTTCCATATCGGAGATGAATGTGTTCGCATTCCGAACATAACCAAACTTCACCAAATGGTTGATGGGAAAACATTTCCGTTTTTTCGATCATAATTCACCTCTTCAAATTCTCATCACTCTGTTTTTTCTCTTAGGATACAGATGATTGTATGTAAATCTAGAGTTAAGTATACAAAACTTTTGTTGTCCATAAAGGGCAAAATCTAAAAATTTATGTTTTTTTTTTAGAATATTTGTTAAATGAAGAGAAAACCATGGTTTGTGGAGAGAAAGAAACTCAGCGTGATTTTGGTTGAAACGATTTTTTATTTTCCTCCCACCATTCAATGGAGTCGTGAAGATCGATTTAAATGGGTTCCTGGTTTGCTGTTTGGCTGACTATAGGGAAGAGAAATAGGAAAAAGGCGATATATGAAGGATGAATAGGGGCCTTCAGCATGGTGATTCTCCATTAACGTTTTTTGTTAATTAAACGTTGATGAGATGAAACCGTTTTGAAGTAACATCACTTTTTTTATTCAATCCCGGTTAGTTTAAAAACATAGGCATGTTGGCATGGCATTTCGTCAATCGAGAGATTGGGCACATGAATAAGTAGATAGCCTTCACTTGTTTTTTCCCACTCCAATGGTTCAGGATAGCCAAGCAGATCAATGGTTAAAGCATCCGTAATTCCGGGGCTTTTAAGAATGAGTTTTTGTTTTGGCCAATGGAGAGTGATCGCGTATAGACTGTTTTTCTTCATTGTGTATCGAATGGGTTTTATGGTTTCATCTTTTAGTTTCCAGCCCTGGTGGGTAATGATCTTTACGCTGTGTTGATATGGGATTGGTTCGCCTTCTTCGGTGACGCGCCAAGGATTTGTTTCAAAGATGGCTTCACCATTTACGTCCAGCCATTCACCGATTTGGACCAGTCGTTCCTGCATAATGACGGGGATGCGTCCATCGGCGGTTGGACCGACATCAAGCAATAGATTGCCGCCATGAGCGACGGTATCGATGAGTAAATGTATCAATTGGGTTGGGCTGCTGTAATCCTCGATTCGTTCATTGCGGTTGTAACCGTAAGAATGCCCCATACCGCGGTTTTCTTCCCATTTATGCTGGATTCCCAGTTCGGCATTTGTGTGGCCACCAAACTCAAGAGTGTAAAAGCCGCCATGTTTTCCACGGCAGTCTTTGCCCCACCGGTCGTTGATGACGATTTGGTTTTTGACAGATGATTGGTTATACAGCCAGGCAATCAGCTCAGGGGTCCGCCATACTTCGCTGGTTTTTTCCCATTCACCATCCGCCCACAAAATCGAGGGTTTATATGTTTCGACCAGATGTTTGATTTGGGGATGCATGTGTTCCTTTACAAATCGATCGATATCAGTTTGGTAGAAGGGGTGGAACCATTCATAAAGCGAATAGTAGTAGCCCATCTTTAAGCCTGCATCTCTGATAGCCTTGGTCAAGTCACCCACCAAATCCCGCTTGGGGCCGATATCGACGCTGTTCCAGTTCCAGGCGTATGGGCTTTTCCAAAGGCAGAAGCCATCATGATATTGAGCTGTCATCACCACATAGTTGGCGCCTGACTGTTTGAATAATTGCGCCCACTGGCCGGGATTGAACATTTCAGCTTTGAAATCCTGGGCAAAATCCGGGTAGTGGAAATCTTCGCCATATACGCGGTTATGGAATTGCCGGACATTTTCGTTAGTGTTGTTGCTTTTGTTTGGTGAATGCATAAGGCGGTGCCAATACCACTCGGCATACTGATCGGGAGGAGCCCAGGCAGGCACAGAGTATAGCCCCCAGACTACAAAGATGCCAAACTTGGCATCGTCATACCATGCTGGAATGGGCCGTTGATTCAGTGAGTTCCAGTTTGGTTGATAGGTTGTCGGATCTGCTGCAATTGAGACAGAAAAAAGGATGGCGCAGAAAAGTGAAAAGAATGTTTTTTTCATAGCTATTGATCCAATCGGTTGAGAACCGATTCAGCATTCAATGAAGATAATCATTTCCAGCTTGCAATGATCACACCAGCAGTAACTAGAATAGCGCCGATAATGACACGGACCAACTCTTCACCTTGGGGGATTTCACGTAAAACCAATGCTCCGAGCAAAACTGTTACAAACGTATTGGTATTATAGACTAAAACCAGCTTGGATATATCCGCATTTTGATTGAGTGCCATTAAGACGGCAATCATACCCAACGACCACACTATACCTGGTGATAAAGCTAAAAGATATTCGTGGAATGCATAAGACTTAATTGTACTTTTTGCCAACATAATATAAGCAGCGAACGAGATAAGGATTCCAATCCCCATAAAGAATGCGCTGGTTGAGGTGGGCATGCCGACATATTTTGGGCTGGTGACAATTTTGTTCAGAATCACGTAAGTGCCCCAGCAGAATGAAGCGATTAAACCGTAGATGATCCATAGTTTCATATATCTCTCCTCAAGGTATCCAGGCTGGAATGTTTTCCTTAGTGATGCATTTTTTTAATTTCTTATCCAAGGTGACTAAAGGTAAACACTCTCTTTTTGCTAGTTCAAGATAAGATGCATCATAGGCGGATAGATTGTGAGTTTGAGCGAGTGCCAGTATATCCCTCATTAATTTCAAATCTGAATAGGGAATAACATGAATGGGCATTGTTCCAAGGATAGATAAGATTTCATTTCTATCATATTCTGTTAATCGCTTTCGTCGTTCGGCACTTAAGCAAGCATTGGTTACTTCCAATGGCCAGAACGGGGGTACCAGTGCTAATCCATTTACAGCCAAAGTTTCAAATACTGAATCGACAAACGTAGATGTTTCATCCTTAAAAAAAAATGCCATTGTTGTCGAACAATCAAGAACAAATTTTTGCTTTGAGTTACTGTCGTCCATCTTCTATTAAATCTTTGATTTTCAGTCCATTAAGTGAGAGTTTTACCCGAAGTTGTTTCGCCCGTTTCAACGCTTGCTTGACGGCATCCCGTGAAGGTTTTTCGGCGGGAACAAGTCGAGCCACAGCAATTCCACGTCGTGTAATAATGAATTCATTACCTTTAGAAACTTTGTTGATTATTTCCGAAAAATGTGTTTTAGCTTCATGCAATCCAATGTGTTCCATGATCATAACCTTAATAAACCAGTCTGAAAGCTAGTTTGATCTTAATTGAATGGAATGTCAAGAATATCTTTTGGAAAAATAAATACATGGAAATCTTTTTCAGGTTTCAGACAACCATGTGATCCTGACAGATGAAGCCTCTTTTCTTGCTTTAATGCATTGAAAAAAATCTAATACATCCACAAGCAGGATTGTTTGCCTTTTATAGTGTGTTGACAAGGGGGATTTATACATGCGAGAATGATTTTAGCCATGAATCAAGCAAATGGAGGACCCTATCGTGTGGAAGATTCGAATTATCAGTTTATTGATTGTGATTTTAACATTAAGTCAAATCATCGCGTGGAGTGAGGTGCCTGAGTTTAAAGCGCCTATCATCGATCAGCCGGAATGGTACACCTCTGTGCATCAAGTGGTTTTGGCGGATTTGGACGGAGACGGAGATCTGGATGTGGCCGCGGGTTTTGATGGGGATGGTGATATGGAGATCGTCAGAATGGCCTGGGATGATTACCAAAATCTTCATCTATGGCGAAGTGACAATTGAGCAAAATGATTACAATTTGCGGATAGAATCGTTTATGCTAGGGTAGAGTGCAGAGATTAAAACCAAGTACAATTTGAAAAGAGGGAGAGAATCATGCAAAAACAATTGAGTATATGTATCGCTATTGTGACAGTTCTATTTATTTTCGCTTGTTCAAAGCAATCCACTGAACAGGAATCAGAACAAATACCGACGAATACACCTGAGGCCGTATCAAACGTACCCCAACCGACCCCTGAAACGAAACCGGAGCCGACACCTGAGCCAAAACCAGAAGCCGTGTCGAATGTTCTTTTTCAAGATGATTTTCAAACCCAATTGGATGAGAGTTGGTCTTGGGTGCGGGAAAATCCGGACGCACACAAAATTGAGGATGGCTTGAAAATCAAATTGGAACCCGGTGGATTAATGGGCGCAGGGAAGAATGCTAAAAACATATTAATTCGCCCATTGCCGGATAATGCGAAATTGGCGGAAGTGCATGTTCAAACGGAACATCAAAGCCAATATGAACAGGCTGGATTGATTTTATACCACGGCGATGACCATTACATTAAATTTGTGGAAGAACACGTCGATGGCCAGACCTGGCTGGTGGTGGTCGTTGAAGTGGATGCCAATGCCAAAGTGGTCAATAAAATCGAAAATCCCAAACCGGGCAGCTGGCTTTCCATGGAATTTTACGATACCTATGTGAGTCTTCAGGCCTGGGATGAAGGATGGGATGATGTCAAAAGTGTGGCCGTTGTTAACTTCCAAATGGATCCCAAGCCCAATATCGGTGTGTTTACTCAAAGCGGCCAGCCTGATACGGATCGCTGGGCAGTGTTCAAGGACTTTTCCATTTATTCGAACAACCCCTATGAACCAGGGCGGACTGTTGAAGCTCCTGGCAATTAATTATTAATGGGAGAACTTGACTGTAAGAGGGCATAATCACAGGTGCGTATGACAGGTAGGTTTCGCTAACGCTTTGAACCTACTCTCTAAAACTACAAAAACTGTAATCAAGGGAGGGCGACGCTCCCGCGGAGCCGGGTTACCCAATAACTGAAATAAAAAAGGTATGTTCATTAAAACCTGCACTGAAGATTTAGTGTTTAATGTTACATGATCAGACATATCGGCTTGGCGGGAGTTTAATGTAACATGATCAGACATATCGGCTCGGCGGGAGCCTCGCCCTCCCTGGGGTGTAAGCCCATAAATTGTAAAACGGGAATATCCCGTTGGGGTAAAAATAAGATCCACAAAACGATTGGGTATAGATTAGAAATATAAAGAGGTGAATAAATGATGAAAATCAAATTAAATGTAATCGTAAGCAGTTTTCTGTTTATTGCGCTTTTATCCGCGATACCGTTTTTAACATCAACTGCTGGCGAGAGACGAAAGCTGAGTGAAGATGGCATTATCGATGCGGCTTCATTCTCCACATTACAATCGGCCTTTAACGCTGTACCCAAAACCGGAGGTTTGGTGAAGCTGCCGCCCGGGATCCATGAAATCACTGAACCACTGATTCTTACGAGTGAGGATACCCGTATAGAAGGCTCAGGCACGGCATCCCATATCATCAATCACAATGAGGATGGCCAATCGGCCCTTATCCTTCGTCACCCGGATTACCCCGATGATGGCAGTAAACGCAACTGGAGGGTGCAGCTGGCAAACTTTCGCATCAGTGGCAATCCCAAAAGCGGGGATGGTATTCTGGCGCAGGGTATCAATGAAATATTGATTGACAACATGGCCATCGATCATAACGGCGGGAATGGAATCTCACTGGTCGATTGTTACGAAGACCCACGCATCTGTGATTCCATCCTAACTTACAATGCGAAAGTGGGTCTCAGCATTCATCGTGGTCATGATATCGTGGTAAACGCCAATCAATTCGAAGAAAACCAGGATGCTTTGCACTGCATCGATAGTTTCAATCTATGTATGAATGGCAATAACCTGGATGATCATTTGCGGCATGGCGTGGTGATTGAAAATACCTATGGCTCAGTATTGTCCGGCAACATGATTGAGGAATGCCAGGATACCGCCATCATTATGGACCGTGATTGCTATGGCAATACGGTTAGTGCTAATGTGATTGCCCATAACTTCGGTGGTGGCGTGGATCTTCGCGATGCCTGGGGATGTACCGTGTCAGCCAATACCTTCACCATTGTAGCCAAGCACGCTGTGGCGGTGGGGCCGGATAGTGGGCGAGCCACCATATCGGGCAACACGTTTTCGAACGCCTATATCGGAGGGAAAACAAAACGTGATGATGCAGCCACTGGCGTGGTGTTGGATCACACCACTGATGTCCTAATTACAGGCAACGCTTTTACTGGCTTGACGGGAAAACCTGTAGAGCGAATCGGTGAATGTTTGCGGATAATCGAACGTGACAATTTAACCGTGGAAAAGGAACCCCAAAAACAACAATGATTTGTTCCTCTATGGAATGAATTTAAAAACAATGAAGAAACATACTTTTTCTGATAATCGGTATAGAGTACAACTTCGAAGGTCCATTTAATATCGATGTGGGACGGGAACCGTTTTTTACATGGCCCGTGTGTCACTCGCTGTACCAATGGGGATTGGATTACCGCCTACCAGGATAGCCTGGATGATCCTGGGCGCCAGTCGGTCATCCGGTAAAAAACGCAGCCAGGAGGAAGGATTAACCTGGTCCGATCCCATCAACCTGCTGCCCGGCCGTGAGGCAGGTGGTGGATATGCTGCCCTGTGGCCGGATGAAGAAAACGCCCGGATGATGGTGGTGGTCAGCACCAGCGGTAATCAACTGGCCTACCAGGACATTGTGGGATTTTTCTTAAGTGACTTAAAAGTTAATAAACTTTAATTGGCAACTCGCTACATTCATTTTTGGAATCACTCACTTCGATTGATAGACTATAGTAAACAAATCGATCGGAGTACAAAATGAATTTTGATATCCTCAAAGCCTCTATGAGTGCCTTAAACGTGGAACAGCAATCGCAACCCACTGATTTTGGTACGCTATTGGTTATATTTCTACTCATGGCCGCACTTATTGTGTTAATTTTTGGTGGATATTATCTCTGGACCACGATTGAAAAGCGTTCCAAGCATCAACATAAGGGAAATCAGTATGTTGAGAAATAGGTGCGAATGTTGATTGAATTAATGTATACTGCATAAAAGATATTTATATGATATATAAATAGACGGGCGGTGAAGGACTAATCCATTCACCGCCCCATAAAGCATCTATAATAAATTTCTATTAATGTTTACCGTTCTCGGCGCCGTTGGTCACCACCTTCTCTGCTGCCTTGACCACCGGATTGGGCCATACCGAGCTGAGCAGCCTTTTTTACATGCTCGGGTGCATTATCCAATTGATTCAGGCGTCGGTAGATGGCCCTAACCGCACGGAGGCGGTTTTCTTTCGCCAAATGTTCAGCGCAGCGCAGCAAGCCCTCACAGAAAGCCAATTTACGTGATTGGGGTACTTCTCCAACTGCACGAGCCAGTTGTTTACCGGCGGGGATCGTGCCAATGCTGCCCAATGCCCGGGCGGCGGCTTCTGCTACCTGATCATCGTCACTGTTTAAGTGCTTGACCAGCCCTTCAACCGCTTCAGCATCACGGCGTACGCCAATGCTGCCAATCACACCCACCAGGTGTAGGCCTTTCAAACGTCCTAACGCGCTGCGAAATACCTCATCCACGCCAGGATCAGGATTGGGTTCCAACCCATAGCGCGCCATATGTGCCAGTTTTTCGTCATCAAGCAATTTGGCCAGCGGTTTGATTGATTTTTTACTGCCGAGGCGAGCCAGCATGCGGCAGGCGTCAAATTTATCTTTAATCGGACCGTCCGATTCCAGCGCTTTTAAATATTTTGCCTCTTCTTCAGCAGTGGATGCCGAGGCAATAAATGCCGTATTGAATGTTGTTTCTAACATAATAATTCTCCTTTAGTGTTTAAATCCCACATTAATAAATCCACGGTTCGCGTTGGGCACGGGTGCGCAAACGGTTGGCGACGGGATCATTGATGAATTCCTCTTTTTCCGCATCATATTTCATATCCCGTTCCAGCCACATGCAAATATTGGCAGCGTGCACGGTTGACATGGAATAATGCATCACTTCGGGATTGGCAACCGTCGGTTTGCGAGACTTGATACTTTCGAGGAAATCGAACCAGTGGTTCATGGGATGGCCGGTTCGCTCAACATATTCGTTGACGATTTTATCGAAATCTTCCAATAATTTGGGATCAGACACTTCCGGTTTGTCATATCCATCGGCGATTGAAACCCAGCCTTCACTGCCTTCATATTTTACCCCGCATGAGCCATGCCAAATTTTTTTGTCGATATCACGCTCCAATACCATCTCAAAGCCATTGGAAAACTTAGTGACCATGCCATCGCCATAAATGTTATCGACATAAGGGTATTCAACAGCGGCCATATTGGTTGCACCAATAGCGGCCTGGCATTGGGCAAAGGTATGTGCTCCCCATTCACCGATACAGCTGGTATGGAAATCATAATAACCACGCCAACCACCGCGAACGTAGGCTTCGTTATAAGGCCGCCAGGGGCAGGGGCCCAGCCAATGGTCCCAATTCACTTCTGATTTGGGTGGAAGGGGTTGTTCAGGCAGCCAATCATGGCTGAGTTTAGCCGGTTTCCAGGGGGCGATATGAGCGCGAACGGTTTTAACTTCACCCAATCGTCCTGTGCGTAAGAGTTCGTTGGCAAAAGCGAACTTGGCTTCGCTCAATCGCTGTGTTCCAGTTTGGTAAATGCGTCCATAGCGCTTGGCTGTTTCCACCACCATTTGCCCTTCGGCAATGGTCATACTCGATGGTTTTTCGGAATAAACATCTTTACCCGCTCGCATCACCATAACCGACGCCAACGCATGCCAGCGGTCACCCGTTGTTACCAGGCAGGCATCCAGGTCGGTGCGTTTTTCCAGAAAATCGCGAATGTCGGCGAACAGTTCGCAATCGCTGTTTTCATAGCGGTTGTCGACCAGTTTTTTAATCTTTTCGCGCCGTGATTTTTGGGGATCACAAAGGGCCAGGCATTGCACATAGTCTGCTTGCATGATGCGGCGCAGGTCATATTCACCCCGGTTGCCGATGCCAACCCCGCCCAGCAGAATGCGTTCACTGGGAGCTGTGGTTCCCTCTCTTCCAAGGGCGGAAGTGGGGATAACACTGGGTGCTAACAACAGGGCGCTGGACGCTGCGGTGGATTTCAAAAACGAGCGCCGGCTTCCCCCTTTCGAACTTAAATGGTCTGTTTGACGTTTTTTTTCGGTCATTATGTTCCTCCATTGTCATACCGTTTAAAATCGGTTGATATAGCTTCCATTTACAAAGGGATGAGAATAAAGACTGCGTTATTGACATCCCTTGTGGCTGGGTTGCTATATGTTTGCGTTTCGGGGCCAGGCTAGGAAAAATCGTCAATGTGGCCCGTCTATTAATGGCGGGGTGATATTTAATGGTGTAAGGCAACTATCGCAAATTCACATAAATTCCTCCGCCAAAATAACACCAACAACAATTAGCATAGAATCAACCAAACGGCAACACCTCTGAAAGAAGATATCAATAATATTCGGTAGCACGCCATATCGCCCTGAAGCGATCGATCTGAAAATTGACTCGAGATGTTTGATTCCATAATTTTGGCTCTATTAATGTATACTGAACCTATCCACTAAACATAACAAAAAAATGGATCAAAGATAATATAAAAAATCCCCCGATTGGTTTATCACCAAGCGGGGGAATATAATGATGGTTGTTTTATTCAGATCAGAATAGTGACCACTCCAACACTGGTGTGACAGGTTCGGTGTAATCAAGTTCATCGGCAGTTAGAGCCCCTGAGCTAATGCGTACTTGATCCATTTTTCCCACGTAAGGATCACGGTTGTCCCATTGTCCACCGATATGAAGAATGTATACATCTTTGGCGGTTTCAATACCCAGCACGTAATCAATCTCATCTTTTAACTCACCGTCGACGAAGAAGCGTACCATAAACAATTCTTCATCATACACGGCGGCGACATGGTGCCAGGTATCGTCGATTGGTACAATTCCTTCCACCGCATCGACATTGGCATCATTCCCTGCATCAATTTGATAGAAGGTCATTCGCAATGCACCAGTGTCACTGTTCAACAATAATCCATATCCACCAGAGTCATCAGGTGCCGTTTGTGAACCACCATATCGCAACAAGGCAGCGTAGGTCCCTGGAATATCATCGCTTGGTTTGATCCATGCTTCCAACGTAAAACTTTCAAATTGGAAGTTTAAATCTTCATCATCATCATAAACCACAACATGATCTCCCCGCTGAAACTCCAATGCGTTGCCACTGCCCAAAGGAGAGTCGGAAACAAAATCCGGGGCGGTTTCTATCGCATACCATTGGGTAGCCACCAAAGCCGTTAAACCGGATTGCGCTTCACTCTTAAACTCAGGTCCGGATTCTTCATTGAAATCAAAGTATGCCAGGGTATCATCTGTTACAGGTTTAGGATTCGCAGGATCACTGTCAAGCTCCGAGGCGCCAAGCAATCCTTTTGTTACCCTGAATCGGTCCATTTTCCCGGGTAGTGGACGGCTGCCACCGTCTTCCGCTCCCAGCCATAATATATTTGTATCCGTCTGAATCATTGGACGGGTTTCCTCTATATAGGCGAAGGATTCACCATCCAAAAATACTTCAACTCCCACTTCGGATTCAAAAGCAAAGGCTAAATGATGCCACTCGCCATCCGGAGTTAATTGGAGGCCTGGCGGAAATATATCAACAACACCAAATAAGGTAAACTTCACATCTGAATCACGAAATCCGATTCCCCAGCCAGTGCCATGGCGGCCATAGTAAACCGTTCCCAACCAGCTTAACCCATTCAGGTCTTCATCGATCTTGAGCCATAACTCAGCCGTAAAATTTTGGCCTGCCAGGTCAAGAAGCTGGTTTTCTGAATCATCCACTACCACTGGTGCACCGATGATATCCAATGCTCGGTCTCCCGCTTCGCCTAAAGGGGAATCTGAAACGGAAACAGGATCAGTGTCCACTGATGCCTCAAAGCCAAAATTTCCGTCCAATCCATTACCGCTGCTGTCTTTCAGTACTGTTCCTGTTTCATCAAATTGCCAATAGCCCAAGGTTTGCGCACTTGATACAAGCGGCAAAGAAAATAGGAGCATCGAAAGTATGATGATTTTGCTTTTCATAATATATTCCTCCCTTATATAAATTCGATTAATATGGTTTTAACACAGATTGATTCGAACATCCAGGGTAATTTCAATAAAAAGATATGAATGGAAAAAAGCAAGTCATTAGAAATCTCAGAAAAATAATCCCCACCGGCCTTATCGATTATTATAACCTGAATCCGTGAGGAAACTGATGTTATCGTTGCAAGTCATTGAAACATAAAGGTTTGTGATATATATTATCTGCGAATTAACTCACCGGGAGGGTGAAAGTATCAATGATATTTGAAATGAACCAGGGAAATGAATTACTAACAAGTCACAGCAGTTTATCCTTAGTTGGGGCGTTGCTACAAAAAACTACAGGAGGGGCGTTTTTCGCAGACTGCGATACGGAACGACACAATACGAACGAAGTGGTGAGATACCTTCGCCAGAAGTATCAGCTCCGTCAACCGACGATTACCCAATTTACTTTGGTCAACATGCCAGTGGACCCATGAGATTTGAAATTCTAACAAGTGACTGCTAGGGACTGGCTTACGCTGCGCTCCAGCCAGCCCCAGAGCCACACCTCATGCTGCAATTTTACCTCTTGACAAAACGTACGTTAAATCGTACTGTTTAGTTGTTTAACATCATGATCAGGAGAGGTTAAATATGCCCACTTTAACAGCAAGTGAGGCAAGATCAAAACTTTATCGGCTGATTGACGAAGCAGCCTCGGCTCACGAGCCTATTATTATTACGGGTAAACGAGGCAATGCTGTTTTAATTTCGGAGGAAGA
Organism: uncultured bacterium; assembly: GCA_964517495.1. Lineage (GTDB taxonomy): Bacteria > Hinthialibacterota > Hinthialibacteria > Hinthialibacterales > Hinthialibacteraceae > CAZFER01. The sequence goes on along the minus strand of CAZFER010000028.1, from coordinate 46,985 downwards.
CTGGCGTTCCATCCAGGAAACTCTGTATCTGTTGAATATTCACGGGATGCGTGAATCTATCCGGGAAGGATTAGCCACACCGATTGAAGAATGCTCTGAGGATATCGATTGGTAATGTGGCGAGTCGTTTTCACAAAACAGGCTCGCAAAGATGCTAGAAAATTATCAGATGTTGGATTACGATCTAAAGCTGAGACCTTGCTGGAAATCCTGCGGGAAAATCCATACCAGACACCACCTCCCTACGAAAAACTTATAGGTGATTTAAAGGGGGCCTATTCCCGGCGTATCAACATACAGCATCGTTTGGTATATCAAATTCTTGAGAATGAAAAAGCGGTCAAGGTTATTCGAATGTGGACTCACTACTGAGTAACTGGGGCATAACAAGGCAAATTCAACCGAAGCAAAAAACCGCGCGGCTGATTTGCAGCGTGGGCACTGACAGAGGAAGAATGTGACGCATTATATGGAGAGGGACGCTCGTAAACACGCGCCCCTCATGCCCGCCGTTCCCCCTCGCTTCTTTTTTTTAGCTAATTGTCCACGGATTAAGGGAATAGTTATGATTCCAATAACCATTCGTTGATATATAAAAGCCCGAACCCCCCAGGAGCAACATAATGAGATTTATTTTTGGAATAGCAGCTTTTATACTTGGATTCGCTGTTCTTCTATATTTTATGGCCCAAATGGCTCAACCTCCCTCGGCTCATCATATGTGGGATGGGCCGGAGTTATCCTATTCTGAAAAACAATACCAATTGAAGAAGGTCAACGATTTAATCGATAAATGGTCTGAGTTGGGAAAAGAAAATGTGGATTACAAAACCGGCCAACCGCAAACCTATACCGCCTTAATCATTGATTTTAACAAAAAGGCGATGTGGATTGAAATAAACGGCAACATTCAGCATCCTTATTATTTTGAATTATCACCCAAAATAACCTGGTCCGCTGAATATCAGGATCTCGATGGCCGGGAAAAAATAAACTCCCCTATTATTGCTAAATATCAAGGCTGGTATACCGCCAAAAAATGGCCTGAAATGATTTATCTCTTCGGGCAAACACCCGATGGAAGCCATATGAATTTCCATTTCAATTTAAGTAACCACGGCTCTGGGTTCGGCAGTGGCCTTCCCACCATTTCACCTTTACAGGGAAACATTGATCCTGAAAAAGAGTACTACGATTCAATCCTCATTAGTCCGGCAGACTATGAAGCCTACAAACAATCAATTAAAGAAAATAATACAAACCAGCAGCTATTTATCAGCAAAGAAATCCTGGAAAACAGCCGTGAGTGGAATGAAATCGAACCGCAGATTTATCGCGAAATGGAATGGCTAGCAAATGGACTAGGGATGGAACTGTATAGACTGGAAGTTGAAGCCGGCCCTGATTTTCATGCCGCCCATGCCCTAGTCCGTGGGCATAAAAGCGGCATATCTGCTATCTTCTCTTCGAATAATTCATTTTATGCCTTTTTCAAATTCGATTATCTCGGCGATGGAATTTGGTATGCCAAAAATTGGCCCCATATAACCCAAGGATTTAACCGGACAGAAGAATTTGAAATGCTGATTACCAAAGAAGATAATATCCCTGAAGATAAGGAAGAATGGCTCAAAAAGGGAAGAAAAATTCAATCGGCGCCGCTCTCTGTAAAAACACTGTTCAAACATGATTTACCGAATGGCGCTACTATCGAATTCATTGGTATATGTGAAAATCCTAGCGCCGGAAAAACCTGGTGGTATCCGGATGGAAGCAAACGCGAAAAAGAACCTTTTTATAACCTTAGAGAAGCCATGGCCGATCGCCCTGACCGCAACCGCTTTGAATTGGTATACCGAATCACCAATCCCCCAGGCACAAGCGGACGTCAAACCTCAACCTCGTTTGAAGGAAGCAACGGAAGTGGCTATATTAGTTTGGAAGATCGTTATGGAGAAAATATATATGGTATTGAGTGCTCGATCAATTCATTTAACAAAGAACAAAAAACGACAACCATGCACCTATGTGTGACCATCAACGACATTGAAAGCTGCGTTGACCTGGAAAATATCTCTCTTGAACTTGGTCAAAAAACTGATTTTAGATTTGTCGAAACCGGGAAGAAATAATTTAAACGTGAGGGCGGCTCGGCGGGAGCCACGCCCTCCCTGGGAGCCACGCCCTTCCCGGTCTTGGGAGGGGAATGGAACTTCAAATGGCTGACCATTTAAAACTTTGGAGAAATAAATGCGAATATTTTTTATTATTACTGTTTTTATCGTCGTCTTCATTTCAATTTTCCACATCGCCTTTCAATTCACTGAACCAACCTCAGTAAAAGATTATTGGTCAGGCAGCGATGTCACTGAATCTGAGCTTCTTTATCATTATGACAAAATAACACATATCATTGACCAATGGCAGGAAATGGGAAGAAATCATAGCCGCAATGATTTTGAAGAGGGTGATAAACCTCATATCCTTCTTAATATTGACTTGAGTGAAAAAAAAATATGGCTTGAAAAAAATGGTGAAGTCATTGAACCCTATTCCCTCAAACTGAGTGAAAAATTTGATTGGAGCACCTTCCTGCAAGACCCGGATGGCAATCATGATCTGACATCACCTGTTCGTGCTATCTATCCTGTGGATCAATCATTGCGTGTAAAACCCGGTCATATCTATATCGTCGGTTATACCCCCTCAGGAAGAAATATCCATTTTAATTTCAGTTCACATGGCAAAGGATCAGGCCGTGGAAGTGGAAAGGTCAACTTTGGACGAATGCAAAGCTCATGGGATCCTGATAGCGATAAACCATATGCCACCATTCTTATGAGCAAGGATGAGTATCAGTCTTATGCCGACACTTTTCTTTCCAATAAGGAGGAACAATCAACCGATCCTGATTCACACGAAATGAATGGCAATACTCAAGTGTGGAAAAACATCGAACCCATCCTCTATCGCGAATTGGGTTGGATGGTGGAAAGTTTGGGCTATCGATTATATGAAATCAATGTCAAACCCGGGCCGGATTTCAATACCGCCCATTGCATTTTACGTGGTCATAAAAGAGGCATTATGGCCATATTCTCCTCTTCTCCTTCATTAAGACGTTATCTGCAAATCGATCATTTGGGCGATGGTATTTGGTATGCAAAAAGTGCAACCCACCCACAATGGCCACGACAATACCAGGATGATGGCTATGAGTTCTTAATCACCGAAAGTGGAAAAACTCCTGAAGACAAAGAAAAATGGTTGGAGCAAGGCCGTCAAAAGCAAGAAATACCTACCATACCCAAAGCAAAACAAGAACGAACCTTAACCAATGGAGCGGTTGTCTCAATCATAGGAGTTTCTCATTTTCCTGTAAAAGAAAATATATGGTGGAATCCCGATGGTACCTTAAGAACATCAACTCCTCCGGAAGGGTATGCAAATAGACCGATAACAATACGTGAAAATCGTAATTATTTTCAGATTATTTATACTATCAATAAGCCTCAATCAACAACAGATAGCAGCACATCCTATTCGTTTGAGGATGCGCTTAATACAGATTATAGAACACTGAAAAACCGCTATGGCGTTGTCTTGAACGATTATATTTGCAGCATTGTCAGCTTCAAAAAGGATCGTGAAACGACAACGTTTAATTTATGTATAGGAATCAATGGGCTTGAAGAGTGCGTGGAATTCCGAAATATTTCACTCATCCCCGAGAAAAAAACGGATTATGAAATCGTGAAAACCGCTAAAAAGTGAAGTGCTATAGCATATATTATATTTCACGATGCTTGTAAAACAAGGCATCACAGTTTCCACATATCGGACTTTGATCGGCGAAGAAACTTTGCTCCTTTTCTGAATGCCAGGCGGTATGAAGGGATTCCGAGTTGACATTTCCGATATGATAAGTTCGCAAATTACAGCATGGAGTGATCCCCCCATCAACAGTGATATAAATGCTGTCGTCGGTGCGCATGCACACCCGATCATGATGGGTGGCCAGCTGTAACGCGATCGTTTGCCGGTTAACGCTGCGTACTTTAACCCTATGGCGTTTGCCATAACGCATTAGTTCACTGATCATTTCCTGTTCACGCGTCCAATTCGGACGCTGAACCGGATAACCGGGATAGGATTGCATTCGTACCAGGTTAATTGCCTTGATTGAGTGTTCATCGGCAAACTCAATCAGCTGTTGGATATCACCGAAGTTTTCCTCAACCAACAAGCTTTGCAGGATTAATGGCGTCTCTTTAACAAGCGGCTGGTCGGCTCCATAATCTCGCAGGTTGCGCAGAACTTTTGGGGTCGGAGGATGCAGAATATCACGCCAGTGGCGGGGAATATTCTTTCGTTCCGGCCATAAATCCAGGGAGACGGTTACCCCCGCAATCGTATGCTCCTTGATAAACCGGCGCCTTCCTTCATCCAATAAAATCCCATTGGTAGTGAAACGAACCCGGGTCTCGGGCCAATACTGATTGGCCAGGCCGATCAAGTCAAAAAACTGTGGATGTAGCAAAGGCTCCCCCCAACCCGTTAACACCAGACGGCGGGGTGCGGGATTATGCTTAACCATGTCTTCGAAAAGCGCAAATGGAAAATCCTGTTGGGGAACAGTCCCTTGCGTGTGAGGGCACATCTCGCATTTCAAATTGCAGGCATTGGTAACCTCAATTTGAATCTCCTGTGGCTCACGGCTGCGCCGCTGGCTCAAGAGGCGGAAGAATTTACTGGTATTGTCGAAAACGGTGCGCATGGGATGAATTCACCTGGCGGCTCGATTGGTTTGATCACGGAAAAAAAGGTTGGCAATCACCCGCAGGTCATTCTTAACTGATGACCATGAACGATATGATTTCAAACGGTACCACATCTGAGATGGCCTGAGATAAAAACGCCGATAAGCATACCGAGCCAGTTCCTGCAAGCGCTCGGAACTCAAGTGCGGGTAGGAGATCATGCTCTTGCCAAACGGATTGATGGAATCGGAATCATTAACCAACGTGCCATTTTGCCGTGCCTGATCATGGAACGGGGTGCCTTTAAAGGGAGTTGCAACCGCAAACATGACATGATGAACCTTGAGGCGTTCCAATTCACGAATGCTGTAAAAAATGTCCTCTTCGGTCTCTTCAATCGACGATCCGAACATGATATTGATCTTCGGCTCAATTCCATGTTTTTGTAAAAGCGGGACAGCTTGATAAAACGTGTTCAAATCCAGGCGCTTGTCAATCAAATCCAACAAACGCTGGGAAAGGGTTTCAATCCCTATGTCGATACTAACACATCCTGATTGCGCCAGGGCGGCCACCACATCTTCATCGTCAAGAAAATCAGGACGTGATAGGCATCCCCATTCCAAATCCAACGGTTTAATCCCTTCACAAATCGCCAGGGTGCGTTTTTTGTTGGCTAAAAACTGGTCGTCCATCACCATAACGGCGGGATATCCCGCATCTTTGATCGCCTTGAATTCATCAATCACTCGTTGGGGTGTGGCATAAATGGCTTTGGGCTTGGCTCCATGATTGGTATGCCGAAATTCCATCTCACGCGCAAAACTAACCGAATTGGGTACACAATATGAACAAGGAAATGGGCAACCTCGCGAAGCCAACATGGTCGCTACGGGATATTTGGTAAACTTGGCGTTAAGAAAATGATGCGAAAGCCGCTTTACCGTTGGATGCTGATGAAAATCATAAGGCAAATCTTCGATCGATATAAACTCATGGGAGTGTGGATAAGTAACAATTTGACCGTTTTCATACATCGCTAAGCCTTGCTTGGCGCCATCACGCAAATAACTCAACATGTTCTTTTCCGGCTCACCGATAAATACAATAAGATTCTCTTTTTTGGGATGATCTCTCAACGCTTCAAGATACTCATGCGGCACCCGGGAAGGTTCAGGCCCATGAATAAGAATAGGCACATCCACCTGATCGAGCAGTTTGGGAATCATCGCCAAATCAACCGGCTTCGCCAATACCACCGAATGAAGAATAAGCGCTTTTGGATTCAATTCCTGCAAGCGTTGGATGAAATCGGTTTCGTCCAGCTGATCCAACACCCCATTCACAATATCCGTCTTGAATCCATGTTTTTGCAGAAAGGAAAGCATGTAAAAATTCGCCAGGTCAGGCAGCGGATAAAGCATATAACTGCACCCGGCGAATCGTTCCGGTATATGGCGGCGGTCTTGAACTGGCGGTTCAATAAAGAGAACGGGATTGTTATCCATAATCATGAACACACCCCCGCCGCATTGATATCAACATTGTTTTCCGATCGCTTCTTTCGTGAAAATACCGTTCGTGCCAGTGCCGAGGCGGAAAGCGCCAATCCCTTCACATACCGAGGAGAGGGATGCCGTAAGACCCGTTTGGCATAGTCATAAAACACCTTCGGCCTGAAATAAAACGAACGCAGGATTTTGCGTTGCCAGAAGTTTAAATCATCCGCTGTTAATCCAAATGGAATAAACACAGGATTCAGCAAATTCATCCTGGTCCAATCATCATCAAACGCACCATATTCATGGGCATACTTTGACAACGGCGAACCGGGGAAAGGCGTCATGCATGTAACGCTAATATCAGAAAAGGGAACCGATTGGGTGAGTTCATAGGTGGCTTGCAATGTTTCATTTGTTTCACGTGGATGGCCTACAATGAAAAAACCTTTGGCCGATATACCTGCTTTTCGTGTGTTAAGAATCCCCTCATGGATTTGATTCAGTTTGATGCGTTTATCCTCGTGATCCAAAATCTCTTGTGAACCGCTCTCAATGCCATAACTGATATGCCAGCATCCTGCTGATTTCATGGTCTTCAATAAATCCAATTTGGCGAGGTTCACCCGGCTATTACAAGCCCAGGTCATTTTAAGGTTCTTTTTCTGCAGCAGTTCACAAAATTGCTCAACATTCTTGCGGTAAACCATGAAGGTATCATCTTCAAAGGTCACGTCGCGTATACCAAAACGCTTGTTGAGATATTCAAACAATTCAACCATATATTCTGCCGAATGGGAACGAATTTTCTGGCCAAATACACTGGTATCACAAAAGCTGCATTCAAATGGGCACCCGCGTGAACTCACGAAAGAGACCGAGGGCATTTTGCCCACTTTGAAATATCCTGGCGTGTATTTATCAGGGAAATTGTTCAATAAATCCCAGGCAGGATAATCAAGTGAATCCAGGTCCCGAAATGGAACACGAGGCCGGGTGCGTATAATCTCACCCTCCTGCGTGCGGCAAACCAAGCCGGGAATCTCAGCAAAGTTAAAAGTACGCGCTTCAACAGCGGTAAGAATATCCAATATGGATTCATCGCCTTCATTAATCGCGGCGATGTCAAAAGCCGGACAGCGCTGCAGAGTCTCTTCGGGAATCGCCGTGGCATGAGGTCCCCCAATGGCAATGACTGTATTCGGCCACAGTTGTTTAACTTTCTGAGCCACCCGTTCAGCGGGCAACGTCGTTAGTGTTGTGGTCGTAAACCCAATAAAATCAGGCCGCTCCACACTAAGGCGATCCATCACTTCATCGAGAACCAACCCTTCAGCGGCGGCATCGATAATCGCCACAGGATACCCCGCCTTGCGTGCAATAGACGCAAGAATCGTCGAAGCCAGACAAGGCGTACAATTTCCCGATGACGCCAAAGGCCCATATCTTTCCTCCATTGTAACTGGAGGGGTCATAAACACTGCTTTTAATTTACGTTGCGTTTGATTAACCATGACGACATTATCGCTGTTTTTATCAAAAAATCAAATGTTTATTAATTCAGTAAACATTAATGCCAGGGATTTCAATTTTCTGCAATACACTATAATATACACTATAGTCCTATTGTGGCGTGACATCTATATAAATCAATAAAGTTTGGAATATATTGTGTATCCAATCCCTGGACATTTAGCCATGAGCCTTGTAGGCACCACCTTAACCGGCCTGCCTCATTTCCCTGCCATAGTGGCGACCATTTTCGTGGATGTTGCCGATAAATCACTCTCCGATGTCTTTCACATTACTGAATATGGGCGATGCTGGTTCCACACCCTTTTATCCGTGGGAGTATGCACAGCCATAGTTTATTGGTGGAAGGGTAAAGAGTGGGCGCTCTCATGGATGACCGGTCATTTTCTTCATCTAATTGGTGATATCGGTTTCATCCCCTGGTTCTATCCATTCATATCTTACGAATGGCCGGATGCCCCCAATGTAGTGAAAGCCAGCATGAACGGGATAAACGAAGTAGTAAATGGGACAGGTTTTTCAGAACAAGGATTTTCTGAATCCGTACGCGCTGTTTTTTACTATCGCTTGATTATGCTAGAAACACTGATGCTGGCAAGCGTCGTTGGAATCTACTTTTTGAAGGATGAAAAGTGGAAACGCTGGCGAATGGGCTGCCTCGCCTTGCTAGTGGTGTTTGGGCTATGCCGAATTGCTTATCAATTCCCACCATTCATAACATCAATCAGCCATTATGTGGGTGACTGGGTATTTATTTGATGAATCGCATGAATAATGAATTCGTCTCCTTTATCGTCCCAGCCTTTAATGCTCAGGATTCAATATTGCAGACCCTTTCCAGCATTGGCCAGCAGAATCATCCCGCTCAAAAGGATGTCATCATAATCGATGATGGCTCAACCGATCAAACCCACACCCTTGTCATCGATTGGATCAATAACAATGGGCACGATTATCACGACTGCTCGTTTCGGCTCATAAGGCAGCCAAACGGAGGCGAGGCGGTTGCCATCAACCGGGGACTTCAGGAAAGCCGCGCTCCCTACATCGCTTGGGTGGAAAGCGATGTGATCCTTAATCAAGATTGGCTGGGTGAATTACTGACTGAATTGAAAAAAGATAATGTCGCTGGTGCCGGTGGATTACTCATGCCGAATGAGGATGAACCTGCCATTGCCAAAATATTCGGATATGAAATCGCATACAAGATCATGTCCAATAAAGAGAATGTAAAGCACATCACCAGCGCCAACGCCCTATACCGGCGTGAGGTATTTGACCAGCTGGGCCACTGCCGGGAGGAATTGGGTGAATCGAGTTTTGATTCCGAGTATAACCAACGCATCCGCGATGCCGGTTATGCCCTGCGCTTTAATAGCAATGCCAAAGCCTGGCACCGCTACAAAACCCGCCTGTGGGATTGCGTTAAACGCAGTTGGTGGTATGGTTTCCGCCGCCCCTATGTTTCCACCCAGGTTTTATATCCCTTTGACCGTTGGATTTCCGTATGGGTACTGGCCTCTGGATTAACCTTACCGGCGATCATCCTAATGCCCTGGCAAGTTTCCATCGCATGGCTTTTGGTATTGTTCATATTGATATTCCATGTGGGCTACAGCCTCTTTTTGTATGTGGCATTTCGTGATAGGTGTTTGCTTGTATCCGCGCCCGTTTATTGGGTGCGTAATGCCGTGTTCTTTTACGCCTATCTCTGTGGGTGGGGAAGCCGGTTATTGCGAGTGTTTAAGCGTCCGGATAAAAGATCATGAATATTGTCCATGCCGTTCCCTATTTTCCCCCCGCGTGTATGTATGGGGGGGTGCCCCAAGCAGTGTATGCCTTGGCTCTTGCCCAGGCAAATCAGGGCCACACCGTGACGGTTTTGACGACTGATGCCGGATTGGATCAGCAAACAGCTTCAATCGACATTCAATTGGAAGAAAGTCCCAATAACCATATTGCTTTTATTGGGCATGCTAACCGTTTAAAGGTCATCTATTTCAAAAACCGCTATCCTGGATGTGCCCAGCGTTTCAAGTTGTTTTCACCCTGGTTTGATTATGAGTATCTCGACGCGATTCCCATTGATGTGCTGCATCTGCACGAAGTCCACATCATTGGGTATCGCCATTTGGCGAGGTATGGACTGTCGAGAGCAGATTGTGTTTGCCTGTCGGCTCATGGATCGCTGAAGCCACCCGTTCATGCAGGCTTTAAACGGCTTATTCACGGAGGATTTGATCCCCTTATGCATATGGGATGGTTTAAGCGTTTGTCTATCTATCTGGCTTTATCCGATCAGGAAAAAAAGCAATACCAGCAATGTGGAATCGATGAGGGCCGGATTAAAATAATCCCCCACGGCCAACCCAAGTTAGCTGAGACCAAAGAACCCTTTCCTTATGAATTTGAAGAAAACGAAGCAACAAGCACCTTTTTATACCTTGGCCGCCTGGCGGAAGTAAAAGGAGTCATCGTTCTCGTCAACGCTTTCCTGAACCTGCTGGAGCAGGGAACTCCCGCCCGCCTGGTTCTCTGCGGCCCGGATGAAGGAGCCATGAAAATCATATTCAACGTATGCGCAAAACAGCGAAGAACTATCGAGGAAAACATCGTGAACCAAGAGGCTGGAATCTACCGATTGCCTGCCATTCCAAACACAATCGCAGGCCAGCTAATACGAAAGGTGGACTGCGTGGTATGCCCATCCTTTTACGAAAGTTTCGGCCTGGTGCCCATCGAAGCCCTAAGCCTGAACACCCCGGTGATCATAACCACCGCCTATGGATGTTTACAACACATCACCAACCAAGCTGATATACCATTTACCACCATCTCCCCCAACAATGTCAATGCCCTGACCAGCGCCATGAACAAGCAAGCAAATTCACCCTCCGATCAAATTACCGATACAACTAAAAGGAAAATACTACCCAATTGGGATGAAATTGCCAAGTCGCTGGTGTATTTATATAATCTTAGGTAGTAAATGCAATTTGGATGCCATGGAATAGGAATAAGGCAAAATCCTGTTTAATTCACTAAATTATTTCATCAACGTCCAAAATTAAATCTGGCCATATGATGGATTGAATGTTGTCTCCGCGGTGATAGGTTATTTGGGTTTTGTAGGTGTTCTGTTCGGGTTGAGTGTATACTTCGATGGTGTTGTTGGTGAGATTGACCAGCCAGTATTCGGGGATTCCCCGTTTGGCGTATAAAGCGCGTTTGGTTTTACGATCATGCTGGATTGAACTGTCAGCGATTTCAATGACGATATGGGTATCCCCGGCATCGGGAGTTTTGTTTTCATAGAAATTTGGATCTCGCTTGAGGATGGTTATATCCGGCTGCGGTTCGTTATATCGATTCAAGCGAAGAGGATTTTGGGGATTAATGATGACTTTTCTTTCAAGTTTGGTCATAATCAATTCAATCAATCGCATAACACAACTAGCATGCCGATTCCCGATGGGTGTCATTGGAATGATCTCTCCCTCTATCAGTTCGACGCGATCATCTTCCGATAACACACCGATCTGAGCAAGACGGTAGTATTCATCAACATCGATTAATCGCATTTGAGCATGGATAGACATGGTTTCAAATCCTCTTTTTTAGATTATTTCATCAACGTCCAAAATCAAATCTGGCCATATGGTGGATTGAATGTTGTCTCCGCGGTGATAGGTTATTTGGGTTTTGTAGGTGTTCTGTTCGGGTTGAGTGTATACTTCGATGGTGTTGTTGGTGAGATTGACCAGCCAGTATTCGGGGATTCCCCGTTTGGCGTATAAAGCGCGTTTGGTTTTACGATCATGCTGGATTGAACTGTCAGCGATTTCAATGACGATATGGGTATCCCCGGCATCGGGAGTTTTGTTTTCATAGAAATTTGGATCTCGCTTGAGGATGGTTATATCCGGCTGCGGTTCGTTATATCGATTCAAGCGAAGAGGATTTTGGGGATTAATGATGACTTTTCTTTCAAGTTTGGTCATAATCAATTCAATCAATCGCATAACACAACTAGCATGCCGATTCCCGATGGGTGTCATTGGAATGATCTCTCCCTCTATCAGTTCGACGCGATCATCTTCCGATAACACACCGATCTGAGCAAGACGGTAGTATTCATCAACATCGATTAATCGCATTTGAGCATGGGTAGACATGGTCCAATATCCCCTTTTTTATATTATACAGCTAATTTAACATTTTAAACAACTCGCCATACCGGCCAAATTTGATGCCGCTTTTCAGGCAGGTGCAGATTTGGTTGTAGGACCAGTCCCAGTAGCGGCCGTGATCGTTTGATATTGATGTGGGTTCGACTGCCCATCCCCCGGGATAGCAAAAAGCGCCGATCCATTGAACGAAAATGGAATAGGCCAGCAAAGCGATGAACACTCCCCGCAGCCATTTGGAATTCCAGATAACAGGCCATAGGGCCGCGAGGTAGAGCATGAGAAACGGATAGGTTTCGATTTGATAGCGTGGTCCGAAGTGTGAGTTACCTCCCCACCACACCACGTATTTTGAAAACACCAGCAACATGATTATGGGCGCGGGGATAGTGAAGGCCAATAGGCGCCAGGTGGTGTCGTTTTTCTTGCAGATAAAATACATCCCCAAAAAGGCAAAGATCAAAAAGGGGCTGAAGATCAAAATTCCCCGGCTGGGGCTGATCAATTGTCCCGCCAGTCCGACGTGCAAGGGGGTGGACCATGAATCTTCGCTGACACGATCCAGTTCCCAGTGAAGGGAATGTAGGACGATATCACCGCCTTTCCAGGAACCAAAGATATAGAGGTTATAACCAATTAATGAGAGGGTTAAGAACGCGGTGGGGATGATGAATAGCCAGGATCTGAGCCGATAGCGGTAAAGAATGGCACAACATAAGACGACAGCGCCAATGCCGTTAACAGTGCGGCATAAAACCGCTGCCCCTGCAGCCAGACCGCCTAATAAGAGGGATGCATTGAATGATTTGCTACTTTGTGATTGTTCCAAGCGGACCAAGGCATAGAAACAAATGCTCCACCATAACACACTGGGGCCATGCTGCCAGAGGCTTTGGGCGGCGATGGGCCAGAGTGCAGTGCCTAAAGTATAGGCTAAGGTTAATATGAATGCGCCGGTTTTGTCGATCAGGCGTTTGAGAGTGAGATACATGAATACCCCAGCGAGAGCAGTAAAGGATGCGCCGCATAATTCAGCGAGATATTTCCAGACAAGGTCGCCGTCGCCGGGTTGGATCATCCCCAGCCAAACAAAAGGGGCGATTAATGGGGTGGCCATGATGGCGGGGAAGATGGGGTAATTGGAGACAATATGCCCGCGCTGTTCGGAGATAAAATAGGGCATGGTGTGATAAGGAATGTAATCATGGATGGTATCCAGAAAAATGGTGCCATGTTGGGCGATATAGACGGCAGTGAATACGGTGGGGGTGGGATCACCGCTGCTTATTTCCCGTCCGTTGGAGAGGTAAATCAAAAAGGGGACGAAAAATAGCAAAAGTTTATGAGAATCGAAGAGTTCGATGATTTTGGACATGATTCATTTTATACTTTAGGTTTTATTGGATTAAACACATAAATGAGTACAAAACAAGTCTTTGTTGAATGTGTTTTTTATGAGATTTCAGGGATAGCGATATAGGGGAGTTGACGGTATTTTTCTTTATAATCCAATCCATAACCTACCACAAAAACATTAGGGATATCGAATCCCTTGAAATCGACGGGTGGAATACCGGTGCGGGGGATTCCATCTTTGATGACTAACACACATGTTTTTAGCGATCGTGGTTTTTTTTCTTTGCAGCGTTCCCAGGCATAGGCCAAACTGGCCCCGCTATCGAGGATATCTTCCACCAGCAAGACATGGCGATCTTTGATTTCAGGGAAGGGAAGCAAATATTCCTGAACTTCAACTTGGGGTGAGGTTTCGCCTTTGTAACTTGAGAGATATAAGAAGCCGATTTCGACATCAAGATTCAATTTTTTCATTAAATCGGAGAGAAACAAAACAGAGCCTTTAAGCACCGAAACCAACACCAGTTCTTCATTTTTGTATTGGCGGTTGATCTCATCCGCCAATTGTTCAATGCGTTCAAATAAGTCCTTTTCCTTGATTAATATGCGTTGAATACCTAATTTCATTATTGTGATTGTGTGGGAGCGGGGGTTGGTGCTCCTTGCTCGAGCTCAGTGATTTGTTTGATCAATTGCCTGACTTTGGGCTGTTTGGGATCGATCATCAAAGATTCTTTAAGATATTTGTTTGCCAAAAGCAGCTGGCCACGGCGTGCATAGAGGGTAGCCAGGAGATTATTCAGGGTGGGATCACGCAGGATGATACCTTGATCATTGATCTCATCTTCTATTTCAGTGGCTAGGGTTAAGGCTTCGTTTTCGCGTTGAGCAGCGAATAGCATCTCGGCGTATTGCAATTTATGCCAAATCGTGGCATTTGGGGCGGCCAGGGCGCGAGTAAAGGCGCTTTCAGATTCACCAAAGCGCATGAGGATCATTTCGGCGCGGCCCACCAGAGACCAGGTTTTAGCGTCATCCGGACGCTGCTGGATTAAGGTTTCGGCTAACTGAAGGGCTTTTTGGGCGTTGCCCATGGTGAGATAGCATTCCGCGGTTTGATAGAGCGTATCAGAGGAAACATTTTGATTTGGATTAATGCTTTCCAGGTGTTTTTTGGCATCCTCCACACGGCCTTGCTTGATTAAGGCCAATGCCAAGGCCGCTTTTGCACTCAGGTCATTTTTATTAAGAGAGAGGGCAGCCCGAAAGTGGCCTTCCGCTTCGATCCAATTATTGAGTTGGGATTGGATGATTCCATAGACACGCTGGGCGCGGGCTTTTTTTCGGGCGGATTCACTCATTCGATTGAAAAGATTTAAAGCTTCTTCGATCTGACCGGAATCGAGGTTCAACTCAGTCATCAGGAGTAAGATATCATCATCAGAGGGAGATATACCTAACGCTTTTTGAGCGGTGGTTTTAGCTTCACGGATACGATTTTGCAGCCTTTGAACCACGGCTAAATTGTATAAAATATCAGGGTGTTTGGGAGATTCGGCGAGTGCACGTTTTAAAATGGTTTCTGCTTCATCGTATTGTTTTGTATTGAGTAATGGTTCGATATCGATGTGTTGAACTTCAGGAACTGCTGATGAGCATGATAGCAAGCCTGTAGCAATAGGACAAAGCATGATTAAAGCAATTGATGCATTTATGAGATGGCTGGAATAAATTTTCATATTATATTTGAATTTCGCTCCTCGTTCCAAGTACAACCTCTTGATCGCACTTTTTGAATTCTTTCATGAATTCAATTATCCTATCTTGAAATTTAAGTCTTTTCATAATTTAACATACTGACATATTTAAACAACGTTTTTCCGTGGAAGGAAGTTATAGCACACGCGAAGGGTGAGATAAATTAAAAGTAAGCGGTATTTGATATGGAAATGATTCAATCCAAATTATTAAATGAACTCCCTGGGTTGCGGCATGGATTTTTTTGCCCCGGCCTGGATGGTGGTTCGAATGATAATTTAAGCTTCAAGAATGGAGATCAAAAACAAGTACTAGAGGCAAGGCGCCGGGCTTGTGCGATGTTGGATATTTCACCTGAGCGATTGACACATGTTTATCAGGTGCATGGAACAGATATATGGACAGTAGCGGCCGATCAGGCGGGAGCTGGGGCGCTTACCGGCAAGGGGCAAATTGGTGAGGGAGATGGGATGCTGACGAATGTTCCCAACCTTCCTCTGGCCATTTTAGTGGCTGATTGTCTACCTATTTTTTTGGCTCATCCATGGGGAAATGTTGTTGGGATTGTCCATGCCGGTTGGCGGGGCACAGCGGATGGGATTGCTTCTAAAGCCGTAGAACGAATGGTGGAAACCTATGGAATACAAGCGGAGGATTTAATAGTCTGGATTGGTCCGGGGATATGCCGAGAGAATTTTGAAGTGGGTGCAGATGTTCTTACTCTATTCCAGGAACGTTGGGGAGAATGTTCTGACTATATCGATTGGGAAGATAGGCGAATTGATTTGAAAGGGCTTAATCTATTTCACCTTGTTTCCAGCGGGATTTGTAAACAGAATATAGATATATCTCCAGCATGCACATTCGCCGATTCACGTTTCTTTTCCTATCGGCGTGATGGTGCTGGGATAGGACATAATATGGCAGTGATACAGCAGGCAGGCGCATCATGAAACTGGGGAAAAACGAAGCAGAAATCATGTTGAATGGGATCCTCGATGAGGAATTGGACAAGTATTATCACATCTGTTTCTATACGGATGATGACGGGCCGGATTTCGAAAATTCAGATCATTATATCTTTGTTCCCAAATCGGTATGCCGAATCATTGATAAAGCCACTGTTTCCATTTTGGATTGGTATGTAAAGAAGAAAAAGCTGATGAAATTTATGCGGGGCAGACGGGTAAAACGCCATGTTAATCGTTCGAGTTATGCCGCGCCTAAATGGAAAAAATCCATTGGTTCCTTTCGCCGGTAATTCCTTCCTAATCTAATGACTTGAATCGTTGTTTTATGGCCTGGGTGTGGTCTTTTCTGACCAGTATGATGGTTCGTATATCATACCAGAACCATTGATCACTGGGTGATTCATCCAGCACATCGCTCAGAAGAAGATAATTATCCACAATATACGGTTTAAATCCGGGAATAAAATCAAGCATGCTATCTTCGGTCATTTCAAGATCGGTTAATTCACGCAGTTCTCTTACTCGTAAATCAACCAATAGCAGTACCGGTTTGCGTGTTCGAATGTCATCCATGAAGTATCCATAGTGATAATCTTTTAGGGCTTTTCGGAGTTTTGGTTTCCACACGGGTGAGTAATGATAGTAGCGTGCGCCTGCATGTCGACCGGATAGAAAGTATACGGAATTGGGTTGTTGACCGAGTAGGAGGATGGTATCATCCGGTGCGGTTAGTTGTTGAACGGCTTTGGCCACTCCACGTTGCATGGCAAATTCGCGTTCCTGGGCATCCCGGTCACGCAGGATGAATTTATAGTCGGAAATATATTGCTTGATTCCCCAATAAAGAGGCACGAAGGTTACAACAATAAGGAAAATACAAAAGATCAGTTTCAGTAGAGACAAGAACCGCAACCATCCCGCTTGATGGATGGATTTAAGCATATATGCCAGACCTTCGATGAACATGGCATGTAAAATGGCGATGGAGACAGCGGCTTGAACATAATAATGGGAATAGAATTCACCGCTGAGTGATACGGCGACCAGATCCCCTAGAAATGCAAGGATTAAGGGAACCATCATCCAGCGCGTGGCTGTGGGTATCCAATAACACGTGCACAGAGCCAAGAGGGGTGCATAAAGATAGGGACCAGTCGATTGGATGAATTCCCATTGGATTTGCAGAACTTCACTGAGAGGTTTATTTGTACGAGCTGGGCCAATGTAATAGAAATTAAATAGATAACTGCCTTCCAAATAATCCCACCAACATCCCTGAATGAAAAAGTAGAATGATATGATTAATTCAGGGATAACCAGTCCCCCCATCATGGCGAAAAATGGACCAAGCACATCCTTGAATTTTTCACCCCGTTGATGGGCGTTATGAAGAAGGGCGCCAATAAGAAAAGCCACAGTAAATACATAGGTTTGGCGAAATTGGATGGCAATCCCCAAGGCCAATCCCGCAAAGAGGCTGTTCCACAAGAGTTTTCCCCGCCGCCGAAGTATTTGCCAGAAACAGAGGACCACAAAGAATAAAGCGTCTTCTTCGGTTAATCCACCTGAGCGAATGGTAAAATGCATGCTGGTGTAAAACACATAGCATAAGGTGACGATGATGGATGTGGATAAAAGAAAGCGGCGTTGGCAGAAGTAGTATAACAGTATGGCAGAAAATGAAAGACAAAGGATTAAGTAAAACTTGACTGCAAAGAGTGAAAATGGAAAAAGGCGTAAGGGAAGGGAAAGGTAGAAAAAAATCCCGGGTGGTTTGTGATCCCAGAAGTCCTGATAAGGAATTTGTCCCACGGCACAAGCCTGACCAGCGTACAAGAAAAGCCCATCATCATGGACCAAACTGGATGAGAAGGTGTGTGATCGTAATCCAAAATAGAGGAGGAAAATCAAAAACCAGAAGCTGGCCATCCAAATGAAGCGATGATGTGTTGCAGGTTGAGAAGCCTGGTTGAGGTTATTCATGGTCGTCCAATCCCTTAAATTGGAGGGTGTCTGGTTCAAGGGATTTGCGCTTGAGCCAGATATAACCAACAAGGCCGAGAATAAACAAGGCTATCCCGATGAGCTGAGATGTGGAAAGAGGACCAACCGCGCCTCGATAATCACCACGAAAAAATTCAGTGATAAAGCGCCCCAAGCTGTAAAGTATTAAGTAACTGACTGCCAATTGGCCTCGAAAAGTATGACGAGTACGAATAAAAATCAGAATTCCAAAAATAATGAAATTGGATGCAGAATGAAAGAGTTGAGAAGGATATACCGGCAAGGATGTTACTGCTGATTGGGACAACCAACCATGATTGAGGTGGTCATAAAAGGCGGGTGATCCCTGTGGGAAATGTACACTTAATCCATGCTCACACACTGAACCGTAACAGCAACCGAATAAAAAGCAGCCGATACGGCCAATACCTTGTGCCAATGCCAAAAAAGGTGCAACTAAATCGGCAACGCCTAATATGGGATAACCGTGCCGCCGGGTATAATATGAACCGATAACAACTGCACCCACAAAACCACCCAAAAACACAAAACCATCTCGTGAAAGGATAATGTTCCAAGGGTATTGTTTATAATAAGGCCAGTCGACGATAACATGGAGTAGCCGCGCAGAAATAAAAGCACTGATAACAATCACCATCATCAGGTTTTGGATAAATTCGGGTGAATAACCCAGCTTTTGACCACGTGATATCGTACAAAGCCAAAAGGTGGCAAAGGCGATAGCCATCATCAAACCGTAGGTGGTGATTTGAATGCCGAAAATATGGATCAACGTTGGATACATGGTTTGCTCAAGTTGTTGGAATTATTCACTTAGAGAAATTTGTTCAGATTGTGAGTCTTGAGATGATTCTTCGGGCCTTTTCGCCCCAAACAGTAATTTAACCACCAAAATGACTTCCCCGATAGTCAAAGCCGAATCGGCGATGTTAAATGTAGGGAAGTGATAGCCAAACAAGTTATGAAAATCGATAAAATCCACCACATAACCGCTGTACATTCGATTAAGAATATTTCCCATTGCCCCACCGATCAATAGGCCGAAAATGGAGATATACCAGCCATCCATCTCGGTTTCAGCAAATTGTTTATAGATGATAATGAGCAGTAAAATAAAGGCAGCGGGTGCGATAAAGTGGAGCAGACCACCGTGATTTTGAAACATGCCAAAGGCAATCCCCGTGTTTTCTCCATAAGCCAGGCGGAAAAAATCAGAGATGATCACAATGGAAGGACTGTATTTTAAGTGTTGAACGGCCCAAATTTTGGTGAGGATATCAAGGATAAATACGGCTATTGCGATAATGGCAATCCAAATAACATCGGATTTGCAGGAGCGCATTTTATTATCAACATTGGTTTGATTCATTCGAAAGGGTTATTGTGTGTTTTTTTATCCGGCTCGTTCTTCAGCTTGTTTGCATTCATAGCAAAAACTGGCATAGGGCCGTGCTTCAAGCCGGCTTTTGATTATGGGTTCGCCACAGCGTTCACAGATCCCGAATTTTCCATTTTCAATTTTCTTCAATGCTTCATCGATTAATGCAAGCGATTTTCCTTCTTCAGTCAGCAATAAGTGCTGTTTTTCCATCTCTTCTTCATCATTTCCCACATCCGCCATGTGGATTCCATAACTGGAAGGATAATAACGGCTTTGAGCTTTATCATTCTGTGATAAAAAACCAATATCATGTAAGACCCGCTCTCGTTCTTCCAGCAATAGCTTTTTAAATTTCTTTAATTCGCGCTTGTTCATAGTCAACTCATCGCATTGAAATTTAGATCATGCACACATGTCAAACGGTTGCATGCTGATCAGTTTTCAAAACATCTTCGCAGTGAGAACAGACCTCATTTCCTTCAGTGGTTGTGGTACTGAAATGCCAGCAACGCGGGCATTTTTCACCCGATGCTTTTTCAACGGCAATTCGTAAACCGGGGATGACGGTGCTTTCATAAACATGGCTTCGGTTGCTGAATGGTTCAAAGCGAGTATCGGAGACGATTAAAATGCTGGCTAAATCATCACCACGTTGCCGTTGGATGGATTGTTCAATTATTTCTTTCCAGTCTTTGTGATCGGTATCGAATAGAACACAACAATCCAAGGGATGACCGATGATTCCTTCTTTGCGTGCCTGTTCAATTGATCTTATGGCTTCAGCACGTAATAAGAAATATTTGTCCCATTTCTCCATTAAGGTTTTATCAAGCTCAGGGACATGAGTATCAAGTGAGTAGAGAAATACACTATCTTCCTTTACCAGATTTATTTCAAACAGTTGCCGCCAAATTTCTTCACCAGTGAAAGATAGGATCGGAGCGGTGCAAGCGGTGAGTTCCACGGCAATTTCCGCCAATGTGGATTGAGCGGCTTTGCGCTCCTGGCTGTGTTTGGCGGAGACATAAAGCCGGTCTTTGATGATGTCCAAATATACAGCGCTAAGATCGACGCTGCAGAAGTTGTTTAAGTCATAAAAGATTCGATGAAAATCATAGCGTTCATACGCTTCGATAATTCGCTTTTTACATTCACGCCAGCGATTAATGATCCAGCGATCCAGTTCAAAACGATCAGATTCAGGGACATTCTCTTCAGGTAAATAACCATGCAAGTTGCCTAAAATGAAACGGGCGGTATTGCGGATTCGCCGGTACGATTCAGTGATACGTTTAAGGATTTCCTCAGAGAAGGTCATATCACCGCGAAAATCTTCCGCAGCAACCCAAAGCCGGATAACATCCGCGCCGGTTTTCTTGACCAAATCATCCAGGATAACAAAGTTCCCCAGGCTTTTGGATAATTTTCGGCCTTTTTCATCAACGGTAAATCCGTGAGTGAGAACGGTTTTATAGGGGGCTTCATAGCCAGCCCCTACGGCGGTTACCAATGAGGATTGAAACCAGCCGCGGTGTTGGTCGCTGCCTTCCAAATACATATCCACGGGATAAATGTTTTCATCCTGGTCCATGACGGAGTGGTGACTGACTCCCGAATCGAACCAGACATCCAATATGTCCTTTTCCAGCTTTATATCATCAATGGATTTCCCTTCGGGAATAAGTTCATTCAAGCGGTTTAAACGTTCAAGCTCACGGGGATTTTCAAGCGCGCGGAACCAGAAGCCGGTGCCTTCTTTTTCGATAATGCTGGCTACTTCGTTGATTAAATCCGCGTCGATGATGGCCTTTTCGTTGTCACCGATATAAATGGCAGGGATAGGCACTCCCCAGGTACGTTGACGTGAGATGCACCATTCCTGGCGGTTTTCAACCATCCCTCGAATTCGTTGGCGTCCCCAGGAGGGAATCCAATTGACTTTATCGATGACGTCAAGTAACCGTTCACGAAGATTGTCTTCTTCCAATGAGATAAACCACTGGCGAGTGGCCCGGAAAATAATGGGTTTTTTACTACGCCAGCAATGGGGGTAAGAGTGGACATAATCTTCGTGATGTATCAAAAGATTCTTTTCACGAAGCATTTCCAGGATGGATTTATTGGCTTCTTCAACATGAATCCCGTGGCATACTGGTGATTTTTCGGTAAACCGTCCAGCTTCATCCACGGGTGAAAATACCTCAAGGTTGTATTCAAGACCGATCAAATAGTCTTCGTGTCCGTGGCCAGGAGCGGTGTGCACAGCACCTGTTCCTTGTTCCAAGGTGACGTGGGTACCGGAAATAAGAGGAACTGGTTGATCAGAAAAAGGAGGAGACATAGCAATCTTTATCTCTTCCAATTCCTTTCCAGTAAAGGAGCCTAACGGTTCGCCCACTTGTTGGAGGCCAGTTTCATTTAAAAAGCGGGAGACCAGATCCTTTGCAATGAGAATATATTCATTATTGGTGGGCACAATGCAATAGATAAAGTTGGGATGCAGGCAAACAGCGCGATTGGCCGGTAAAGTCCACGGGGTTGTGGTCCAGATCACAGCATTGATGTGTTTATTATCGATTCCATTGATTCGAGATTTGATTCGCTCTGAGGATTCATCTGTAAGGGGGAAGCGTACGAAAATGGAAGGAGAGGTATGTTCATCGTATTCAACTTCGGCTTCAGCAAGGGCGGTTTGCAGATAACTGCACCAATAAACCGGTTTTAAGCCTTGATAGACATAACCTTTGCGGACAAAGGTAGCAAATTGGCGTAATTCTTCCGCCTCATATTCTGGGTTCAAAGTCAAGTAGGGACGTTCCCATTCTCCGATTACTCCCAGCCGCTTGAAACTTTGGCGGTGTTTATCGACGAATTTCATGGCATAGTCTTTACAGCGCCGCCGTAATTCAATCGGTTCGATTTTCTCTTGTTTCCCTTTGGTCATCTCTTGGGTAACATTTAACTCGATAGGGAGGCCGTGACAGTCCCATCCTGGGCGGTAGTGGATGTTTTGGCCCAGCAGAATTTTCGATTTGACCACCATATCTTTGAGCAGTTTGTTTAAGCCGGTCCCCAAGTGAATATCACCATTGGCATAGGGAGGGCCATCATGAAGAACAAACGTGGAGCGATCTTGGCGGGATTTGCGAATTTTATGATAAATATCTGTATTATCCCAGTTTTTCAGAATCTCAGGCTCACGTTGAGCCAAGTTTGCCCTCATGGGGAATTGAGTCGACGGAAGGTTTAGTGTTTCTCTATAATCCATTGTTTTTTCTTATATTAACTTATATTATTTAGATTTGATGTTAAGTGAAAACCAAAAATCGATAGAAAAAATAGTATACAGTGAATGAACATTTATATCAAGGAATCGAAAACCTTAATATATAACCCGAATAAAATTAGAAAGATACTATAAATTAAGCGCTTTATTCCGTATTTTTATCTGGTTCTTTATTCATATCATTTTGATCATCCTGTTCCTCTGTCATTTTTTCATAAAGGGGTTCACCCAACATGCCCTCGATCTCTTTAATACGTTGATCAATGGTTTCATCAGGTTCATCTAATAGTTGAGCTGAATGACGATAGGTCATTAAAGCCCCTTCATAGTGTTCCTTTTCATAGAGATGATCAGCATAGCGGCGATAATTGGAGGATTGATCAGGAGAACCTTTAATGTCGAGGATAAAGTGTTTTTCCTCTTCGGGATTTATTTTATCCCAATTTTTTCCGCTGTCATCGTATAGTTTTAGAAAGAAGGGATTAACACTGATGGGAATAAACATGGCATAAACCGCCGCGTTGAGTATATGTTCGATTTGGTTTAATTCAACTTGTCCAAAGGCGGCAGAACGAATGGATTGCAGCAATTCACGAAGCAGCCCGTGATTGGTGTGGTTGGAAACATCTTTCAAAGCCGCCTCCAACATTTTTTCACTTCGTTCCTGTGCACTTTCTTCCTCCTCTTGGGATTTTTGTTCCTGGCCAGGAGTTAGAATGAGATTGGATTTGGTGTCCCTGAAAGCGGAGGGATAATGGAGCACTCTATAAAAGCGCATTCCAAAGGGTTCTTTCACCCGGTCAAAAAGTTCGAGTGCGCGAGTTGTTAGTAAAAAGCCTACATCAGGATTCAAACTTAGAAGTTCTCCCGTAATTCGTTCGCAGCTATCCAAGTCGAGGGGTTTGTCCATAAAATCATTGTAGGTTAAGCCGGCAAGGGGACTGGTGGTGATGATTTCCTGAACAGTGCTGAAGACTTGGGAGGTTCTGGTAAATGATGCCATAACAATACAGCGCGCCACCAGTGAATCATCAATGGATTGGTTTTGAGCAAACGTATTCAAAAATTCAGCCAAAGCCCAAAAGATTAATCGTCTGTCTTTTTTGATTTTGGTTTCTTTTATGGCATGGCCCAAAGTTTGCATAATTAAATCGGGATTCAGCATAGGGGTTAAGTTTTGCAATAACTGTTCGTAGAGGGCTTCATCATTCCGTGCCTGTCCAGAGAGGGATGAATTAGCCATTATTTGTCTTTCGATGGATGATATGGCCTGCGACATGAAAAACACATCAAACAGAATATTTTGAAATGAAGGATTGTTCAATAATAAATTATGGAATGCGGGAATATTGCGGTCGGTGGTATCCCGATCGGCAATATCTTTAAGTGCGGTTTGATATTCTTTGGATTTGATTAAATCTTGAAGTTCAGCGATTTCTTTTTTATGGCGTTGGCTTGGTTGTTTTTTTGACATTAATTCTCATCCTTTTTCTGCTCAAAAATTTTACGAAAAGCGCCGCTTCCTGCCTTTTTCTTGTTAGGGGACGTGTTTGATCCTCCATTTCCACTTGCATGGGTTTTGGTGGCCGGTGATATGGTCGAATTCGCGGCTTTTGAACCGTTAACCGAAAACGCGCCCAAGCGCTCTTCGGCTTGCAAGTTAAAGCGGGAATGAGCGTTTGATCCCTTTTGTTGTTCCATTAATCGAGCGGGTACGCCTGTGATCGTCCAACGGAACGAAGTCGATAGGTTACCGTAGAGGAAGGAAAAGATAAAGTCCCGATTTGTCACACCCGGACGAAAGACAAAGGATAAATGGCGAACCTGTTCTTCTTCGGTGTTAAGATGGAGTTGTTGGCGTGAAATGCTGCGCTGCTCATCGGAGATCATGAATATCCATTGATCCTGGGGTTGTTGCTTGACGATTCCCAAATAATAGCGACCAGGATCGATCGTATCGCGTCCAATTTTGAGTTGAACGTTGGTTTCAAGGACACCCATTTGAGGCTTAAAATTGTTCATGGACATTTTCAGCGCCTGAGTAGCGGATGCCGTTGAAGGCCCCCAATGAACCGCCCGGTAAAGCAGGGAAATGCGGGCGCCATCGCCTTGTTCGATCATGGTGGTCAGATAGGGTACATCCACATTGCGGGGATCATAGCCAGTGGTTGTGTTGACCTGGGTAAACATGAGAAGTGCGAATATTAAATACATCGCATCGTGCCCCCTTTGAAGGAATGGTGTTCCATGTTTTTCCATTATACCATTCATTCGTTACAGGCCAAATTTGGAGGTGAGGTACCATAATTTTAATCTCGACTCCAGAAAAATTGTGATATACTTTTCACGATTTTATGCGAATATATTCTCGTAAGTGGTCAGCCGTTTGAAGCACCATTTCCCTTCCAAGACTGGGAGGGGCTGGGGGGAGGGTTGATAAGAAAACGTTGAGTAAATCCAATAACCCCCTCCTAATCTCCCCCATTTTATTGGGGGTGGAATAGTGGGTCCGGTTGTATGTTTCTACTCCATTTCTACTTTATATGGCTGATGCAATACAAATTTTCTTTCGTTATATAGAACTATAGAGGTGAATGAACGTTGAACAGGGTTGGCTATTTTATATTACTGATTGGGATTCTATTTATTTCACAAATTACCACGTTGGCTCAGCCGGGATTTGTTCCCGATCCACGCGGGCCTTTTTTTGAAGAAGTGATTGAAATTCCCATTCCCAATATATTATTCTTGGCCGATCTTGAAACCGCAGATTTAAATGCAAATGGAATAATCGATTTAATTATGATTGCACCTCAAGACGGGGAATTAATCATCTTGCCTGATTTCGATCCTAATAATCCCTTGAATAATTCTATCATAATGCCAGTCTCTAATCCCGGACAAGTTGTAGCGACAGATATAAATAAAGATGGATTGAGTGATTTAGTGGTTTCTGTGCGGACACCATATCGAGCCTCTACTACTTACTTGATATACGTCTTTATCAATCAATTTGATGGAAATGATTTGAATAATAACAGTTTTGAAAAGAGAACCATTTTTGAAGGCCGGTTGGAAAGTGTTTCCTCTTTTTTTGCGGTTGGCGATTTAAATAATGATGAAAATCCGGATATTCTTTTTAATTTAATATCAAATCTATATGTAGGCGGTGAACGATACCTCATATTGAATCGTGATGGGAATTCATTTGAACAATTCACCGTGGAGATAGGGATTTCTTCAGTAAACAAAGTTTATTTAAGAGATTTGAATGGAGATGGTTTTCTTGATTTAATTTTCACTTCAAACGCTGGTGTTCAAAGCGGTGTCTATTTGTTTAAAGGAGATGGCCAGGGAGAATTTGAACAGCAAAACTTTATTAACATCGAACAACCATTAAATGTTGAATTTGTTAAATCCTATGCTGCCTCGGGCTATGATTTGATTATCCATGATTCACCCAACAGTATTTCATTTGATCCACCCTATGACTCAAGAATATATTATTTCAAACAGATATCTCCATTCGAATATTCACAAGAAAAAAGCATGGCTATAGGGACCAACTCGTTTGATATAAAGATTTTTGAAGATACCGGAAATGCTGATTACGGTCTTATTGTTCCAATGTTAGGCGATATAGACAAGACTATAGGTATTAAAGTTTATAAAATAAAGGATGGGGAATTTCTTTTAAATAGTTTGATCCATCATAATACAAACATGGTTGTAGATGATATGGAATGGGTGGATTTGAATGGGGATAATTTGAAAGATTTAGTATTTTTGGAAAAATATTTATTTACAATTGGAAGTGGGGATAAAATAGGAGTGATGTTACAGGATGAAAGGTTAGTTACGGCAACTCCAACTTCCCAACCAACCCCCACGCCAACCTTCCCCTATACACCCACAGAAACACAAACACCGACGGCGACGACTACTCCAACGCATACGGATACTCCCGTACCAACCAATACCCCCACGCCCACTCATAGTTTTACTCCAGAGCCCACCTCCACTTCTACACCAACGTTGACGTTTACGCCAACATTCACGATCACGCCCATGCCCACCCAGGCTTCTACCGCCACTTCTACCTTTACGTTTACGCCAACTTTGACATTCACACCCACCTTGACGCCAACATCAACTAATACATCGACACCAACATTAACCTATACTTTAACTCCCACGCCAACCTTAACCCATACACCAACTTTTACACGAACTCCAACTCCTACCTATACACCAACACGGGTACCCACTCATACACCATCGCCTTCTGATACACCGTCTCAACCGTCTCCCACACCGGTTTTAACGCCAGTGCCGTCTCCGACTTCCACGCCGACACCGACGTTTTCGTTTACCCCTACTTTTACGCCAAGTCCAACGTTGGAGCCATCTCCCACAATGTTGCCAACGTCAACGCCTTTGCCAGGTGTTCCCTTGCAAGGATTCACACGCCATGACGTATTCGAATTGGAAGCATCATTTGATGATCTATTATTGACCGATTTGGATGGAGACCAGAAAGATGAACTTTTCTTGTTTTCTGAGCTCCAGGATGTGATCGTTTTTGTGGAGGTTGATTCAAGCATGTTTAATCTCACGATAACCCGATGGGATAATGTGGGGGGGCCTTATATGGCTAAAATGATTCAGCATGAGAGTGGTTCCAGGATCGCTGTTGTTTTAGGGGATGAGCCTGCATTGGGCGTGATAGGTTTTTCTCCTACCCATGAGGTGGAGTTGCTTCAGCAATTGCCTTTAGGTGAGCGTCCCAAGCGGTTGATTGTAGCAGATTATACGGGCGATGGGATTCCGGATATCCTCACCTTGGGGGAATTCGATGGAGTGTTGACCATTTTTCAGGGAATCTCTGATGGATTTTTTGCCAGAGGCAAACAATTGAATATTGGCCAGAATATCGAGGATATTGCCCTTTTGGATACTGATCAGGATGGTGTGTTGGAATTATTGGCGCTTTATAAAGGTTCACCATTACTGAACGTTTACCAGATCATTCAAGGTTCGTTTTTATTTCCTCTTGGTGGGGTGAGAACAGATACAATCGCCAATCAAATCAGAACGGGAGATTTTGATGGGGATGGTTTTGGAGATGTTGTGATTTATGACTGGGTTGAACCGAAAGTAACCTTTATATATAGTGATGGCAATGCTGGGTTAAATTCACTTAAAGTGTTAGATCTTGAACAGGAATGGTTTGATCTCGATATCGGCGATCTAAACCGGGATCAACGAGATGAACTTATTTCGATCAATTTATCAGAACAATTCTTGACAATCCACCAGGGGGGAATTAATGCTCAACCCACTTTGCTGGAATCTTCCAATACGCCTCGAAATATTGCTCATGGTGATTTTAATGGTGATGGCTGGATGGATTTAGCGGTGGTTAGTGAGACGAAACCCTTTGCCTCTATTTTTCTATCTGATCCGAATACATCGATTGCGGATTGGTTGATACATTGAAGTTGAAAAAGCGAGGCATTAAAACCCCGCTTTTTTGAGTTAGATATATAAACATTAATTAGCGGCGCGAATATCCAATTTGTTTACCGTCAATGATGATGAACCCACCGTTGTAATTTCCCCCTAAGCGGACGATATCACCATCGCTTTTAAGACCGTTTGATACATCAAAACTCTTAATGAGTGTTGTGAAGGGAAAACCATCGTTTCCAGATACTTCTTCATCCATGTTTGGACCAGGCGAAATCATGACATACGCTTGAGCTGGCCATTGTTTGCCGGGAGTGCTGGCATTTCCAGATCCGAATTCATAGTGGGGATTTCCTTCGCTGGCTTGTTCTTTACGGGAAGGGAAAGGATCCAACGGCAATGTTGACATATAAGGCATTGGGGATGTTAAACGAAATAATCCTCGTTGACTTTGAGTTGAAGGATAGTCATGGTCTTCAACATAACTATTCCAATCCAACATGTATTGTTCCAAGGCGGTTGCTACGGAGCGTTGGTCGGCATGGACACGGGAGATTTTTGCTCGTAATTGGGCATTAAGAAAGTTGGGGACTGCAATCGCGGCTAATATCCCGATAATGGCTACAACGATAAGCAATTCAATCAAGGTAAAAGCGAGTTTATTATTCATTTTGTACTCCTCATTTTTTATTACCATTCCATTGCACTTATTATTTCAAGGCAAAATGTCACTGGGCAACTTATGATTGCCCAGTGACTGAATTTCAATTTAAAGTGCTCAAGATATTATGGATTAATAGAGTTGGTAATCTTCCACGCTGGTTCCACCGGTGTATGTGACCACCAATTTTGGTGTGTGAAAAGCGGCTTCTTTAGCGATCATATTCACGCCACCACTTCCACCGGGTTCTAAAATCCAGCCGTAATTTTCCAGTTCACCATCGGACCATTTTTGGACACTGCTGGTGACATCAACTTCTTGAGCACCGGCGAGTCCACCATCAATTTCAGCCACAACCTCGGCACCCACTTCAACGTCAATTTGTGGGAAAAAGCCGTCATCAACGAAATTTTCAAACGTGACGGTTTTTTCATCGAAGAACGTATTGATTTGAATACCTTGGAATTCTGCTGTATGAGGAAGAATTTCCCGGACCATGGGATTGCTGCCGGTATCCACAATCACAACTTTGAGTTGAGCGGAAGTAATTTCGGTTCCCGTGGGAATTTGGTTAGGACCATCACCAAAAATATCATCAAAACGAATAAGTCCGAATCGAACATCATCAACGGCATTGTTGTCGATATCCATAATAATATCTTCACCGAACGGGGTGATGAAATCTTCGTCTTCGTTACCGATCCAGGCATCTTGTAATCCTTCGTATCCGTCTTTCCCGAGCTCGAAGTTATACGTTTTACCGGGTGTTTCGACGGTTAATGATGTAGCACCTAATTCTCCGGCTTCAGAAGCGACATGGCCAAAACCGTTGGTGTGCAATACATCAGGAACAATGACGAAACCTTTGTTATCCATTCCGTCAACAAATGCTTGAATGTGTGCCGTTAAATCAGCGAACCATGGATTTCCTGCGCTATCATGAAATACTTGCAGGGAAGGCTCTGCAGCGAAATGAGTGCCAGCAACGGGTTCACCACCAAAAATGGAATTATACGTTACTGTATCAGGATCCCAATCCACCAACAGACTATAAATGGTTGAAAATTGGCTGCTGCTTCCACTGTTGGAGATATAGGTTTGCAGTTCAGCTTGAATGATTTCAGCTTCAGGTGGAATTTGATTTTCACCGGTTCCGATGATGTCTTGGAACCACAACAATGCAAAGTTCACTCCACCGTCTTCACCGTCCCATTCCCATTCAGCACGGCCTTCGAAATTATTGTCGGGTCCACCACTGCGGACGAACAAGTCACTAAGACCCTCATAACCATGTACACCCTGTTGGAACACAATGGTCGTCTCTTGTGCCTGTACACTCGTGACAGATGCCAGTAATAAAACACCTGCCAAACAAATCAATGCTCTCTTCATACAAATAACTCCTTTCGAAATGAAATAAATTGATATGTTTGATACATTAACAAAAAGATGTTAGAGTTTTGTGATGATAAACTTCTGTTTTTGTTTATATTTCTTAATAAAAGTTTCACAAAAAAAGTCTGCGCGTAAATTGGTTTAAGGTTTATTGACAAAAGGATTAAGGATAAAATTCGTATTATTGTTTTTATTACAGAGGGAAAATAAAGGAGCTTCCATGTTTAAAAAATGCCCAAATATAATCTACTTTAACATCGTTATCTTATGCTGTTTGATCGTTGTTCCATTTGTGTATGCGTGTGAGAACATCCTTTCCTATCGTGGCAAGGTTGGAGAGAAGCCGCAAATGCCTTCCACCATGACCAAGAAAGAACGAAATGCATTGGTTTTCGTAGGCACGCCAGAGATAGAGATATTGGAAAAATACCTTGCCACCCTATCGTTTAAGACCGAAATGGCGTGTCCTGCTGCCACTGTTTATTATGGCACGT
Source organism: uncultured bacterium (assembly GCA_964517495.1). Taxonomy (GTDB): domain Bacteria; phylum Hinthialibacterota; class Hinthialibacteria; order Hinthialibacterales; family Hinthialibacteraceae; genus CAZFER01. The sequence continues at coordinate 16,210 of CAZFER010000028.1, read as the reverse complement.
ATCAGCCTGATCAAGTCTTGCCTCAGGCACGTTATCGGAAAACAGCGAGAGAACGAATGGATGAGCTTGTACAAGAACACTCCATTACTATAAACCTTGCGGATTTGATGCAAGAAAATGTGGACGCGACAGGGATGAAAGAAAAAGATGGCGGTGTGGTTGTCTATCGATTAGAGGTTTACAATCCTCATAGCTCACGGTCTTATTTCTTTGATTCGCGCTTTGCATTTCGTGGGGATAAACGGATTCCCACCGTGATCGAAGGGCCGTTTGTGGATCAAGTAACTGAAACCAGCGCCATATTATCTTGGGATACTGATCTTGCCACAACAGGAAATGCGTATGTAGGAACACATTCCTATTCAACGGGTAATGAACAACGAACACATCATGAACTTGAGATTAGTGATTTGGAACCCGGTAAAAAGTACGTTTATCGAATTGAGATTGTTCATAATGACCTGCAGAGTGAAACACGTGAACACTTTTTCTGCACTCCCGCCAGGAATCTATCCAAATTCCGATTTGCCACCATGGGGGACAGCCGCGAAGGCGTTGGTGGTGGAGAACGCTCGTATGAGGGAGTGAATTTTAAGGTGATGGAACGGTTTACCAATGATGCGTTTAACAAAGGGGCTGATTTTATCATTCATACAGGGGACTTGATCAACGGTTATACCACCAGCGTTTTGGATTTTGAAATGCAACTGAACGCATTTAAAAAATCGGTGGAACCTGCTGGGCATTACCTTCCCATTTATGAAATAATGGGAAACCATGAAGCACTGATTGACGTATATGCCGATGAATTAGGGGCCTTGGTATCACTGGATAAAGAAGGGGATGAGAGTGCCGAAGCGCTTTTCGCTGAGGCGTTTGTTAATCCCACTAACGGTCCAGAATCCGAAACGGATGGTGCTCCCACGTATGATGAAAATGTCTACTATTTTGACTATGCCCATTGCCGTTTTGTGGTGATGAACAATAACTATTGGTGGTGCAGCCAGCCGGAAAAATATGGCGCCAATCTTGAAGGCTATGTGCTCGACAAGCAATTTGAATGGTTGAAACAGGTCTTTCAATCCTCGGCAAATGACTCATCCATCCAACATCTCTTTTTGCTCGCCCAGGAGCCCATGTTTCCCAACGGCGGACATGTTCATGACGCCATGTGGTATTCCGGGGGATATCCAAAAGATAATAAGGGTATTGACCGTCGATACGTGGTCAAGCGGCGCGATGAAATTTGGAAGGCCTTTGTTGCAACAGGAAAAGCCTGTGCGGGCGTTTTTGGAGATGAGCATAACTTCAGTTGCACGTTGATTGATTCAACCGTGAATGCGGACTTTGATTCACCGGTCTGGCATATTGTATCCGGTGGCGCAGGGGCACCTTTCTATGCTCAGAACAAAAGCGTCCCCTGGTCAAACCTGGTGCGCTCATTTAGTACACAAACCAACTATCTTCTTCTCGATGTGGATGGCCCCAATGTGATTTTGTATGTTTACGGCTTTACCGGTGAATTGATTGATCAAATTCGCCTTAAGCCCTGAAACATCGAGAATTTGAGAAAATTGGCTATTCTTGTTCGTCGACGAGATATTCATCGCTGGCGTCAAATGCGGGGACACAAACAACGATGGTTTTGAAATCACCATAGCCGCGATGTGGAGTGCCTTTAGGTATTAATACGCTGGTGCCAGGTGATACTTCAACCGTTTCGTCATCGATTTCGAGATAGCCATGCCCTTCCAGGATATAATAGGCTTCGGTGGTGTTTTTGTGATAATGCTTTTTGGAATCCTGAATATGGGTGACGTGTAAACCCACCTCTGGAGAGCTGGGAGCAGTCAACAAACGCGTACTGCTGCCACAAGGGCAGGGAGTCGGTTCCACTTCATCGAGCCGGCGCACAACATGTTTTTTGGCGGTAATGGTTTCGTTCATTCTATTTTCCTCTTTTATCCAAACGTACTCAAAATTGATGAATTATACTATATTAGCATAGTCTAATCATGCTTCACCCTATTTGAAAAGCCTAAAGAGATTGATTATTCATGTTGACGAATGAGAATAGCAAAACTTAATATGAGATGACATTGTCTAAAGGTGTTTATTTATGTGTGGTAAAGATCAACCAGTAAAGAACAAAGCCATAAAGACCAACTATGGTTTGGGTATATTGTGCTCCGTTTTAATCTTGTTGTTCGTATCGGGATGTGTATATTTGCGACTACTCGCTTTTAAAAATCAATTGAAAGAATTTGACCGCTATTTCGAAGTGGAAGTTGATCAACATTATACGCTTCATTTTAAAAAACCGATGCTGTATAGCAAGGATATTCGATATTTGGCCAAGATAGATGCCAGCCGCAAGGAAGAACATTCAGAAAAGAAATCCTGGACCTATGTTTTCGAAAAAGTGGTTAAAGATAACCAGCTACAAAAAGAAAAGCCTCTTATGTTCACTTTTCGTTTTAATCAAAAAGATAAATTGAATTCCATTTCCCTTTCACCCATATTTCTATACATTGTTCCAGAAGACTTTTTAACGCTATCATTTCGATCATTGGGGAGTGCGGAGGTTGATACCAAAAAACGACGTGTTTATGGAGATAGCGAGGTGTATTCTGAACAGGTATTGCGGCCACCAAAACGTGATAAAATTCTAAAGGGGTTGGGAATCCCCGGTTCGATTGAAACCGAAAATGATCAGGTGATTCTTAAATACACCTATCGTCTTGTAGGTGGTGACGATTTGGGTGAAGATCAAAATAAAGGTAAAGCGGATGTCAATCTTAATTTTGATCCGGAAACCGATGAATTGATCCTCATGAAAGGTAATTTTGCCGGAATGAAATTATCCATTAATTATGAAAAGTTGATCAAAAAATCAGAACAGGTGAGGGAGGCGGTTGAATGAAAGAAGTTCCTGCTTCTTCAAATGAATCATTTGGACTGGGTATTGATTATTCGAGTCATAAGCATCTGAAATGGTCATTAATTGTAGTGATCTGTGTTGTGCTGCTTTGCATCTGGATATTCAGCCCTTCAGGTGAGATTTATGTCAGCGATATGGAAGATTTAAATGTAATCAAATTTGAATGGAAAGAGCCGCAATTGGATCAATCCACCGATGGAAACAGCCTCTTGATTCAGGATAAATGGTATGCGAAAGGACTTGGGGTGCATGCGGAGACTGAAATTTCCGTCAATGTTCCCAGTGGATATACCCATTTTATCTCAGATGTGGGCATCGATGATGAAATTACCGATGATAAGCCAGGGTCTGTTCAGTTTTTGGTCATTGGGGATGGAACCGTATTATATGAATCACCCATTTTGACACCCAAAATGGCACCCCGGCGGATTCTTGTCGATGTGAGGGATATAAAAACATTAAATTTGAAAACAACCATTGGCGGTGATACCAGCAATTCTGATCATGCGGATTGGGGTGGCGCACGTTTTGTACGGCGATAAACCTAAAAAAATGGCCACATAAGGGTTGCCGCATCGATTTTGAACGTTATACTTTTTCTCTTCGGGAAAAAAAGTGGGGGAGTAGCTCAGTCGGTAGAGCATCTGCCTTTTAAGCAGAGGGTCCTGGGTTCGAGCCCCAGCTCCCTCACCACTATAATGCCTTCAATTTACTGAACTTGCTGATGATCCTTCCGTCCCCGACATTAAACGAAAGGGGCAATTCAGTATGAGACGAATTTTATTAACCTTTTCCTTAATATTAACCTTTTTCATCATGTTTTTTGCAGGCTCTGGCCATGCAGATATGATGAAAGACTCTCCGGTAACTTTTCCCGGGAAAGGGGCATTACCTGCAAAGTATCCTCCTGATATACCATCTTCAAGCAATCAAGCGAAAGAAGAAGGTTACTACATTTTTCAATCGCCACGCCGGTCTCTAAAGCAGATTGAGACCATTCAAAATGAAATGCCGAGGGGTGAATTTCGCAAGATTTCTCAAGATTGGAGCAACCTTCAGCGTACTCGGCAGATTCTGACAGAAGGTGGGAAACTTCACGTGTTGGCATTAGGGGATAGCATCGTCAACGATACCATGCGCGCTGGATGGGTGGCAAAATTACAGGCGGCTTACCCTAAAGCGGCGATAAAAGCTACGGTTTATGTGCGGGGAGGTGGGGGCTGCCAGCACTACAAAGAAGAAGAGAGAATTTCCCGGAATGTTATTCCACGAAAGCCGGATCTGGTTTTTATTGGAGGTATTAGCCAGAAAGACATTGCGAGTATACGAGAGGTTATACACCACATACGTGCCGGCTTGCCAGATGTCGAGATTCTTCTTTGCACTGGTGTGTTTGGCACTGTTGATCCGCGCGATCCTGATGCATTAGCCAAGGCTGGTCATTCAGGGACAGGGGCTTATGGCAAAGCATTGAAAGAACTTGCCGCAGAGGAGCATTGTGCCTATCTGGATATGACAACACCCTGGGCAGAATATATTCGATCATCGAATGTTCATCCTCATCGTTTTTACCGTGATGTGGTTCATGCCAATGAATATGGTGAACAAATTTTGTCAAAAATACTAATAGCCTTTTTTTCGCCGTAAGCAACAGACAATATTAAATCCATTTGAATCTGTTTTTTATCGCTAAATATTCATTCCTATTGACATGCAATCTCTATCTGGTAAGAAGGATTTGATGTTATCATGCCAGAAATAAAGCGGTCTAACCGTGGAGGGAGAAACATGGGAAAATAAAGGAAAGTGCATTCTGTATTATAGTATTTTTTCGGTTTGGCTAAATTTCATTAATTTTTTTATATGTATAACGAGAGGAATTATTATGTTTTGGCAAAAGAATTTTTTAAAGTGGATATCTATCTTCACTTTCGTTAATCTCATTAATTATGCAGCATTGATTGAGATTCGAGCTGACCCTATCGATGTTGGAAACCTATTGGAAAAAGCAGGGATTTCTGGTGGATTAATTGTTCATGTCGGATGCGATAATGGGGAATGGACCTCAAATTTTTATATTAATGATCGATACTTGGTTCATGGTCTGGACACCAATGCGAATGAAATAACGCAAGCTCGGCATTATCTCAAATCGCTAGATTTGTATGGCAAGGTTTCCGTGGAACATTGGCAAGGCTATCGTTTGCCGTATGCGGATAATTTGGTCAACTTGCTGATTGTTGATGAAATGGGCGATTTATCTCGCGAGGAAATAATGAGAGTGCTTGTTCCCCAAGGGATTGCTTATTATAAGGATGGTAATACATGGAATCAAATAATCAAACAAAAACAGAATGAAATTGATGAATGGACGCATTATTTGCACGGACCTGATAATAACGCGGTTGCCCAGGATAAGCGGGTCATGCCACCAAAGCGTATGCAATGGAAAAACGGGCCTATGTGGTGCCGTAGCCATGAATTTGCATCAAGCATAACCTGTCTGGTCACTGCAAAGGGGCGTATTTTTTTTATTGTCGATGAAGGAATCATCGGTCAGCCACGTGGTGTTCCTCCCCAATGGCGGCTGGTGGCACGCGATGCGTTTAACGGAAAACTTCTTTGGAAACGCGATGTGTCTCAAGGGCAAACGCTTCAGCGTCTTCTTGTCGCGGATGGGGAACTGGTTTACACCTCTCTTGGAAACGAAAAACCTGTATCTGTGCTAGACGGGCCGACAGGTAAAATCTTACGTACATTTAAAGATACAGACCATGCCCAGGAGATGGTTGTCGATCAAGGCATGGCCATCATTTATTTACATAATAAAACACTTGCTCGGCGTTCGAAACAAAATGGCAAATCTATCATCGTTTTCGATGGGAAAACGGGCCAGGAACTGTGGAAGAAATCTGTCAAAGAGGTGAGGGATGAATCTTTAGCTACAAAGAATGGATATGTTTACTACCATAATGGTAATGAGATTGTAACGCTTAATTTGGAGGATGGCGAAGAAAAATGGCGTGCGTCCTGTAATTCTGGGCAACATCTTTTGATTTATAACGGTTCAGTGATTGTATCGGCAAGGAACGGTTTACAAGGATTTGATGCTGAATCAGGTAAACATCTTTGGAGCGGTCCGCGAAGTGGAGAAGATTTATTCGGCGCTCAAAATTTAATCTGGGTGGATGTGAGTCATTCACCAGGTAGGAATGTGGCGTGGGCCTCTTTTCCTTTTGTTTGTGTTGGCCTGGATCCTCGAACTGGGGAAGAAAAAAAACGGTTAAGTGTGAAAAATATCCTTTCGCCAGGGCATCATCCTCGATGTTATCGCGGAAAAGCCACCGAGCGTTTTATATTGCAAAACAAACGAGGAGTGGAATTTGTTGATTTAATGGATGACACTCATATGCGTCAGGATTGGCTGCGTGCTTCCTGCCGGCATGGCTTTGTTCCCGCCAATGGATTGCTTTATATGCCTCCCCATCAATGTTTTTGCTATGGTGGTGTCATACTGACGGGATTTAACGTCATGAGCGGATATGATCTCAAACACTCTTGGAAAGCTATTCCTGATAATCAGCGATTGGTGCAGGGCTCGGCATGGAATTCACTCAAGGTTCAAGAAGATATTGGGGAAGAAGAGTGGTCCCATTATCGTCATGATGCACAGCGCAGTGGCTCTGTGCGATCGGAAGTTCCTGTCCAATTGACTCATTTATGGGAAACAAAATTGGATGGACCTCTTACCCAACCCGTGGCTGCGGATGGACGGATTTTTGTTGCATGTGAAGATACACACACCATTTATGCGCTGGATGCAAAAAGTGGGGAACCCTATTGGGAATTTACCGCGGATGGCAGGATCGATTCATCGCCTACACTGTATAAAGGGCTGATACTATTTGGTTCGAGTGATGGCAGGGTTTATTGCCTGCGAGCTTCAGATGGCCAATTGGTATGGCGTTTTCAGGCGGCCCCTTATGAACGACGAATTATGGCCTTTGATCAACTCGAATCCGCCTGGCCGGTTCATGGGAGTGTGGTTGTGCAGAACAACAAAGTCTATTTTACGGCAGGGCATTCCTCGTATCTGGATGGTGGAATTTATGCTTATGCGCTTGATCCTCAATCGGGAGAGATTTTGCACAAAACCCGAATCAAGAGTGATCCCCCCGATGTGAATAACGACATTGGACGTCCTTTTGATATGGAGGGAACGCGCACGGATATTCTCGTGAGTGATGGCGAAGATCTTTATATGTATCATGAACGACTTGGACCTGATCTCACCCGTAAAGAGATGAAACGTGTGACACGCATGGGTGATTATGATGTGGGATTACATTTAATGTGCAACGATGGATTCCTTGATAAAACATGGTTTAATCGCAGCTACTGGACGTATAGCCGGCGTTGGCCCGGATTTTACTTTTCCTATCGGGGTTCAAAATCCGGACAGATATTGGTCTTTGATGAAGCACGAGTTTATGGAGTTAAAGTATTTACTAAACGGCATGGCCATAGTCCAGAATATACAATTGGCAGCGGTTATGAATTGTTTGCCGACGCGGTTAACACCGAACCGGTTTTATTACCCCATGCCATAGGCCGGGATAAAAGCGAGGGATTTTCCCGGTCTGCACCCAAAATATGGTCAACAAAAATTCCAATACGTGTTAAGGCGATGGTGTTGGCTGGCCAGCGGTTATTCCTTGCGGGACCACCGGATATTGCACCGGAACAGGATCCATTGGCAGCCTTTGAAGGCCGTCAGGGAAGCCGATTATGGGTTGTGTCTGCTGATGATGGTGAAAGATTGCATGAATATGAAATGAAAACCATGCCCGCTTTCGATGGAATGATAGCCACGGATGGTCGACTCTATATTGTAACAGAAGACCACAAAATCATCTGTTTGGGGCAGAAATAATAATCATCATTTTGGTTTGGGAAATCATTCGAGAGGAGTCATTCATGAATAATCCCTCATTACTTAAAACATATCGTCATCATTTTTTTGGGGTAAGTTTGATTACCATAATGCTTTTCGTTTTTCATGTTGGTGTCCTGGGAGTTGAAGAAACCCCAAAAGATAGTTGGCCTATGTTTCGTGGTGGGGCCATGCGCCAGGGATTAAGCTCTGCTGTCGGTCCCCAGGATGCCGTCATTAAATGGAAAATCACTATGGACGATCGCGTGGATTCATCGCCGGTGATTGGTCCGGATGGCTCGATCTATGTTGGTTCACGCGATCAATGTTTGTATGCCATTTCTCCTCAAGGCAAGGTTAAGTGGAAAGTCATGACAGATTTATGGGTTAATTCCGTTCCCGCTGTGGCGGCGGATGGAACGATATATGTGGGTTCGGGTGATCATCATCTCTATGCCGTTACCCCCAGAGGAAAGATCAAGTGGAGAGTTAAAACAGGTGGAGAGATTTTTTCTTCCCCTCTGATTGATTGTGATGGGATGATTTATATCGGTTCCGGCGACTCAAACCTTTACGCTGTTACACCGGAAGGAAATGTCAAATGGAAGGTTGAAACAAAAGGCAAGATTTACTCTTCTCCCGCCATTTCCAACGATGGCCTTATATATGTCGGTTCTCGTGATAATTGTGTTTATGCGGTCTCAAAAAAAGGGGAAATCATTTGGAAAGTGCCAACAGGACAGTGGGTTGATTCAACTCCCGCCGTCGCTGATGATGGTACGGTTTACATTGGTTCACGCGACTCATATTTGTATGCAATTGCGCCTGGGGGTGAAATCCGGTGGAAATTACAACTGGAGGATGGAATTTACGCGTCTATCGCGTTTGGTCCGGATGGGATGATATTTGCCGGATCAATTGGGGGATTTCTATATGGGATATCCCCACAAGGTGACATTGTATGGAAAGATGAGATTGGTCAGGGATTGGGTTCTTCTCCTGCGGTGGATGCAAAAGGAATGATTTATTTTGGCCGGCGGGAAGATACACTTACAGCCTATTTAAAAACAGGAAAAAAGCAATTTGCTGTTAAAACAAGTGGGGATGTTTATTCATCACCCGCTATCGCGAAAGACGGTACCATTTACATGGGGGGAGGAAATCATATTTACGCCTTTGGAGATGAATAAAATAAAAGAGCAGTGGGGATAAAAATATGAATGTTGAACGTAAAGTAAAATAACGATCTTTGGTTTTGGTATTAATTACTTGTGTTGTTGGAATGACAAGTTTATATGTGAATGCTGAAAAATCTTCCGCAGCTTTGGCAAGACAAGCGAAGGCTATTCTTGCGGAGGTGGATTTTTTAAGGAGGGATTTTCAACCTGTTCGATGCCAAAAGCGGTCAAATTCTTTCAACACACGAATTGAAATCCCCACCCGTGTTTAATGGCGATGCGGTCGCCAATCAATCTCTTTTCCTCGCCTTGAAAAACAGAACGGTGTGTGGTTTATCCGAGATTGAATGGATGGAGAAATGACAGACAATACATGTACCTAATAAAACTGCTCCAATATTTTCTATTGGAGCAGTTTATTGGATATTTCAAAATTAGAGAAATATAGTTTTCGTTGAACGTTGACTATTTTCCCGTTGGTTTATAGCAAATAATCGAACCTTGCGTGGTGGACATGTACAATTTGCCTTCGGATGCAATCAGCCCATCGAATACAGGCATGTGATCCAGATGATAAGATGTTTGCGTTAATCCGTTCTCTTTGGAAACAACCTGCAGAAAACAACCATGTTTGCCATCTAACCATTCACCCTGCTTATGCATTTTTTGCTGGTATTCTGTTTCATTGGAAAGTCCCCACAGTCGTTTTTCATCGGCTGTATCACGTGGTCCCGCAATATAAAGAAGATCGTCAGCTAAGACCATGGCTTTTACAAGAATTTCAGGAGCCTCATTGATCCAGTTATATTTCAAGGCGGTCAGTTTGTTCATGGGCTGTTTGGCAAGTTCTTTCCAATCAACTGTGTGTGCGGCCAAGCGTCTTTCTTCTTTAGTGGGATATCTTCCACTCGGCCATCGGCGGCCTTCAAGGCTGGGAATTCCCACTTTACGTTCAGGGTATTTCGCAGCACTGAACAGACGGTATTCAGAGACCGAGGTGTTGCACAATAATTCTGGATCCCGACCAAAAGAATAGGCGTTTGTTTCGTCCAGGCACATGATGCGGCCATAGGGAACGCGTTTGGGTGGAAGTTGAAATTCCGCCCACCCTTCACCGGCCACTCGTCCCAAAATCCAATATGTTCGTTGGTGCCATGAATCGTCAAGAAATGAAATGGGGGCAAATAAATGGACTTCCTGGTCATACTGTTCGTCAGGCCGTTGTGGTTCAATTCTTGCTCGCTTGCCATCCTTGGTAAACGTTTGAGATTTCATATAAATGTATTCATTATCACTGGAGAGAATATCAGGCATAGCCACTGGCATATGTTTTCCCATAAGAAATTCTTGCAAGGGTTTACCCGTTTTCGGCTCCTTGTTATCCATGATGTTCTCATAAATCAGCTCGCCGGTTTCGGGATTGAGAACGAGCATCCGAAGTCCACCATCAAGAAACATTGAGCGGCCGGCGACACAGTACAATTTATCGTCTTGAATCAAAACACTGCCTGCGATCGGCCAGACGGATTCCAGTTGGTCATAGGATACAAGTTGGCGTGAGTTAGGGGCAGCTTGGAATTTCCAGGCGAGTTTTCCATTTTTCGCATCCAATGCGTAAATGCAACCATCCGCACAACCAAAAAGAGCCAAACCTTTGTGTAAGGTTGGTGGTGAATTGACTCGTCCTCCAGCGATAAAGTGCCATATCACATCACCTGAATCTGCATCCAAAGCGTAAAGAGTATGTTCATCGATGGCGCTTACATAGACTTTCCCATTGGCCGCAATCGCCTGGCTTGGTTTGGTTTTGAACGTTTTTTCCCAAGCCTGGCTTATGTCTTTTCCGATGGAGGTTTTGACACAACCACTGCGAGTATTGTCATGTCGAAAAACGGGCCAAGCTGATGCTGGATAGGTTTCCACTTTATTTACTTTATTGTAAGCAGGTCCTTTTACCAACCGCTTTTTACTGGGAGGCGCAATAGCAGGTTGAGCGTTAGGTGCAACCGCGTTAAAGCCGTTTACCTTGGATTGATAATAGCAGGCACAGGCATGCGGTCCTGTATAGATCAATCCGTTTGCAGGCATGGAGCCATATATACATCCACCACGCAGCCAGTGGTTAATTGACCATTGGTTTGCTTCCATATCATACACTGTGGTTCCCATAATTGGGGGTAATAGGCATTTTTGGGTGGCCTTGCCTGGATAGCACCGCTGGTGAATATAGAATGAATCGATTGGATTGCTGTAATCTTGAAGAACAGTCCCATCGGCTAAATTATATGTTTTAAATCTGCCGTTATTGTTTCGACCCATAACCCATATTTTGTCATCAATTACATAGAAATCTTCCAAACTAAAGTGCCCGGACCGAGGTTTATCCTTTGCGATCCAAATCACATCACCGGTCTTGGCATCGAGTACAAAAATCTCTTTTTGTGGAGCGAACACGACATGGTTTTCGCAAATGATCAGCCTTGGACCGGCATATCCCGTCAAGACTTGCAACATGTCTGAAATATCCGTCTGCCAAAGCACCTCCCCCGTTTTTTTGTCAAAGGAAAATAATGAGCTCCCGTCATAAATACAGACTCTATCTGAATCGGCGGAAAGCGTCATAGGCACGATGGGCATTTCTTTTTCCCACAGCATTTCGCCTGTTTTTGCGTCAAACGCTTTTAATACCCGTGTTCCTTTATCTCTGTGCCATCCCCAACGTTTACTGGCTCGATCTCGCTCTTTCCAACAGTTGGGGTGCTCTTGAGCGTAGTCACAGGGCTTTAAGTCAGGATCAATGGCGGCAAAAACGATACCGTCTGAAACGATCAGTTCAAAGGTGGATTTTGTTTTCTCAAATTGATGCAATACCTTTCCTGTTGCCGCATCCAGGCAAAGCAGATTTTCTCCAGCTCCCGGAGCGAGGTAAACTCTGTCTTCCACTGCTACAAGCCTTCGTGGCAGCCATCCCGGGCCGCTTTTTAAAGGATAAAGGTGGTTAAACCAATTGTCTAAAGGCCGTTTCCACAGTTCGATTCCATTGAAGGCATCGCGTGCGGTTAGATAATTTTCAGCAGGAAGTTGAATGGATTCCGTGGGGCCTTCGTCCATCACATAAAAAACTCTTCCTGCCGCTGAAACCATGGCATTCATGCTGGCTATATGTTCATGGCTTCTGGCCCAAAATGGTCCGCAGGTCCAACGCAGACCTTTTGGTTCTCCAACGACGAAATCGTTGGAAACTGAAGAACCGCTTTCATCATACAAATAATGAGTCCATTCATCGATTTCATCTGGCCAGGGCTTTTTGGCAATTTGCCAGTCTTTGCTTTTTTCTGAAGTCATGGTATTTAAATCAGGGATTTGAATACCATTTTTAAGAAGCACTGTTCCATTTGGAGCCAATACACGCATGATTTCATGGTTCGTTAATTTTCCCGGCTCAGAAATGATGAGCATGTTAACGACACTTTCCACATAAGGGAGATTCTCACCGTCGTAATGGGAAATAGAAATACGCCCATACTGGCTTTCGTTCTTGATATGTTCTCTGGCTTTCGCAATGATCTTTGGATCTTCAGTGAGACCCTCTACAAGAATTGAATCCTCCAAGTCAATCGACGTTTCAAATGAACCGTCTTCACAACCGATGTGGACGATCAAACCGCCTTGTAAGCCGGTTTCGTTGATAATCGATTGTAATGAATTCGTTTCAGTGAAACCGAATGAGGCAATGAAGGTGAGAAAGATGAATACTGTTCTGCGCATGGTGGTTCTCCTTGGTGTAATGATTTATAATGCAAATGTTTAGTCAATAGTATGAGATGCAGAAATAGAATGTTTATTTCCTCTCATTTTAATAGAAAACTTAGTCTTAACGGTTAGGCTTACCGTTTCTCACAAAGTTCCCTGAAGAATAGTTACCCCCCATGAAGAATATATCTCCGTTAGAGTTTAAACCATTTGATGGGTCAAAGTCAAACCATCTTGTACCATTGGGCCAACTGGTTTGTCCACTTGTATCATCATCCTGATCTGGCCCTGCTGAAGTAAGCGACCATGTTCCTGAAATTTTTTGATTTCCTCCACCACCGAATGGTGTGTCGGTTCCCAACTCCATATAGGGGCCGATGGCTTCGCCAGAGACATTTTCAAAATCCAGGTTGAGCAAAGGATCACGTGGTATCGAGGACATATAAGCAACTGGTGTTGTTAACATATAGAGCCCTATGGGATTCCGGTTTGTTCCATCAACAGGATAAAAATTGGTATCGATTTTGTATTGCTCCATTGCTGTTCCCAGTGCTTTGGCGTCGCCTTGGATTTTAGCGATCTGCGCCCGCAATCTTGCGTTTATAAAGTTCGGAACCGCGATCGCCGCTAAAATCCCAATAATCGCAACAACAATTAATAATTCGATAAGTGTGAAACCCTTATCCTTTTTCATAATTTCTCCCCGCGTAAGCAATAAAAAAGAAGCTCACTTTTTTGTTCTTTACTGATTCTCTTATAAATAACCACATCATGTCAATTGCTTATCCCCAAAATGGAATATCTGCCGGAGATGTTGATATTAACTTTAGAAGAGTTTTTATGATAAATGAGTAGAGAAAACTCGATTTTGAAGATAAGAAGTAAGGGCATGGCCAGTTGACCATGCCCTTTATCATTTCTTGATTGTAATCTTAATCCATATAGGGATATCGCCAGTCTTGCGGTGGGATAAAGGTTTCTTTAATCGTGCGGGGAGAGACCCAACGCTCAAGATTGAGCCATGAGCCGGCTTTATCATTGGTGCCTGATGCCCGGCTACCACCAAAGGGTTGTTGGCCAACCACAGCGCCGGTGGGTTTGTCGTTGACATAAAAGTTACCGGCGGCATGGCGCAAGATAGTCATGGCTTTAACAATAGCGGATCGGTCCTGTCCGAAGATCGCACCGGTTAAGGCATACGGGCTGGTTTGATCACAAAGGTGAAGAGTGGCTTGGTATTCCTTTTCAGGATATACATGAATGGTTAATACCGGGCCAAAGATTTCTTCAACCATCAGTTTGGATTTGGGATCCTTGGATAACACGATTGTGGGTTCAATAAAGTAGCCTTTTGAGGAATCATAATTCCCGCCACAGAGTATTTCCATATTCATGTCATCTTTGGCAAAATCGATATAACTCGAAATGGTTTTAAATGCTTTTTCATCAATGACGGCTCCCATAAAGTTTGAGAAGTCACAAATATCGCCCATTTTCACTTGAGCGATTTCGTCCAACAAGCGTTCTTTCACATCGGGCCAGATGGAATCAGGAATATAAGCACGGCTGGCGGCGGAGCATTTCTGGCCTTGATATTCAAATGCCCCTCGAACCAAGGCCGCAACCAACGCTTTATGGTCACAAGAGGCATGAGCGAAGATAAAGTCTTTCCCTCCTGTCTCGCCAACGATTCGGGGATAAGAGTAATATTTCCGAATATCTGAACCAACTGCTAGCCAGATCGTTGAAAACACATAGGTGCTGCCCGTAAAGTGGATTCCACCAAGATCAAGATGATCCAAGGCAGGTGGGGCGATAACAGGACCTGGCCCGGGAACCATGTTGATGACTCCATCAGGCATACCTGCTTCTTTAAGAATTTGCATGATGTAATAAGCCGGTAAAACCGCGCTGGAGGCGGGTTTCCAAACCACCGTGTTACCCATCAACGCCGGGGCGGTGGGTAAGTTGCCGGCAATGGACGCAAAATTGAATGGCGTTAAGGCCAGTACAAAACCTTCCAGGGGGCGGTGCTCCATGTAATTGAGTATACCTGGTGGTGATATAGGCTGATCACCATACACTTCTTCCATGAAGTGCGGATTAAACCGCCAAAAGTCGATCAATTCACAAGCAGAATCGATCTCGGCCTGATGGCAGGTTTTGCTCATATTAAGCATGGTGGCAGCGTTTAAGGTATCGCGGTATTTGGTGGCGAGTAGATCAGCCGCTTTGAGTAAAATGATGGCGCGGGCGTCCCACGGCATTTCCGACCATTCCTTTTTGGCGGCATTGGCCGCTTCAATGGCCTGATGAGTATGGTCAGCTGTGCCTTGATGGTATTGGCCCAGTTTCTGTTCGAGTTTATGCGGGCAGAGCATATCGACCATATTGCCTGTCGTGACTTCTTTACCGCCAATAATAAGCGGGACTTCCACTGGATTACTTTGCATAGCCTTCAAGGTGGATTGCAAACTTTCCCGTTCAGGCGTATTCGGTGCATAATTCTGAACCGGTTCATTAGACGGTGTGGGGATACGAAAAATTCCGTTAAACATGATGTCCTCCCAAAGAATGTGTGAAAGTATCCACTATCTTATATTTCGCAACCATGATCAAGCCGTGGTAAGCAAAAATGGGAGTTTTTAAACGGTGTCGTTCATTTTCTTGAATGGGTTAAATTGAAAAAAAAAACAATAATCAGCTACTTTAACATGTCAGCCATTGGAGTGTAAAGGGAGGGATTCTTATGATTGGTCCTACTATTCCTCTCCCAATGAAATGGGGGCGGTTAGGAGGTGGTTAAAGGATTTTACTTAAGGTTTTCTTCCACCAGGATCATCCCTTCAGGGTTAAATTCAATGACGCATCCCATCAATTGAAGCCTCTCAATGTCTCGATAAATGGTGGAATATGGGATTTTTAAATGCCGTTCCAACTTCCTCAGTGTCCATAGTCCGGGATTTTGCTTGATCAGCTCTTTGATTTGCATCATCCGTCTATCACGATTGCTATGGTTTTCATTTTTAGGCTTATCTTTCTTATGACGCTCAAGGTAACAATTCATTTTCTTTCGAATAGCTTTAATTCCACCCTTTTCAAACGCCTGGTTGACGTAATTCAGGAATTCTTCCTTGAAAAAGGGCTTTTTGAGGTAAAATGCCGCGCCGTGGTTCAAATCCATCGCCTGGCACATGAGGTCCTCTGTGGAGTGGGCGGTAACCATAATAGTAGGGATATACGGATAGTTCGTTCTAATATATTCCAATAATTCCAGCCCGTTCATGCCGGGCATAATATGATCGATCACACAAACATCAGGCGTCTGTTCGGCGATCATATTAATCGCTTTGAAGCCATCCTCCGCGTGTTGTACGTGATAAGCGCCATGCAAATAAATTTCCA
>CAZFER010000027.1:14048-75468 GCA_964517495.1 uncultured bacterium | reverse complement strand
GTGTTGGTGTTATTGTTAACGATGGCGTGAAAGAAGGGGTATTTGTTAATGTAGGTGTAAGTGTTGGAGTTAATGTTGCTGTTGGAGTAAGTGTTAAGGTTTCTGTCGGTGTGACTGAAAATGTATATGTTGGGGTGGATGACGGAAACCAGGATGACGTGGGTGTGGGAGTTGGTGTGTAAGGAAAAGTAGGTGTAATGGTCGATGTTGTACCAGGTGTTATTAAGGGTGTGGGTGAATAAAAAATTGTCGGTGTTGATGTGGAAACTGATGGATCAACTGTCGGTGTTCTTGTAGGAGTCGATGGATTATAAGTTGGGGTATTGGTTCCTGTGCTGGGTGGAGAGGGAGTATTACTTGGACTTGGTGTGTTTAAAGGTATACCATTCGCGGATGATATAATGGCTCCCCAAAAGTGGATCGCCAAGCAAAAATATAGAGCAAGCTTTTGATAAATGGACATTTATGTTCGTTCATTGTGCCATCTCAAAGCAGAAACAACGATGCTTGATCAAGCCATTTATTATCCCGATTATTCATGCGATTTAATTTTATCTTTACATATATATCCTTTAATTATTGAATATTTCTTTTGTACCATACTTTTTTTTGTGAATCGAGTAGCAGGAGACGAATTTCTCAATCTTTTAAAATTTGGAAAATTTTACTTGATCGACTATACTGAATAAGTAAACTAACCTCTATATTGAGTGGATTTTATCCATTCCTGGAAAGGATAAAGAATGAAAAATAGTGTTATTTTAAGTATTGTTGTTTTATCTATTGTGGGAATAGTCATATTTGGTCTAACTATCACGTCTGTGAGTGAGAATTCAAAACTGGCGGCAGAGCCAAGTTCAATGCCAACAGAAAAACGAATAACGGTAAGTGAAAAACCTACACCCACGCCTAAAAAAGAATCAACCTTCCGCTGGTATACAGACATGGAAGAAGCAAAAAAAGTGGCTGAAAAAGAAGACAAAGATCTTTTCCTGGATTTTACCGGTTCGGACTGGTGCCAATATTGTATGGCATTGGAAAGCCAAGTCTTTAGTAAACCTGAGTTTAAAAAAGAAGGCCCTATTAATTTTGTATTGGTCAAAATTGACTTTCCGAAATATAAAGAACTCCCTGAAGGAGAACGAGAAAAGAACGAGCGTTTAGCGATGAAATATGAAGTGGAGGGATATCCAACAATTATCCTGGCCGATGCCAAAGGACGAGCTTATGGCAAAACAGGATATTCTGGAGGAGGTGCTGACTATTTTGTCAACCACATCCAACAATTCGTGCTCGTAAAAGAAAAGCGAGACGAAATTTTAGCCAAAGCGAAAAAAGCCGAGGGAGTTGAAAAGGCCAAATTGCTTGATCAAGCCATTGAATTTATTGAAGATCAACAAGTTTTGTATGGCTATGAGGATCTCATGGGTCAAATCATTCTAGCCGATGCAAATAACGAGGCAGGATTAAAGCAGGAATATGATATCCGGAAGTCAATAGATAAAGCGCGTCAATTTGCGATAGAAGATAAAGTGGACAAATCCATGAAGGAATTGGATAGTGTTTTGCAGAAATATAATGAAACCGGTCCGCAAAAGCAGGATGTTTACGTGATGAAAGCATTAATTTTCCAATACCAAAAAGACACAAACAAGATGATCTCAGCCTTGAAAACAGCTCACGAAGCAGATCCGGATAGTGAGTGGGGAAAGCAAATTAAAAAATTTCTGGACAAGCAACAACAAACCAATTAGTTTTATGTTTCCTTAAAATTGGCTATTTTAAAGCCAACAATCAAAAGCCCTTTCAAAAAAAGGGCTTTTTTATTTTAAGGGATTTATTTGTAACTTCTTACTTGACTCGGCTATAATGTATATTCCTAATAAGAGTAATAAATACAGGAGAGTCAACCGTGGTCACTCAAACGGATATACCGCATATTGAAAGAGAGACCTACGATATCGAGGATGATTTTCCCATTCTCGAACTTATTTTGCGTAATTATCTCTCTGATGAGGATATTATGCATATCCGCAAGGCCTATTTTTATGCTTATGACGCACATGCGGGTCAAAATCGAAAAAGCGGGGAAGCTTATATCGTTCATCCCATTTGCGTGGCTGAAATCCTGGCGGAATATCAGCTGGACGCGGACACCATTATCGCTGGATTATTACATGATATTATTGAAGATACGCCTTATACCTATGAAGATTTAGCACGGAATTTTGGTGAAAAAGTAGCTACCCTGGTCCAACAAGTGACCAATGTGGGGAAAAATGTGAGTGAAATAGGCGCGGCAGATCGGGGGGAAATTGAGATCGAAAACTTAAGGCGTATGCTTGTCAGTACTGCCAAAGATCCTCACGCCCTGGTTATCAAACTGGCGGACCGTTTGCATAACATGCGAACCTTGCAATATCTATCCCGAACCGATCAGGTTCGCATTGCCAAAAACACCATGCGCTTTTTTGCTCCCCTTGCTCATCGGCTTGGATTGGGTCGGATCAAGTGGGAGTTGGAAGACCGTTGTTTAACCTTCCTTGATCCAGAAAAATATCGATACATAAAAAATAAAGTGGCTTCCAAGCGCAGCCAGCGGGAGCAATACATCCGTAAAGCGATTCGCGAATTGGAACATACATTGCTTGAAAAGGGGTTCCGGGTAACTGTAGAAGGACGGCCAAAACATTTTTACAGTATCTATATGAAAATGCTTCGGGAGCATAAATCCTTCGAAGAAATTTATGATCTAATCGCTTTGAGAATCATTACAGAAACCATTGGGGAATGTTATGCCATATTAGGCGAAGTGCATACCATGTGGCGGCAGGTAGAGGGACGATTCAAAGATTATATCTCCAATCCCAAGCCTAATAATTATCGTTCCATTCATACCACCGTGTTGGGACCGCATGGCCGTTTGATGGAAATCCAGATTCGAACCCAGGAAATGCAACAAATCGCTGAACATGGAATTGCAGCCCACTGGCGTTATAAAGAATCAGGTATGCGCCGTACGGGACGCGATGTTAAATGGTTGGATCTAGCCCAAAATGTTCCTGATACCAAAGATCCGGATGACTTTCTAAAATCCCTATCGACCGATTTATTTTCTGATGAGTTGTATTGCTATACCCCAAAAGGATCAGTTATTGCACTTCCAAAGGGCGCCACACCTATCGATTTTGCTTATAAAATACATACAGAACTTGGCCATCGATGCGGTGGAGCGAAAGTTCATGACCGGATAGTTCCGCTCAATTACCAATTGCAAACCGGTGATGTGGTCGAGATTTTATCATATCAAAACAGTCATCCCTCGCCCGCATGGCTGGATATTGTGGCGACCTCATCCGCCCGCAACAAAATTCGCCGTTACCTGTTGGATTCCCGCCGTGATCAATTGTTAAAAATTGGACAAAATCGCTTAACCCAGGAATTAAAAAAAGCCGGATATAAACCGCTTGAATTTTATAATTCCACCGATGCCCTGAAGATAGTGGAATCACTCAGTGTAAAGGACATCGATGATCTGTTTGTCAATATTGGATTTGGCCGCATTTCAACCAAACAGGTCTTGTCCCGGCTCTTAAAAATGCGGGGAACACCCAGCGCTGCCAAAAATGCGAATGAACGGAAAGAATCCAACCAGAAACAGGAATTTTCATCAAAAAGCACTTTGGTTCGGATGGGGGATATTGATAATATCATGTACCGCCGTGCCCGTTGTTGCAGCCCGCTCCCTGGTGATGAGATTGTTGGATTTGTAACTCGAGGGCGTGGGGTGACCATTCACAAAGCTACATGTGCCAATTTCAAAAAAGCCTGTCAGGCTAAAGATCGGATAATGCCCTTATTCTGGGAAGGGAATCAAGAGGATAAGATATCGGTTTCACTAGAGATACGCGCACGGGATCGTTATAATTTGCTGAGTGATTTATCTCAAATGATTTCATCAACAGGGACGAATATAAAAGGGTGTAAAAGTGGAACCCAGAACTCCACGGCGACCTTGATGTTTACCTTGGATATTACCAGCACCAATCATTTAAACACGGTGATGCAACAATTGCTGGGAATTGAGGGGGTTAAAACGGTCAAACGAATTCGGAACATCGATCACAAACAATATGATTACCAATCCAATCCTCACCTTAATCGGGTCAAAGCCTCCCTCCCCAAGAAAAGCGGATAAATAGACTCCCCAAAAACAGCTTCTCAGGCGAATAATTCATGCCTTTATATCCAAAGCAGCCTGTTGCATTTCATCAGCAGTTCTTACAACAGCGGCGTTGGCTTGGGTCATATTTTCTTCATTGAGCAGATTCACTGTTTCGCGGACAATGTTAACGTTGGATGATTCCAAAAAGCCGCTCAAGATTACTCCCCGCCCCTCAGCACCTGGTGCACCTATTTGTGGCACTCCTGAGGCGCCGGTTTGCCGTAAGATGGAGTTTCCCTCCCGTGAGAGTCCACCGGGATTACTGAACTGGGCCAATTCGATTTGACCCAGGTTGGCATTAGTCCCATCGGCTAAACGGGCTGTGACAGTTCCATCTTCACCAATATTAATGTTGGTGGTATCGGCGGGAACATTAATACCAGCCGCCAATTGAAATCCCTGGCTGTTGACCAATGTCCCATCCGCATTGCGTGAAAATGAGCCATTGCGAGTAAATGCTTGCTGACCAGTATTATCAATCAATGGAATGAATCCATTTCCCCCAACAGCAAGGTCCAATGGATTTCCAGTTTGCCTTAAGTTTCCCATGCTTGGCGAAACGGAAACACTGGAAGTCGTGGTTCCCTGACCTGAGGGCAGCGAACTGGAATTAATCCGCTGTGCCCGAAAACCAGGAGTGTTTACATTGGCCAGATTGTTCGCGGAAGTAGAGGCGCGCAATCTCGACGCATTTAATCCGGAAAGTGCGGTAGAAAAAATATCAGTCATAATATCTCTATTTTAACTTACAATATTCTGGATTGCAAATGATTAAACCGAACGAGGCCAGGGGGCTAGTCAACTTGGGTTTGATGGGGCTAGCATACTATGTTACAAAATGATCCCGAGTGGAGTGCCCAAAACCCGTATAATCTATCGTGAATCGATTCATTTATTTCTTTTTTGGCGTTGTTTTGATTTGTGTATTGGTGGCCTTGATGTGGGCGGCCAAAACCCATGAAGAGACCATCCAAAGCCTGCCTGATGTACTCGCACGGGATTTTCTCCCTCTTATGCGTGGTGAGCGTGTTACTGATATCGATACAGGCGAGGTAGCCGATCGGGTAAAAATCATAAAGGAGCAATATCCCTACATTGAAGAAATTATCGTCAGCAAAATGACACCGGATGGTGAAGAGATCATTGTTTATCCCTGGTCGTTTGAAATCGACCATCCCGATCCGGTTCGGCTGGAGCACGAAGGCTTTATTACCCGCAGCCTGGTTAATGAAAACCACGATATGCTGGGTTTGCTCCACATTAAGATTAGCGCGGGACGCAGCCGTTTGTTTAAAGTGGCCATCGGCGGCAGCATGATCGCCCTGGTACTGATAATCGGTTTGGGATTGTATACCATCCAGTCAAAAGAAGAGGTTGTTCGGCAAACCACTCACCTGTTAGAAGAAAAACAACGCGAGTTGATTCGTTTGGAACGCCTGGCCCTGGTTGGACAAGTTACCGCGAACCTGTTGCATGATTTAAAAAAGCCCGTCCTAAATATCCGCGCTGAAGCTGAATTGATGAAAGATGCCGATTCCAAAAAATCAATCCTCGAGGAGGCTGATTTCTTCTTAAGCATGCTACGCGAACTCCATTTGGAGGGATTTTTACGCCAGGATCGTGAGCGGGCGGAATTTTTGGATATCCCCGAGTTGATCGACCGATCATTTCGGTTGGTGAAATATGCCCAGGAAAATGTAAAAGTGGAAACGGAATTCCCTGACAGCCTGCCGTTTTTATTCGGTCAGCGCCATCAGCTGATTCAGGTTTTTTCTAATATTTTGTTGAATGCCTTTCAAGCGCTTGAAGGCGAAGGGACCGTCCGCATCGCTGCCAGTGAAGTGGAAATTGAGGATGAAAAGAAACTGGAAGTTTCCATTACCGATGACGGCCCGGGAATTCCTTATGAAGTGATGTCGCAAATCTTTGAACCCTTTTATTCAACCCGCGGTCAGGGTGATTCAACCGGTTTGGGTCTTTATATCACCAAAACCATTATCGAAAGCCTGGGAGGAACCATCAACGTCAACAGCATCCCCAAACACGGCACCACTTTCACGCTCCTTTTCCCTATATCAGAAGAGGAAAGTGGGTGAGTTTCCCGTTTGTTTTCTTGATTAATTCCTATTTCCTTCGATAATATTGATCAGATACTGTTGTATAATGAAGTTGTGAATACTCAAGGCCTGAAGGATCCTCCCATGAATGAAAATGGTGATTTAACAATAACACTCGGCGGAAAAGATGAACATCTTACCGTAAACAATTTTATCGATGTGATAGGTGGAACTTTTGATATTTTAAATAAAGTTGAAATGTTAATGAGTGGTTTGGATGAACCTCAAATAAATTGGGAAATTATTGAAATATATCAAAATCCTCCAGTAACACTTATTGTGAACGGTATTCAAAGAAAAAAGAATTTTGTTGCCCCCCATAAAATTACGGCGACATTTCATAAAGCTATGAGAACGGTTAACAGACAAGCGAGAAAACCAAAAATTTTTGACGAATATTTGTTAAATAAAACCAAACAGCTTGTTAATCCTTTGCGGGGAGAAATGGATTTTATTGAATATGGAACGAAAGAAGATAAACCGGTCAGGTTATCTAAAAAAATGGTTGATAATATCGATAGATTAACCAGCGATAGAACGCCTTTTTATACCATTGAATCTTGCCATGAAGGTCTATTAAAAATTTATAATATTTATGGAAGGAAACCTGAATATCATATTTTCGATACCATAACAAAAGAGAAAATAAGGTGTTACTTCAATAAAGATCAAATAAACGAAATTTTTTCTCACTCATCAAAAAAAATAAGAGTATTTGGTGAAACTAAATTTAGAAGAAAAGATCACAAACCTGTATCCATAGAGGTGAAAGAGTTCATCCCCCAAAAGGACAAAAGCGAATTGCCTCAACTTGCTGATTTGCATGCCCTTCAAATTAATATTACGAATGGAATGAATTCCGAAGATTACATCGAGGAATTGCGTAATGCAGAGTGAGTGTGATATCATAGTTTGGGATTCAAGTGTTATTATTGATGCAATTCAGAAAACAAATAAAAGATACGACCTCATTAAACCCTTTATCCAATCTGCAGAACGCAATCATTTGACAATTGTTGTATCTGAAGTATCGATTGTAGAAGTGACCTACCTTGATAAAAATAGGCACAATGAAAACGTTCCACCAACTGATCAAGAAATACAAATAATAGATGAATGGTTTGAAAATGATTATATAGATAGAAGACCAGTATTACCTGGCATATCAGAACTCGCTCGTGATTATATCAGAAATTATAATGTGAGAACCGTGGGCTCAATCATTGTGGCAACAGCGGTGTTTTTCAAAATTCCACTTTTGCACACATTTGATGGTTATTCGGATATAAAAACAAAACGCAAAAAGAATAAATTACTGACACTAGATGGTAAACAGGGAACTCCGGCACTTCGGATATGTGTTCCAGATAAAGAGAAGGATATATTTTGAAATGAAAGCGAGTAATCAAAAACGATATAGCCACGTGTTGTTGCAGGCGGGAAACCCGCAACAACAAGTATAGGCTATCTACAAATCATCTATACCTTAACCGAATTTTTTATAAAATCACTGTCGCCTTGAATTCATCCTACTCAACATTTGTGATTACGACACGCAATCCTAAAATCGCATACCGCTTATTCGGCTCAACTCCTTCCCTGGCGGGGGAGCCTAGGTATTGCAACTCATCCGTAATCCAACTGCCACCGCGAACAGCTCGTCTTCCAGCCTGGGCTTGGATAACCGGATTGGTCTGAGGCTCTTCTGAGTAAGGGAGATAAATGTCGCTGCACCATTCCCACACGTTGCCAATCATATCAAACAGGGTCCAGGGATTGGGTGATTTTTGGCCCACGTCGTGAGTGACATCATCAGAGTTGGCGGCGACCCAGGCATAATCACCGATCTGCTCAAGGTTGTCATCATCCCCCCAATAAAACCGGGTGGAAGTTGAGGCGCGTGCAGCGAATTCCCACTCAGCCTCCGTGGGCAAACGAAAGCCATTCGATTGCAAATCCACAATATTGGTTTGCAAATCATACGCCGGATTGCGACCGGTTATTTCACTCAGCCGGTTGCAGAATTGAATACATTCTTCCCAGGTCACCATCACCAGGGGGAGATCATCGCCATAAACGAGGTTATGGCCATATTCCAGTGTTGGGTTGGTATCCATCACTGCTTCCCACTGGGCCTGAGTTATTTCATAGCGGCCAATGTAGTAATCATACGACAACGTGACCTCATGGGCAGGCGTTTCATCCTCATCCACGGCTTCTTCTTCTGGTGCGCCCATGGGAAACGTACCGGCGGGGATCAACACCATCTTCAAAGGCTGCGCATCAACCGGCAAGTTTGGCAATTGGATAGTAATGGTCTCACCCGGGAACGCACCCTCCGGTGTCGCTGTTGGGGTGGGGGTTGGGGTCATGGTCGGCGGCACCGTGGGTGATGGAGTTCCTTGTGGTTCTTCCGCTTTTAGGAATGAAACCGAACCACCCGTTTCCAACCGGACATGTGGTGAATTGGTGATGAATCCGTATACGACAAACCGATAATTATTACCGAATTGCGGACCATCACTGAAGGTATTTGATACGCGAGTATTATCCGATTTCCATTCAAATAAATTTGACTCTCCACTCTGTGCGATACCTAAAAATTGCTCATCGGAATTATTGACAATAACATAAAGATGAAATCCTAAAAAATCCTCATCACCCATATCCCAGCGGATGGCCAGCGCACGTTTTTCTTCATGGTCTTCATCAAACAACCCAATCAGATTTTCCATCGATTGCACATCATCAGTAACCATAATGCTGTTATCAGGCAATGGAAACAAGACTGGTGTCGGAGTGGCCGTAGGTGTAGCTGTGGAGGTCGGTGTTATGGTGGGAGTCGGTTGATTTCTCTCCAGTAAAAGAACACCACCATTGGTTTCTATCTTTATTGATGCTTGATTGGGACGAATTCCATACACCTGGAAATTATATGTTTTCCCAAATTGTGGACCATCCTCAAAAATATCAGTTACATTTTCGATCCCCATACGCCAATCAAGCCAGGATGGCTTGTCTTTTGTTATAGAGGCAAGAAAGACTGGATCGGATTGATCGACACGAACATAAATGTGATAAGAAGTAATGGTACTTCCCGGCAAATTCCAACGTACAGCTAAACGATTGTTGTTGGTATCATCCAAATCAAATCGTCCGGCCAGATTTTCCATCGATTGCAGGTCATCCGTCACAATCACCGTGTTAAGTGGAACATCCACCATCACTGGCGTAGGTGTGGGTGTATTGGTTACCGTCGGGGTGGGTTGATTATCTGCCTGGTAGTAAATGGGTTGTTCGGTTTCTATTTTCAGCGCCGGTTGGTCACTTCGAAGGCCATAAATGATGAAACGGTAAAAAAGCTCAAATTGGGGACCATCCTTAAAGGCCAGGGCAATCGCCGGTGCATCTTCAAACCAGGCCAATAACTGCGGATCATCTTTCGTCACCGCACCCAAAAAGGCCTGTTCACCTTCGTTGATACGAACATACACATGGAACATGGTGATTGCTTCGTCCTGTATGTTCCAGCGAATCGTCAATTGCCTGCTCTCTGGTGAATCCTCATCAAATGTCCCCACCAAATTCTCTGTGCTTTGTAAATCATCGGTGACTACAACTGTATCTTCCGGAATATCAAAGAATGCGGTGGTGGGCGTTGGTGTTGGAGTCGAGGTCGGAGTATATGTGGGAGTGGGCGTTTGAGTCGGTGTGGAAGTCGGTGTCGCTGTTGGTGTGGAAGTCGGTGTTGATGTTGGTGTGGGACGAGGCGAAGCCGTCGGACTCGGTGTGAATGTCGGTGTTGAAGTTGGGGTAGGGGTTGGTTCACCTGAACGAATAAAGACCACCGGCTGCCCTGAGTCAATCGTGATACGCTGTGTAGCGCTTTGTATTCCTATAACAGAAAATTGATATTGATGCCCAAATTGAGGACCGTCACGGAACGTTTCTTTTACCCCTTTAATCCCTTCTTCCCATAAAAAGTAAGAAATATCGATATCATTAATCGCTGTGAGAAAAGAAGACGGCTGGTCATCGATGGTAATGTAAATGTGATAAGAGTTGACTAACTCATTTTCAATATTCCAACGAAGTGCCAGGGCGCGATGCTCTTCGGAGTCTTCATCAGTCTTTCCGGCCAGGTTTTCCATCGTTTGAAGGTCATCTGTAATAACCACCGTTTGATCGTCGACATCGAAAATAACCGGTGTCGGAGTCGAAGTCGGTGTTGCGGTCGGTGTAAAAGTCGGGGTGGTGGTTGGTGTTGGTGTAAAGGTCGGAGTAACCGTCGGTGTATTGGTAGGTGTAAATGTGTTTGTCGGCGTTGGTGTTGGGGTGGCATCCACCAGAATACCAATCTCCCATAACCGTAATGTTCCATCATTACCCGTGCAAAGCACATTTCGCCCATTATGAGAAAAAGCAACGGAATTAACCTTATCGGTAAATCCTTCAAACGTTCTCTCCACCTCTCCGGTTTGGATTCTCCAAAGGATGGCTCGCTCTTCGCTGCCTGCCAGAAGCCATTTTCCATTGGGTGAAAATGCGATTGTTGTAACCGGCCCGGCATGCTCCCCAAAACGCCGAATGATTTCTCCATTATCACTGCTGTACAATATCACATAGCCATCATCCCCGGCAGAAGCGATCATGGTTTCGTCCATCGAAAATGTCACATCATTTACCGCTCCTTCATGATCTTCATAAGTCTGTAATACTTCACCGGTTTCTACTTCCCAAAGTTTAATGGAACCATCGTCACTCGCCGTAAGAAAAGTTGAGCCATTGCTGGAAATCGCTAATGCGTTGATCGCTTCACCACGATCCGTAAAAGTCTTGATTGGTTTCCCGGTATTGACATCCCATAAAATGACAGTGGAATCCTCTCCTGCAGTGAGGATTTGCTGATCACTGGGCATAAAAGCTGCCGCGTTAACATTGCCTGAATGACCAACGTAGAGGCGCCAAGGGCGATTGGAAGCAATTTCCCACAAAGCGGCAAGATCATCGTCTCCGGCGGTTAAAAAACGAGTCCCATCGGAAGTATATGCCACCACGTTGACTTTGTCTGTATGAGATTGAAATGTGCGAATCACGGCTGTCGACGAAACATCCCAAATTCGCGCATTGTGATCATTTCCCCCCGTTAAAATGAATGAATCATGGGGGTGAAAAACAGCATCTTGAAATATGTCTGTGTGGCCATTAAATGAAATAATTTTTTGCCCTGTTTCAGTGCTCCATAATGACGCATCATTGTTAGTATTACCTAGCAACACAAACTGGCCGTCAGGGGAATAAGCGGCAGATATAATATCAATCGAGGAATCACCTAAACTTTGGATAAAAGCCCCGCTTTCCAAATCATATGTTTTGGCGCCCCCTGAACCACCCAGGAGTATTTGGTTTTGACTCGGTGCATAAGCAACCGATTTGATGGCGCCACTTTGAATCGTTTTTAAGCGTTCCCCGGTTTGCGTATCCCATAAAAAGGCTTTGGTATCCGTGCTTCCAGTCAGGATGGTTGAATCATCAGGTGCAAAAGCAACAGATTGAACGGAATTATTATGCCCACCAAAAGTGCGGATAATGTCCCCTGTTCCTGTATCCCACAATTTAGAGGTACGGTCACGGCTGCCGGTCAAAACCCGTGTATCATCAGGCGAAAAGGCCACCGAGTAAATCCAGTTGCTATGTCCGCTCAATGTTTGGGTTATCTCTCCATCCTCTACGGAATGAATAAGGGCTGTTTGATCTTTACCGCCTGAAACGATTTGTGAACCATTATGTGAAAACGCGACTGACAAAACCGAATCGGCGTGGCCTTCAAAAGATTGCACGATTTCACCATTCTGGATATCCCATAGGATGACCTCACCAGAATCACCACCCGCCGCGATCTGGCTTCCATCTGGTGAAAAGTCAACATCGTTAATTTTTGTATCCTGCCCGGTTAGGCGTGTTTGAATCTCACCCGTTTGCACATCCCATATAAACACACCTAATCCACCGGCTGTGGCAATCTGATTACCATTGGGTGAGTAAGCCACCGAGTTCAGTGGCCCTAATCCCAATATTTGCTGGTCAGCATCACCTTCAATCCCTGGGATCACAACGGGCTGTGGTGTGGGTGTGGATGTTGGCTTGGGAGTGGGAGTAAATGTAACGTGATGGGAAGGTTCTCCATCAGTAAAGATAACATTAAGTAGATAGTCCCTGGTGATTTTCTCATTTTCATCAAAGTTCTTTTTAACGCTTATATAATATTGTCCCGCGATTTGAGGCACAAATGAAATTTCGGGAAACTCCTCCATCTGACTAGTAGCAATCACCTGACCAATGGTATCAACAAGTTGGATTTGAGCACTTACGCCTAATGTGGTGGCTGTGCTTAACGAGCAGGATAGCGTCCGTCCTACATCGGTGTTAACCACTTGGAAATCAAACCAGTCGATAACATCTTCATAGGTTTCCTCCATTGTTCCAGCCTCTGAATCATACGATGAAAGCGCTCCCAACATGGGTTGACCAATTTGCATGGAGGTGCTTTGTGATTGTTCGTTATTGGGTTCGATCTCCTGAACCATCTCCCCTTGAACCAGCTCTGATAATTGCGTATGTTCCTCAATCGCTTCAATAAGCAATGTTTGTGCATCCATATAGTCGTATCGAGCATAATAATGAGCCAAAAATGCTTTGATAGAAGGTGGAATTTCTGGATAAAGGATATTAACCGGGTCGTCGTCTGTCATAAATGAATTAATAAAGCCTCGGCTCCATCCAGCGTTTTGTAGATTTTCACCTCCGTAGGTTACCGCAGGTGTTTCGGGTGGCAGGCCACCAATCCTGGGCATAGAGAGCCAATCGATTAAAATCTCGTCCGTTTCTTTATGAAGAGAATTTAAATACGCTTCCCACGGCGCCTTTAATCCCACCAGTTGGCCGATTAATTCATGATACACATGACTTATCGGGGTTTGATAAACATCATCGCCTTGATCATCCTGGGTAAGAAAGGTGCTTTTGGGGAAAAGATAGCCATATGGATTCCCAGGAGGATTTTTGATTAACGCAGTAGGTGCGCCGTTGTCCAACAGATTTAGATAAGCTCCAAAAAAGGCATAATCACTGCGGATGCTAAAAGACACCGCATCCCCGCTCCATGCCCCAAAATAGGTGGCATCTCCCAATAAGTCTTCGGCTATGGAGTCACGAGAGGCCTGAAAAATAATATGATGGCTCTCATCCGTAACTTCCTTAAACTCCAATCCCACCTGGTGCAGCACATTGTTCCACATTGCGATAACCCGCCGTAACTCAGTTTCAAAGGTTAAAACCTCCTCATCCGAATAACCTCCATCGGGCTTAAGGGCGGATAAATCGATTTGAAAACGGCATTCCCGTAAACCGTCATCATCGGTGTCTGTGCGATTCGCTGACAGCCGAAAATAAAAACCCGGCCACCGAAAAACATTCAAAGGCTGAAATACCGCCTGCCCGCCGTCTGAGGGACTGACAGCGATGTAACTATTGTTTATATATCGTGCTGTCGACAAAACATTGGATTCAGCTATCTTTGGTAAACAAGCAGCCTGTAGTGTAAATAATACGACAAGAAGAAGAATAGGGAAATGCACAAATCTTGGGAAATCTTCTTTGAAACTCATTCTTATGTCTCCACTCAACTCTGGGGTAACCATATTGGCATAAAAACACATCTTTATTGTTTTTTAAAATGGATCAAATGTCAAGCTAACTGTTACTTAAATCACATTAAACCCAAGAAACATAGGTGGTTAGTCCTTCGAAAAAAATATCCCACATGTAGGGGCGGGTTTATAACCCGCCCAATTTTAAATCCCGATCGTTTTAAATTCCTCCAATTTTAAACCCATTCGATATTCCTGCAATTACCGATCATTGTGTCAGACCTTTCTCTACACCTTCAGCAAAAAATATCAAATCCACTCCTTGAAGGGTACAATCGATCAAATATACATAAACCTATTGATTCGTATGAATTAAGGCGTTGCCATATTGAATAATTGCTAATCTTGTCATATTAGTCAACATTAATATTTTCAGGTACTTATCAGCATTTCTGTGTTGAAATTCCAATCGTTTATGTTATAAGGAGATAAACATTAGGATATTTTCTTCCAGGAGGAGTGCGATGAATTCACTCAATAAAATTTTCAACGTATTGTTGATCGTGGTTTTCTCTTTTTGTTTCGGTTATGCTGAAAGTGGAAATCAATCGCCATCATTCGATCTCTCGGGCCCCGCAGACTTGAACACCAGTTTGCATGTCACCTCAGAAGGAATGCGGACATGGTTTACCAATGCTGATGGATTTGGCCCCCTCACCGGTATTGATTATGAAACCTTGAGTTGTAAAAACTGCCATGTTGAACCCAATGACTGTGCCGTATGTCATGGAAATTTTACTCAACAGATGGAGAAGGATCCGGCCACCTGTTATCCATGCCATGGCAGGCAGAATAAGGAAAAAGCCCTGGGAATTACCGATCTGCATATGGAGGAATATGGTATGAATTGCGCCTCCTGCCATTCATCTGATGAAGTGCATGGTGACGGTACGGTGTATACAACCATGTTGGAACCCGGTGTCTTTGATACCAAGTGCACGAAATGCCATAATAATATCTCCTCCTCCTTTTCTCATGAGACCCACACCGAAACCCTCGAATGCCAGGCATGCCATGTGAAAACTGTTATAACCTGCTATAACTGCCATTTTGAAAGCCAGGTGATTGAGGATGTCAAAAGACCGTTCGGCGCAATATCCAATTTCGTCATACTTTTGAATGATGAACGTACCAACAAAGTTAATGTGGGAACCTATCAGAGCCTTACTTATCAAGGCAAATCCTTCGTTGTATTTGCTCCATTTATGGGACACTCCATCACACGAGAGGCTCGGCAATGCCAGGATTGCCATAACAGCGAAAACATGCAACAACTTGAAGCCGAAGGGGTTGTTCAATTAACCAAATGGGAAAACGATACCATTCAACATATGACCGGCGCGATCCCCTTGGTGGATGGCAATATGGTCCTTCAGTATGTGGATTATGACGCCCAATCCACAACCTGGTCGCCCACGAAAACGGAAACCGATCAGGTTCAATATGCCGCCACCACCCCATTAACGGATGACCAATTGGCCAAGCTCAAACAAGCCTACGGAACCGAAGTCAAAGATTGGCAACTCATGAAATAAACAAATAGCATGCGGAGGAATGTTTTTCTTCAATAATAAAAATCTTAATACAGGCAAACTACCTGAAGAGGGGGAAGACACATAAGTTATCCCCCTCTTTTATTTTATAAAAATCAACCCTTGACCAATCAAGCAAAGAATAATATTGTTATTCTATCATTTGTTCATATATGAGCATTTGTTCAAAGTGGACGATGATAATGCTGCGAGTCATTTTATCACTCATTAACTCTGGAATATGGGAAAGGGAATGAAAAATGTTAAAACGATTTATGGTGTTCTTTTCACTGGTATTTATTTGCCTGACAGGCCAATTGGCACAATGTGAAACGGAACAATGGCGAATTTTTGAAACGGAATTTGAAAGTTCCTCTGATTATGATAATCCCGTGCAGGATGTGAAAGTCCATGTCACATTCACTTCACCCAGCGGAAAAGAACGCCATTCCCTGGCCTTTTGGAATGGAGACAAAGAATGGCAAGTGCGTTTTTCTCCTGATGAAATTGGGGAATGGAAATATACAACTTCTTGTTCTGAACCATTGAACGCAGGGCTGCATAATCAATCAGGAACCTTTCGCTGTGTGCCCTATGAAGGCGACAATCCACTTTATCGAAACGGGGAATTGCGACTTTCACATAACCGGCGTTATATTGAGCATGTTAATGGCAAACCCTTCTTCTTTTTGGCGGATACGGTGTGGTGTGGCCCTGCTTTGGCGGATTTTGAAGATTGGAACATATTCTTAAAAGACCGCGTTCAAAAAGAGTTTACCGCCATCCAGTTTGTCGTCGCACAATGGCGTATGTTTGATACCGATGCTGAAGGAAATGTTACATTTACTGGCAAAGAAGAGATAAAAATCAATCCTGCCTATTTCCATCGTCTTGATAAATACATCACTTCCATGAATTATCATGGATTGGTAGCCGTCCCGGTTGTCTTATGGGCGCTTCCACACGGCAATTCCAACCCGGGCCATATTTTGCCGGAAGATCAAAAAATCGTTCTGGCGGAATATATCATTGCCCGCTATGGCGCCCATCAAGTCATGTGGTTTTTGGGTGGGGATGGCAACTACGAAAATGAAAAAGCCGAAACATGGAAGCGTGTCGGCCAGGCGGTTTTCAATCCCACCCACCAGCGATTGGTCTCAATGCATGTCTGGGGACGCAGCTGGGTTGGCGATGAATTCCGCAAAGAGCACTGGTACGATTTCATCGTTTATCAAAGCGGGCATGGGGATGATGATAAAACCTTCCGCTGGCTAAACCAAGGCCCACCCGCCAATGAATGGGATGAAGAACCTATCCTGCCTGTTATAAATTCCGAGCCTAATTATGAGGCCCACAACGGGTATACCTATAAAAAAGTGCACAATGACCATTCCATTCGCCGGGCCGCTTATTGGAGTTTATTGGTTTCACCCACCGCCGGGGTGACCTATGGCGGCCAGGGAATTTGGGGCTGGCACACTAAAGTGCAGGCACCAGCCGATCATGTAAAAACAGGCTTGGGTTCCCCCTGGTATATCGCCAAGGATTTACCCGGTGCCTTTAACATGAAGGAACTGCATCAATTCTTCCGCAACATCGATTGGTGGCGGCTTGAGCCAGCTCAAGAAATCATCATGGAACAGCCGGGAAAAGAAGACGCATCCAAATTCATCGCTGCTGCTAAAACCAATAACAGCGATTGTGCGGTGATTTATATGCCGGAAGGCATGAAGGTTAAAATGAACACCAAAGGATTAAATGTTAAGCAGGCCACCTGGTTTCACCCCCGCACAGGTGGATGGCTGGATGCAGGTGTGGTCAAGCCGGGCGAACAAACCTTCGAACCGGTTGACCGTAATGATTGGGTTTTACTCTTGAGATAGTCTCAAAACTGGATTGACACATAGGTCAACCTCTACATCTTGTAGGGGCAAATCCAATGCCATTAACTTAAGTGGTTATTGCCTCAAAAGTCCCCCTGTTGACGGGGGGATTTAGGGGGGGATATCTTAACTTAATGACATCTGGATAAGTTTTGAGACAATCTCGTATGCGAGGCCGATAATGCCCACTTGGATTAATGATCAACGTTTTCTCTATAAAATCGCCAAAGCCTATTACTTGGATGGTATGACCCAACAGGCCATTGCAAATCGATTCAAAATTTCACGGCCAAAAGTTTCACGATTGCTTCAACAAGCAAAGGAAGAAAAAATCGTTACCATTACCTTGGTTCCCCCTTCGGGGAATCAAAGCGATCTTGAATCAGAATTGGAACGGATGTATGCCTTGGATGAAGTCATCGTTGTCAATACCAGCGATGACCATGATCCATTAACTATAACTCGTGAAATAGGTCCATCCGCCGCTGAGGTGCTTCTGCGTTCTCTCAAAGGAGACGAGATCATCGCGCTGGCGTGGGGACGTTCCATTTTAAGCATGGTCGAGGCCATGCCCATACAATCATTACACGATGTAACGATTGTGCAAATGATAGGAGGCTTGGGTTCTGCAAGCTCGGATGAACATTCTGCTGAATTGGTGCGCCGGGCGGCACGAAAACTGAACGCCGATTTTCGCTTGTTGTCCGCTCCCGGCATTGTAGCCAATCATAGCGCGGTAAAAGCCTTGAAATCGGATGCGCAAATTGCTGAAACCCTGGATATGGCCGCTGGCGCGGAAATCGCCGTTGTGGGTTTGGGGGTATTAAGCCCCGATTCCGTATTATTGAAAGGCGGGAATATATTAAACAAAAAAGATTTAGAGACGTTGCAAAACGCTGGAGCTGTTGGTGATGTAATCCTTCGGTTTTTGGACAAACAAGGTAATCCATTGAATCTCGACGTCAATCAACGCATTATTGGTTTATCATTAAATCAGCTAAAAAAGATTCCTCGCGTTATAGCCGTGGCGGGTGGAGAAAACAAATTCCACATCATCCAGGCGGCTCTTAAAGCAGGCATCATAAACGTTCTCGTTACAGACATCAGCAATGCCAAGCGGCTTTTGAATGAGACCAAGCCACGCGAAAAATAAGGTTTTATAAATGAGTTCCACTAGCATCGAGCAAGCCAAGGAAATTTTACAACAAGAATCCAGTGCAATTGCATCCATTTCAAACCAGTTGGATCACACCCTGGATCAGGTTCTCGATCTATTGATGAAATGTCAGGGCCATGTTTTCGTCACCGGAACCGGAACTTCTCGCTTTGTCGCCGAGCGCATGGCTCATCTGCTTAATTGCTGCGGCACACCGGCTATGTTTATCAACTCGGCTGACAGTTTGCACGGCGGTGCAGGAGCAGTCACAGAAAAAGAAGTCATCCTTTTAATTTCCAAAGGCGGAAAAAGCACCGAAATCAATGAATTCGCAAAAATCGCTAAATCGCGAGGTGCCACACTGATCGCCTTGACAGAGAATAAAGAATCTCCTCTGGCAGACCTGTGCGATGCTGTTTTATGCATAAAATCACCGGGAGATGTCGATCCCTTTGGCATGATCGCCACCGGCAGTTCGCTGGTTAATTGTGCGGTTGGAGACATCGTGTGTGTGCTCCTCCTACACCGGCGTGGCTATAGCAAAGGCCAATTCGCCCAAACGCATCCCGGCGGTGCGGTCGGCAAAAAAATAGAACATGAAAAAGAACAATCCCAATAGTAAGGAATAAATTAAGTGAAATCTGCTTTTTTGATTGCCCCCAAAACCATCGAATTGCGTGAGGTCCCCAAGCCTTCTGTACCAGAAAATGGCCTGTTGATGCAAGTTAAAAACTGCGGCGTTTGTGGTTCAGATTTAAGACGCTGGAAAGAAGGTCCTCCTCCAGGTGTCGATTCTATCGTGCCCGGCCATGAAGCATCTGGCATGGTCACCGATGTGGGGGCAAAGGTAACACGATTTAAAGAAGGCGATTTAATATCTATTGCGCCTGATATCCATTGCGGCCATTGCTATTTCTGTGAACGAGGGATGTATAACCTTTGTGATGATTTACGCTTGATCGGCATCACCCCAGGCCATCCCGGCGCGTTTTCAGAATACCTGTTGTTAACCGGGGATATCCTGCAAAATGGGATTGTTCACCACATGCCCAAAGGTATGGATTATAAGGCAGCCGCCTTCGCCGAACCATGCTGTTCTGTTATTGCCACCCATCAGAAATTGGGGGACAGTTTAGGGCAGGTTATAGTGGTAATCGGCGCCGGTCCTATTGGCTGTATCCTGGTTCACCTGGCTAAGAAACGGGGAGCCAAGGTGATAGTTTCACAGCGCAGCGAATACCGCCGAAAATTAGTGGAATCCTTCGAGCCCGATTTGGTGGTCAGCCCCCTTGAAACAGATGTGGTCAAAGCGGTGCGTGAATTCACAAACGGCATAGGTGCAGATGTGGTGATCTGTGCCAATCCTTCAGCAGAAACACAAACCCAGGCTGTCGAAATGACACGCAAAGGTGGACGCATCCATCTTTTCGGCGGTCTGCCCAAAGCCAATCCAATGACCACCCTTGATGCCAATAAAATCCATTATGGCGAAATGACGCTCGTGGGTGATTTCTCCTATCACCCAAGTATACATGAAACAGCCTTGAAATTATTGCATGATGGAACCATCCCCGCTGAGCGCTTCATCACAAAACTCTTTCCCTTGGATGAAATTCAGACAGCGTTTGAAACAGCAGCGGCGGGAACAGAAATTAAAGTCATGATCCAATTTTAAGAGGAAATAAACATGATCGGTATGCATCTGGAACTTAGTGAACGTCAGCAACAAAACAAACCGGTGAAAATCGGCCTGATTGGCGCTGGACAAATGGGCACCGATGTCGTCGCCCAAGTCACCAAAATGAAAGGCATCGTAGTGGCCGCGGTTGCTGATATCGACATCGATCGCGCTAAAAACGCTTACAAAATCGGTCAAACGGAAAATGAAATTGTCGAAGTGCAATCCGTACATGAGGCGGATGATGCGGTCAACAAAGGCCAATTTATTATTTCCAGGGATTACCATATTATCACTCAGATGACAAGCGTGGATGTCATGCTTGAATCAACCGGTATCCCCGATATAGGAGCACAGGCCGCCCTACAGTCCGCACGCAACGGTCAACACCTGGCCATGATGAATGTCGAAACGGACATCACCGTTGGCCCCATCCTGAATTGGTATGCCAAACAAAACAACGTACTCTATGCCTTGGCCGCCGGTGACGAACCGGCGGCATGCAAGGAGCTCTTTGA
This sequence comes from uncultured bacterium, assembly GCA_964517495.1. Taxonomy (GTDB): domain Bacteria; phylum Hinthialibacterota; class Hinthialibacteria; order Hinthialibacterales; family Hinthialibacteraceae; genus CAZFER01. Next base: position 54,650 of record CAZFER010000027.1, on the reverse strand, counting down.
CTTCGCGGTATCACTCGGTTTCACTATCGTGGCCGCTGGGAAAGGCAAAAACAATCCATTGGACCGCTATGCCCGTCCGGATGATCCGGCATGGGCGAAAGAAGCCGCACGGCGTGGATTAACGCCCACCATGCTGATTGAGTTCGTGGATGGCAGCAAAACCATGATTGAAATGGCAGCCGTCTCCAACGCCACCGGCCTGGTACCGGATATTCGCGGGATGCATGGCCCCCAGACCAACCGGGATGATTTACAAAAAACCTTCGCCCTAAAAATCGATGGGGGTTGCCTGAACAAAATGGGGGTTGTGGATTATGGCGTTGGCCGGGTGGCACCCGGTGTCTTCCTGATCGTCACCACCGATCACCCCCGTTTGCGTGAAGCCCTGGTTCTTCGTGATATGGGGCATGGTCCTTATTACACCTTATTCCGTCCCTTCCACCTTTGCAGCATTGAAGTTCCCCTGACCTGTGCCATGCTGGTAATTCGAAACCAATCCAACATGGAACCCTTGAACCGCCTGGTTTCTGAAGTCTTTGCCGTCGCCAAACGCGATCTAAATGAAGGCGAACAACTGGAAATGATTGGCGGCTCCTCGTTTTATAGCCTGATTGATTCGTTCGAGACCGCCAAGCAGGAAAACCTTCTCCCCATTGGACTCGCCAAGGGAGCTATGGTAAAAAGACCAATAGACAAGGATAAACCGATTACCTATGACGATGTCGAATTGGACGATCACTCAACCGTCATCCAACTCCGAAGATTGCAAGATCATTGGATGGACGGCACAATCTCAGAGAATCGGCTATTGAATGCCATCAATAAACTGGGAAATGAAAACGAGAAGTAAATTAATTTTTTAGATAAAAAAAAGCTGAGGAGAGACTAAACATGCCAAAAGCTACACTCGCCATTATCGTAGGAAATCGTGATTTCTTTCCTGACCGATTAATCACCGAAGGCCGCCAGGATATTCTCGGTGTGTGCCAGGAACTTGACATTGACACGGTCATCTTGGATGAAGAAACAACCAAATTGGGCGCGGTTGAAACTTGGAGCCATGCAAAACTGTGTGCAGAACTGTTCAAAAAGAACAGTGACCGAATTGATGGTATATTAGTTACCTTACCGAATTTTGGAGATGAAAAAGGAGTAGCCGATACCATTAAACTGTCCGGTTTGAATATTCCCATATTGGTTCAGGCCTATCCCGATGCGTTGGATGGCATGAATGTCGAACGTCGGCGCGATGCATTCTGTGGCAAGATTTCCGTCTGCAATAACCTTCGCCAATATGGATATCCCTTTTCTTTAACATCACTCCATACGGTTGATCCCAAATCACAGACTTTCAAGGATGACCTTGATGAATTTATTCAAGTATGCCATGTCGTCAACGGATTAAAGAACGCCCGCTTGGGGGCCATCGGCGCTCGCCCCAATGCGTTCAATACTGTTCGTTATAGCGAAAAACTCTTGCAAGAAGCTGGGATTAGCGTGCAAACCATCGACCTCTCTGAAATCTTCGGAAAAGCCCAACGGTTATCGGATAGTGATCAAAAAGTGCAATCTCAACTGCAAGCCATTAATGACTATGCCGACGCCGGCAGCGTTCCTCAGGCACCCTTGGTGGCTATGGCCAAATTGGGTGTGGTGATCGATGAATGGATGACGGAATATGATTTGGATGCCTCCGCCATTCAATGCTGGACCTCCATTCAAGAGAACTACGGGGTGAATTCATGCACCCTGATGAGCATGATGAGCGAGAAATTGATGCCCAGCGCCTGCGAAGTGGATATCGCTGGTGTGTTATCAATGTATGCTCTGCAAAAAGCCTCCGGCTGTCCCAGCGCCTTGGTGGATTGGAACAACAACTATGGTGATGATCCCAACAAATGCGTCTTGTTCCATTGTGGTAACTGGGCCAAAACCTTCCTTCCGGATATCAAAATCAAAACAGCTGATATTCTGGAAACCGTTATTGGCGAAGGCTCCACTCACGGCGCCGTAGCAGGCCGAACACCCGCCGGACCGATCACCTTTGCCCGCCTTTCAACCGATGATATCAACGGTATGATTCGCACCTATGTTGGCGAAGGGCATTTTACCGATGATCCTCTCGACACCTTTGGTTCAAAAGCCGTGGTCGAAATCCCCAACTTGCAACACCTTATGAAATACATCTGCTATCACGGCTTTGAACACCACGTGGCGATGAATGCGTCACATACCTCTGAAATTCTATGCGAAGCCTTCGAAAACTATTTAGGCTGGGATGTCTATCATCATGCTGGAATGTTTTAATCTTGATTTGACGCAATAAGGAAGATACAAATGTCCATCATTGGCCTTGATATTGGTACTACAGGGTGCAAATCCATTGCGTTCACTCAGGAGGGGGCGATTCTCGCACAACAAACCCAAGAATACCCCATCTTGACTCCTCATCCCAACTGGGCGGAACAAGACGCTGAACAAGTTTTTCAACTAGCCTGGCAATGCCTTCAGGCCATCACCTCACAAATTAAAGATACCGATCCCCCTACAGCAATTGCTCTTTCCTGCCAGGGTGAAGCAGTCATCCCCGTGGACAAGCAAGGGAAAGCACTTCGTCCAGCAATCCTGGGCATGGATACCCGCACAGATACAGAAAACCAATGGTTGTGCGAAACCTTCGGGGCAGAGAAACTTTTTGAGCGCACCGGAATGCCGGTTCATACCATTAACACTCTGCCCAAATTGCTCTGGCTGAAAATCCATGAACCGGATCTGTTCCAAAATAGTACGCACTTTCTTCTTTACGAAGATTTCATCTTGAAGCGCTTAACCGGCCAGGCCGTCATCGGCCATTGCCTGGCGTCGCGAACCCAGATGTACGATCTACAAAAACAAGACTGGGCTTATGATATTTTGGAACGATGCGAAATCGATCCACAACGCCTGGCTCGACTCTCTCCCCTCGATCTACAACCAATTGGCACTTTATTACCCGAATGGAAAGATCAGTTAGGTTTAATTCATGATGTAGCATTCATCAGTGGCGGCCACGATCAAGCCTGTGCCGCCCTGGGTAGCGGCGTGATCGAATCCGGTAAAGCCATGGTCTCAACCGGCACCGCTGAAGTGGTCGAAGTGGCGATGGATACTCCCGCTCTCAATCATCAGTTGCGGGAAGGCAACATCTCTATCTATCGCCATGTGGTTCCCGGCCTCTACCTGGCGATGACTCTGAACCATAGTGGTGGCCTTCTCTTGCGCTGGTTTCGAGACACATTATGTGAGCCTCAGATCGAAAAAGCCAAAGCAAACGACAATGATTCCTACTCCCTCATTTTGAATGAAGCTCCCGATGGCCCAACCACTCTTTTTGTTCTCCCCCATTTTGCGGGAAGCGGCACACCATGGCTCGACACCGAATCACGGGGGGCCATCTTGGGATTAACCTTCGCCGATAACCGTTCAACCATCGCCAAAGCGATTCTTGAAGGCCTGACCTTTGAACTGCGCATCAATCTGGATTTGCTAAAAGAAAGTGGTGTGTCCATATCCGAACTGCACGCCGTGGGGGGTGGAGCCAAAAGCGACTTGTGGCTTCAGCTCAAAGCCGATATATGCCAAATACCCTTGCGTGTCCCCCTGGTAACCGAAGCGGCCTGCCTTGGCGCAGCCTTATTAGCTGGAACCGGCACAGGCATATACACAACCCTTCTAGACGCTGTTAATCAAACCGTAAAACAAAAAACACACATCGAACCTGATAATTCCAGTATGAAAGCGTATGATAACCGCTATAAATCCTATAAAAAAATATATCCAAAAATCAAGGATATTTCAAAATCACCAATGATCGATCTACTGGAATCGTAAACTTGATTGCTCAAAGGATTCCTGAAAAGCTTGGGAAAGTGGTAGAAAAAAACTTGATATGCATATACTAACCATTAACTAAAATGAGTAGGGAGTTTAAACCATGCATAACTATACACTTATTTATTGGAAAGAAGACAAGTTCTGGCTGGGTAAACTAAAAGAGTATCCCGAAATCATGACCCAGGGTGACACGTTGGAAGAGTTGGAAGAAAACATTCGAGATGCCTACCAACTTATGGTGATGGATGATGTTCCAGAAAATTATTCTGAGAAAGAAATCGCTTTATGAAGCGAAAGGAATTCATCAAAATATTAAACAAAGCAGGTTGTGTTTTAATTAGACATGGTAGAAATCATGACTTGTATCAAAATCCCGCTACGGGAAAGAAGCAACCTGTACCACGACATACAGAAATCGATAAAAAATTGGTTAGACATATTTTGAAACATCTAGAAATCCATGAATAAAAAAAATCCAATGAAGAATTTGCCAATATGCACTTGGAATGTTAATCGGAGAGATTGCATAGCAGGTAGCATATTGGAAGTAATTCATAAGGATTGCAACTCTGATCGATCAGAAGATTTTACGTTGACATATTCCACCCTAATCTTTTTACGCTTCAGTGATTTCAAATAACGATTACGCTGGCTGTCAAGCAAAACAGCTATGAAAATGATCATACTAGTGACCAGCGGGTAAATATACGGATTGGCCTGTAAAATCACCAATCCATTATCGACCGTTTTAATCAGGATGGCGCCAATAACCGTTCCCGGAAAAACCTTACCCCGTCCCCCAAAAAGCGAGGTCCCCCCCAAAACCGCCGCTGAAATCGCATCAAACTCGCGGTTCTTTCCAAATTGGGGATTTACCGCGCCCGACTGTGCCAGCAATATAAATCCACCGATGGTTGCGCACAAACCGCAAATCAAATAAACAAGAAACAAAATCCGCTCAGCCGGAATCCCCGCTTTTTGGGCTGCTTCTTTATCATGACCTACCGCATATATTTGTCGGCCAAACGGTGTTCGTGTCAAAACAAGATGGGCTGCAAGAATAATTAACAGAAATATCCAAACCGGCAATGGAACCTTCGCAATCGTAACATTGGCGAATGTCAGTTTCTCCTGCAAATTCATCGCCCGGGTTTGCGATATCCAAAGCGCGATTCCACGCCATAAAAAAAGGGTGGCCAGGGTGACGATAAATGGCATCATTTTAAGCCGTGTTACAAAAAATCCATTAAGTGTACCACACACCAAACCTACGGCCATAGCGGCCACCATCGCCGGAAAAAGGGAATAACCGGAATAAACCAATTTCCCCGATACCGCCGCACACATAAACATGATGGAACCCACCGATAAATCAATCCCCGCCGTCAACAAAACAAATGTCATTCCAATTGCCACAATCCCGATGGCGGATGTCTGGATGACGATATTCAAAAGATTGTTAACGTGCAAAAAACGTTCGGACATCACACTAAAAAACACAATCACCAACACAAACAACCAGATGGAGGTGTTTTCAAGAAGAAACAGTATGATCGATTGCCTATTGAATTTCACGCTGAATCCTCTCCCAATGCCGATCGGAGTATCATTTCCTGATCAAACTCATCCCGGCGATAAACACGCCGTATTTCCCCGTTTCGCATTACCATTATTCGGTCACACATCCCCAGGAGTTCCTCTATTTCTGATGAGATAAACAGAATACCTCCTCCATTGGAAGTGATCTCATTCATGGTTTTATATATCTCGAACTTTGCACCCACATCAATTCCCCGTGTTGGTTCGTCCAGGATCAGAACAGAAGGCTTCCTCAGCAACCATTTTGCCAGCACTGTCTTCTGTTGGTTGCCACCGCTGAGGGTTTTAACTGCTTGGGTGGCTAAGGATTGATAATTAAGTTGAATCGTATTAGCGATATAGTTTGATTCATGCTCAATCTTTTGCCGGGAAAGAATACCAATAGACGCTGTTGAAAACAGGGGTAATGAGGCAAGCACAATATTCTCCTGGATCGAAGCATCCATCAACAAACCTTCCTGCCGCCGGTCTTCCGTAAGAAACGATAATCCCTGCCGAATTCGATTTCGGATGGATTGAGAGGTGATTTCCTCTCCCTGCAATGTAATACGCCCTTGTGTATAAGGATCCAAACCAAATAGAATCTTCGCTAACTCCGTTCGCCCCGATCCCATCAGCCCCGCTATTCCCAAAATTTCACCTCGATAAAGTTGGAAATTTATATTGTGAATGATTTCTGGATAGGAAAGCGATTCCACCCTGAGCAAAACGTCTTCTTCAAAGGTTATCGATCGCTCGGGAAAAATCTGGTCCAAGTCACGCCCCACCATCGCCGAGATAATCGTTTGTGTCGTAAAAGAATCTTTCGCCCCTTGTTTGACCAGTTTTCCATCTCTTAACACAACAACATCATCACAAAGCCGCATAACATCGTCCAACGCATGCGAAATATAAATCATCGATATGCCTTTGTCGCGTAAAGATTCAATCAAATCAAAAAGTTTTTCCTTTTCTTGCGAACTCAATGAGGTGGTAGGCTCATCAAAAATAATGATCCTGGCCTCCAAACTCAACGCTTTGGCAATCTCAACCAACTGACGTTCGCCCGTGGATAAATCTTCAATCAAGGTATTGGGTGAGATATCCAAATTCACGGTTTCAAGCAATGATTTTGCTCTTGATTGAATTTCTTTATGATTAATCCAAGTAAGCCCCAAGCAATTTTTAGTTGGAAAATCATGAATAAAAATATTTTCCGCCACGCTTAAATTAGAGAACAAATTAAGTTCCTGATGGATAAACGCAATCCCATGCACATATGCATCCGATGGTGTTTGTGGGGAATACCTTTGGCCATAAAGCGTCATATACCCTTCATCCGCGGGAACCACACCCCCCATTATATTCATTAAAGTCGATTTCCCCGCCCCATTTTCCCCCACCAAACCAAGAATATGCCCTTGCTTTAAATCCATACTAATCGCTTGCAGTACCGGTACACCAAAGTACTGTTTCCCAATGTGGTTAAATGCAAGTATGGTATCCGTCATGGTTTCTTAATTCGCCGTCATCATCCGGTAACGAACCGCATCCAAAAAGGCCGCGGTTAAAATAATGATTCCTTTTACGAACATAATGATATAAAACGAAAGGTTATACATTACCAAAGTATTCTCAATCAAGGTGATAAAAAGCACCCCATAAATGGTCCAAGGGATTTTTCCCCTCCCCCCAAACAAACTGGTTCCACCAATTACCGCCGCCCCAATCACATTAAGCAATTTATCCCCGATATCCGTATTGCTGGCTCCCAGCCTTGACGTGTAAATCACCGATGCCAATGCCGCACAAAAACCACAAATAACATAGGTAAATAGAATGGTGCGCTTGATGGGCACACCGGATATTTTCGCGGCTTGAGGGTTATGCCCAATCGCAAAAATCCATCGTCCCATCACCGTTCGATTCAATATAAATATGGCAAGAATGACGAGAGCCAGCGCAATAAAAAATGGATAGGGAATACCAAAAAACGACCCCCAATCGATTTCATCAAATAAGGCGGGGAAATTCGAAATGTTATTGGATGGTATATTGTTCGCTTTCGTAAATAAATTTGAATACCAAACTGCCAATCCCTCAAAGAAAATCATCCCCGTCAACGTCACAATAAAAGGCGGCATCTCCAAAAAAGCCACAGCAGCGCCATTTAATAATCCAATCAACATTCCAATCACCAGCATCACCAAAATCGCCGTGGGAACAGCCAAAGGCGAACCGGCCATAAATCCGTTATCCAGCGTCATGATCGACGCGCCAACCACACTGGTGATCGCGATGATAGACATCACCGATAAATCAATCCCGGCGGTAATCAACACATAGGTCTGCCCGATCGCCACAATCAACAAGGGCAGCATATTCGAAAAAATATTCTGCAGATTACGGGACGAGGCCAGTTGGGGTTCAAACGGAATGAACACCAAAAAATAGAATACACTGATATACAATATAAAATATTCAGACAGAAAGATTTTCTTTAACAATCGTTCTACCTCAGCAAGGGCAACGGAGCGAAAATAATAATGATCAGGCTTGCGGCTCGAATTGTGCACCCCACATGCGGGATGCCATTTGTTCGAGATTCTCCTGGTGAATGACAAACCCCGGATCCTTTATAATCGATGCCACCTCTTTGCCTGCCCGAAGATCCACAATCGCCTGCACGGCCTTTTCACTTTCAAAATACATATCCTGCACACCGTCAGCATCAAGATATTTATCCACCATCATTTGATAAGCGGTGTTATCACCATCAAATCCACCTAGTAAAACATGGCCCGGCTCACCAATTTTGTGGTATTTATCAACTGTCTTTAATACTTGCACAATCGCCGGAAGATGCAGGTCAGATGATGTAAAAATAAAATCAATATCCGGATGAGCCTGCATGGCATTGGTCATCCGCGCCAGCGCTTTTTCATTATCCCACTCAGTCGGTACCTGGGCGGTATCTTCAACCACATCGGGGTTGGCATGGATTGCATCAAAATATCCATCCCGCCGCTTGATGGAATTATCATCCCCCAAATCACCGATCAGGATCATCCCTTTATATGTTTTGCCACTCTCTCTCGCCTTATCAACCATATATTGCACAGTGGCTTTAGCAATTTCATAATTATCCGCGACTACTGTAACTGAGTCTGTATCACTTTTGGCAGGCGGACGGTTATAAAGCACCACCGGAATATCGGCACGATTGCAGCGCTGGATCATTTTCAACACGCTTTGGCCATCTTTAGGAGCAATAATAATGCCATCCACTCCCTGGGCGATGAAATTATTAACCTGCTCCAGCTGTCGGTTGGCGTCATTATCGGCAACCGCCTGAAGCATCTCATAACCACGCTTGTTTAATTCCGCTTCCATGGTTTTAATGCTTGCCACCCAGTATTCGGTTTGCAACGTATCAAACGCCACCCCAATAGTCAGTTTCTGATCGCCAGAATCGCCACAGGAATGTAATAAAGTACCCACCGTTACCAATGACAGACCAGAGTTCGAAACCTGCTGAATCCACTGGCGACGGTTAATGGTTTTTTGGAACGTTTTATCCAGATTCACGATAACCTCTCCGTGGTTGATTTGTATTTAATTGTTCACCATATCATCAAACTTTTCGTTATAAGTCAATAAATAGTTTAACGCTATGAACATTTGTTCGCGAGTGAACATACATTCAAAATAAAGAAAAAATCACCATCCGTCAAGCTCTTGCGTAACAAAAAAACGGCTGTCTGGTTGACAAAAGCACAGTAATGGATCAATGCCCATACTTCTCTCCCAAACCAACCGGCAACCCACCAACCATGTAGGGGCAGGTTTCAAACCCGCTCCTACAACCTGCATCATCCCGACAAACAGAATTTTACCGCAGGCACCCTAAGGCTACATACTATTATGTCAGAATTAGGATATCCAGGATGTTAAGGATGCACAGAAAATTTAGTTTAAAAATTTCATGTAATTCCGGCAATTGTAAATTAATATCACTTTGTGCATCAATCTCTTTCAGCTTGGCGGGTGGCAAGCGCAAGACGACGAAGGAGTCAGCCCTTGGCACCCATGCAGTTTGTTTGAATACAGATTTCACCATCATACTCATTATAAAGAGTTCAGGTTAATTCAGGTTAATTTGGGATAGGGATGCTTTCGGTTTTGTATTGGTCTTCCTTGTCTTTGTAGATGATGGTGTCTTTGGCGATTTGTTCCTGGTGGGGGTAGTCGGTGTTGAAATGGAGGCCGCGGCTTTCTTTTCGTTGGAGGGCGGAGAGGACGATGAGTTCGGCAACATGCGCTATATTTCGTAGTTCAAGAATACTGTTGTTGATGCGACCGGTTTGATAGCAGGCGTCGATCTCTTCCTTTAATACGGAAAGGCGGCGTTGAGCTTGCGATAGACGTTTGTTGGAACGGACAATGCCAACGTAATCCCACATTAACATGCGCAGGGTTCTTCTTAAATTAACCAGGCGTACGGATTCGAGTTTTTCCTGATGGGCGGATTTATCCCATGCTTCGACATTTTCGGGCGGTTTTTGTTTATACAATCCCTCTTGATAAGCATGCTGCATGGAGCGGTGGCTGATCACGAATGCTTCTAATATTGAATTACTGGCAAGGCGGTTGGCGCCATGAACGCCGGTACAGCCCACTTCGCCGGTGGCGAATAAACCCGTAATACTTGTCCCACCAAACAAACTCGATTTAACTCCTCCGCACATATAGTGAGCGGCAGGGACGATGGGGATCATATCTTTGGATAGATCAAGGCCACGGTCCTGGCAAAAGGCGGTGATGTTGGGAAACCGTTCTTTAAGAAATTCGATCCCCAGGTGGTGTACATCCAGATAACAGAAATCATCGCCGCGTTCTTTCATTTCGGTATCAATGGCACGGGCAACGATATCGCGGGGGGCGAGGTCTTTCATTTCGTGGTAGTTTTCCATGAAGGCGGTTCCATCTCTGGCGCGCAAAATACCGCCTTCTCCACGGACGGCTTCAGAAATGAGGAAAGGGCGATCGCTATCGGGCATATAAAAAGCGGTGGGGTGGAACTGCATGAATTCCATATTGACCGCCTGACATCCCGCCCGGAAGGCCATGGCGACTCCATCACCAGTAGCGATGGGAGGATTGGTGGAATAGTAATAGACCAAGCCACACCCGCCGGTGCATAAGTTGGTGACTGATGAAACAAAGTTATGTACATCATGGCTTGCCTTATCCCACACCCATGCTCCCCAGCAACGTTGGTTTTGGTCAAGAATCAGGTCGACGGCGAAGTGGTGTTGGAAAATTCGTATGTTTGGATTTTCATGTACTTTATTCAGGAGAGCCTTTTCCACTTCGCGGCCGGTGAGATCCTTGGCATGGACGATGCGGCGGGCGGAGTGGCCCCCCTCGCGTCCCAGTTCCAGATTGCCCTGAGGATCACGGGTAAATTCAACGCCGACATTAATTAATTCTCTAATCGCTGTTGGGCCTTCTGAAACAATATATTCCACCGTTTTTCGATGGCATAGGCCTGCGCCAGCAACCAAGGTGTCATTAACGTGGGCATCGAATGAATCACTTTTATCCAACACAGAGGCGATGCCACCCTGGGCATAGTTGGTATTGGATTCAAAATGTTCTTTTTTTGTGACAAGGTGAACGGTTCCGTATTTTGCGGCTTCCAAGGCGGTTTTTAAGCCTGCGACGCCTGAGCCAATAACCAAAAAATCACTGCGGTGTGTTACCATAATAATTATCAACTCTTCTTCTAGCAATTTGTAGCAGACGAGAAGCCTGCACCACAAAAAGACAATTACCGAACCACCACCCTTTACTCAGGATGGCAGATAGTCTTCCAGGGCACGATCTTCGACGCGGACCAGATGGTTTTGTTCATCCACATACACGATGCGATGTGAATAGGATGAGAGTTCCTCTTCATCCAAATGACTGAAAGAGAGGATTAAAATCAGGTCACCTTTTTCCACCAGGCGGCCAGCGGCTCCCTTGACGGATATGGCACCGGAGCCTTTTTTTTCCGGTATAGCGTAAGTTATGAAGCGTGCTCCGTTGGTTACATTCAGGACATGGATTTGCTCGCCAAAGGTGATATCCGCCGCTTCAAGCAAGTTCATATCAACACCCAAACTTCCAGTATAGTGAATTTCCTTGCTGGTGATTCGGGCTTCCTGTATTTTTGATTTTAGCATTAAGCGTTGCATGGGCTTCCCCCTATTATTCAAAAACCATATTATCGATTAAGCGTGTCTTGCCTATTTTAATCGCTCCAATATAAAGATTATTTGGAGATACTGAATTAACACTTTCAAAGGTATTCTGATCGACAATGCTGAGGTAGTCCAGTTGGACTCCATTGGTTGAGGCAATTCGTTGTTTTCCTTCATTGATAATTGTTTCGGCGTTTTGTTCGCCACTTTGAAAACGAGCCAAACCTTGTTTTAACGATTCATAAAGGACGAGGGCGTTTTTTCGTTCTTTCGGTGAGAGGTATACATTGCGAGAGGACATGGCCAGGCCATCTTCTTCACGGATGATGGGGCAGACGATGATTTCAACCGGGAAACGGAGATCGTTGGTCATTTGTTTGATCACGGCGGCCTGTTGGGCGTCTTTTTGTCCGAAATAGGCGCGGGTGGGTTGAACGAGATTGAACAAAATGCCGACAATGGTGCATACTCCACGAAAATGGCCTGGGCGTGAAGCGCCGCACCAGCCCTCACTTTGTTTTGGTGGCTGAATATAAGTAGAAAAATGTTCCGGATAAATGATGTTTGATGTTGGAATGAACAGCACATCCACACCTTCTTGTTCCAAGAGCTTGCGATCTCTTTCCTCATCACGTGGGTAGCGTTCGTAATCCTCACCGGGTACAAACTGGGTGGGATTGACGAAAACCGAGGTGATAACGATTTGGTTTTCAGTGCGTGCCTGCCGAACCAGGGAGAGGTGGCCTTCGTGGAGATATCCCATGGTGGGGACAAATCCGATGGATTTTCTGTTTTTCAGAAAAGTGGTTGTGTTTTTTTGTATTTCTTCGGCGGAAGTAATAAATTGCACGGCTTATATTCCTAAAAAATCAAGACGTTGTTAATCCTTCATCATTTCAAGGATAGTGTTTTCCAATTCGGTGATGATCTCTTGATCGATCGAATAGCTTTCATCCAAGGTGGGGAAGGTGTCGGTTTTTACGGCATTCACATAGTCAGAAAATGCATGGGATGCGCGTTCCCCAAGTTGATCAAAGCGGCGTACAAAGTGGGGCTGGAATGCGGTGAATAATCCGAGCATATCCGCAAAGACCAGGACCTGTCCATCGCAATGAGGGCCAGCACCAATGCCGATGGTGGGGATGCTTAGCCGTTCGGTGATGATTTTAGCGATAGGCCAAGGGACCGCTTCGATCACCAATGAATAGGCGCCTGCCTGCTCAACGGCTTTTGCATCACTAATCAGGTTTTTGGCGGTTTCCAAGGTTTTGCCTTGGACTTTGTGTCCCCCCAGTTTTTTGTAGGATTGGGGTCCTAATCCCACGTGCCCCATAACGGGAATGCCTGCGTTGACCAGCCGGTTTATAACACGTGCGGATTGAGTCCCGCCTTCCAGTTTTACCGAATCAGCGCCGCTTTCCTTTAAAATTCGGCCAGCATTATGCAATGCCTTTTCTTCGTTAACCTGATAAGACATAAAGGGTAAATCGGTGACGATATGTGCCCGTTTGGTGCCGCGCTTGACAGCTTTGGTATGGTAAATCATTTCATCGAGTGTTACTGGCAGTGTATCTTCATGGCCTTGGACCACCATACCGAGCGAATCACCAACCAGGAGCACATCAATACCGGCTTTATCCATTAATTTGGCAAAGGTATAGTCGTACGCGGTAAGTACAGAAATTTTTTCGCCGCGTTCTTTCATCTGTTTTATAATGGGAACGGAGATCTTTTTTTTACTCACGCTTTATCCCCCTTATTAAATGATTAATCAAGTGAAGCGCCTGAAGGTCCTCTTCACAAAGGATTCAAATGTTCTGATATTCAGGATGAAGTACAGGCGGTTTGTTGGGAAAACCATTGTTTTTCTTTCTCAATTATATCCCAAAAATCGCTAAATGGGGTATGCGGAAGATTGTGTTCAATGCAATAGTCGAGCAGGTTTCGTTTCGCGTAAATTACTTCACATTTGCGGGCGCCGCAGGTATCAGAAATGCCGTCGCCAATATACACCCGGCGTAAACCAGTGCGGCAGGTGATATGTTGGCATTTGCAATGTGCCATGTCCCGTTCGCAATCGGGTTGGTTATAGGGGAATTCCACGTCGATTCCCTCATTGGTCCAAACCAGTTTGTTGCTGTAATAGGTGAGGTGATCCAGCGATTCATGCTTTAATAACAGCTCGATGTAATAGTCATAACCATCAGAAACGATCATCATTTCCGCGCCTGCTTTATCGATCCATTTGACAAAATCGTGAAAAGTTGGATCGATTCCGATTTCAAGGATGCGTTTTTTGATGTCCTCTTCGCAAGGTTGAACTGTTTTGGCCAGTTTTAGATTGCATTCGCGGGAAGAGAGTTCACCGCTTAGATATTGCTTGATAATGGCTTTCCATTGATCCGGTGCACTGTGTTTAACGATTTCGTCCCATACATCACGCCGAGAGATGGTGTGGTCGAAATCGACGAAATAAATTGTATCCATTCAAAAAGGCCGTTTCTTTTTTATATTAAACTTCCTCTTTTCATTCTATTTACTCTTTCCGGTTCGGAAAAGGTTCAGAGGATTTTTCATGCAACGTTTGATCAGAAGTATTTATTTCGTGTTCATTGACCTGAGTGTCCACTTTGTGCTAAATATGAGCATCATAGTAGAAAAGGGTAGTTGCCATGTACGTTCGTGTTTTATCCAGCGCCACAATTGGTATCGAAGCCTACATCATGGAAGTCGAGTTGGATATTGCTTCAGGCCAACCGGGAATGACGATCGTTGGTCTTCCTGATATGGCCGTAAAGGAAAGCCGGGAAAGGGTGCGTTCGGCGCTCACGAACTGTGGTTTTTCGCTTCCACCCAAGCGAATGACATTAAACCTGGCTCCGGCGGATATTCCAAAAGAAGGATCATCGCTTGATCTCCCTATCGCGGTAGCCATCTTGGCTGGATCGGGAATTATTGCTCCGGAATCCCTTGAGAAATCGATTTTGATAGGTGAACTGGCGCTGGATGGAACATTGCGGCCGGTGCGTGGTTCCTTGCCGGTTGCTTTGAAAGCGGAGAAAGAAGGGATCAAACGGTTTTTGTTGCCGGAAGGGAATGCCAAGGAAGCCGCGGTGGTGACGGGAATCGATGTTTATCCACTGGTTTCGCTGGCTGATGCGATCGATGTTTTAAATGAGACAAATACGATTCAACCCTGCCGGATTGACCGGGAGGCTATATTTAATCAGGCGTCTCATTACGAGGTGGATTTTTCCGAAGTTAAAGGGCAGGAACATGTCAAGCGGGCGATGGAAGTATCCGCTGCTGGAGGGCACAACATTATTATGATTGGTCCGCCGGGTTCGGGAAAATCGATGCTGGCGAAGCGGATGGCGACGATTTTGCCGCCTATTAGCTTTGAAGAGTCGTTGGAAACCACCAAAATTCACAGTATTCATGGATCGTTACCTGTCGATCAGGCTATTATTGCCACGCGGCCCATTCGTATGCCGCATCATTCAGTGTCTGATGCGGGATTGATCGGTGGAGGACATTTTCCAGGGCCGGGGGAGGTCAGCCTGGCGCATCATGGGATTTTGTTTTTGGATGAGATCCCGGAATTTTCGCGGAATGTGTTGGAAAATTTACGGCAGCCATTGGAAGATGGGGTGGTGACCATATCCCGTGCGTCAGGTTCGCTTACGTTTCCCAGCCGATTTTTGCTTATTTCGGCGATGAACCCTTGTTTATGTGGGTATTTTGGGGATTCCAAGCATCAATGCCAATGTACGCCGAATCAGATTAACCGGTATATATCCAAGATTTCAGGCCCTTTGCTGGATCGTATTGATATTCATGTCGAAGTACCGAGTGTTTCGTTTGATGATTTGCATGCTCCACCGAATGGGGAGCCTTCAGCGGATATTCGAAAGCGGGTAATTCAAGCACGGGACAAGCAAAAAGCGCGGTTTGCGGGAAGTGATATTTTTTGCAATGCCCACATGAATCCCAAAGATATAAAAAAATATTGCCAGATGGATGAAACCACGCGGGATATGCTGAAGAGTGGATTGGAAACCCTGGGGTTATCCGCACGCGCTTATGATCGGGTGATAAAAGTGGCGCGGACGATCGCTGATTTGGCGGGAATTGATCATATTGGTCCGGCGCATATCAGTGAGGCGGTTCAATATAGAACGTTGGACCGGAAGTTTTGGATGCGGTGAAAGGCTATCCCAAATCTTATCTTGATGTCTGCCATACCACAACATAGGGCGAACACATAGGTTTGCCCCTACAATATGTAGGAGTATACCCAATGTCATTAAGTAAAGATCAAGTTGGATCGTTGAATAGGGAGGGCGGGGCTCCCGCCGAGCCGTTTCCAACGTATAACGGCTCGGTGGGAGCCCCGCCCTCCCCTTTAAATTAACGCCATTGGTGGTTGACCTGCGTGTCAACTGTCAAGCTGATTTTGATACAATTTCACCACAAGGCTGGAAGCCTAAACCACAGGCTATGAGCAACCAGTGTTATATATGTGCAGTTATCTAATTATTGTTCTGTTACAGTGATTTGAAGGCGAGGCCAGCGGCCCGGATGGTTCGTTCCAGTTCGCGGTTGGTGTGGGCGATGGAGATAAACCAAGCTTCGAAAGCGGACGGTGGGAGAAAGATACCCTGTTCAAGCATTTTGTGCCAAAAGGCGGCGAATCGAGAGGTGTCAGATGCCGCAGCCGAAGCGAAATCGGTTACGGGATCCTGGCTGAAGAATAGGGTTAACATGGATCCGGCCGCGTTGATTTGAATGGGAATACTCGCCGATTGGGCTTCTTCATACAGTCCATCGATCAACATTTGTGCTTTTTGTTCCAGAGACTCATAGATCCCGGGTGGTTTGAGCAATTGGAGAGTTGCAACGCCTGCCGCGGTGGCGATGGGGTTGCCCGACAAAGTTCCGGCTTGGTAAACCTCACCTACAGGAGCGATGTGATTCATAATTTCATGGCTTCCACCATAAGCGCCGATCGGCATTCCACCACCAATAATTTTACCGAAGGTGGTTAGATCGGGAGAGACACCGTAGCGTTCTTGTGCTCCACCATAAGCGACTCGAAATCCTGTCATCACCTCATCGAATATTAACAGTGCCCCATGATCACGGGTGATGGTGCGCAGGGATTCAAGATAATGTTCATTAGGGGGTACAACACCCATATTTCCAGCGACAGGTTCTAAAATAAGGGCTGCAATCTGATCGGGATATTCATGAAAAGCTTTGCTGACCGCATCCACATCGTTAAATGGAACCAGAATGGTATCCTGAACCACTGACGCGGGAACACCGGGTGTGCTGGGAATCGCCAGGGTCGCCATACCAGAGCCAGCCTGGGCCAGCAGGGCGTCGTGATGGCCATGGTAGCCACCGATCATTTTGATGATTTTATCCCGTTTGGTGTAACCACGAGCCAGGCGAATGGCGCTCAAGGTTGCTTCGGTACCGGAATTAACCAGGCGCACCATTTCAACGGAGGGGACAGCTTCGGCGATCATTCGAGCGATGGTGACTTCGCGGCGGGTGGGGGTTCCAAAGGAAAAACCGGCTTCAATGGCTGAGGTAACAGCTTCCACCACATGGGGATGGGCATGGCCTAAAATCAGGGGACCCCACGAGCAGACATAATCGACGTAGTTTTTACCATCTTCGTCGGTGAGGATGCATCCTTTGCCGCGAACGGCAAAGAATGGTTCTCCACCGACCGCATTCCAGGCCCGTACCGGGCTGTTAACCCCGCCGGGAATTAGCGTACAAGCCGTCTGATACAAATTGGATGATTTTTGCATTATTTGAAAAACCTAAACGGTAATTTACGAAAAATCAATTCAAACTACGAATCAAAAATCACAGGTGCATTATGGTTTAGTATGATGTGAAACAGCAAGTTGTGTACACACAATTGCTGTGGATAGCTATAACAAAATAGCGGCGCAGGGACTTGAACCCCGAACGCCACGGATATGAGCCGTGTGCTCTAACCACTTGAGCTACGCCGCCATACATTTTCATTTTAGCACATAAAATAAATTGTGCAGAGTACCGGCGCGCACTTTTTCTGGTTTTGAACTTGTTTCTGGTTAACAAAGTTCATCAGGCTTGAAGAACAGGGCTATTTCTCGTTCTGCGCTTTCCGGCGAATCACTCCCATGAACGATGTTTTGAGTAAAATCATTACCATAATCGCCACGGATGGTCCCCGGCAAAGCTTCAATGGGGTTGGTTTTACCCATCATGGTGCGAGTTGCTGAAACGATCTGATCCCCTTCCCAGATCATCGCCACGACAGGCCCACCCGTAATATATTCAAGTAATTCGGGGAAAAAAGGTTTTTCTTTATGCTCCGCGTAATGGCGTTCGGCAAGTTCGCTGGGTATTTTCAACAATTTCATTGCGATCAGGTTCCAGCCTCGCCGTTCCATACGGGAGATAATCTCACCGGTTAATTTTCGCCTGACACCATCCGGTTTAACAAGTAGTAGTGTTTTTTCCATTGGGAACCTTTTATATAGTCTTATTAGAATGAAGAATAAAAATAGCAGCACTATTCCATACAATCAAGAAGCGTAAATTCATTTAAAACGTATTAGTGGATCGTTTAAGTGGATCGTTCAAATTGCATCGGGTGGTTCAAAAGACCGAATTTTTCAGATTCCCAGGCAGGAAGGGATTGAATGGGGGCGCGTATATCCCCCAAAAAAAAATCTGTGAAAAAACAAAAAAAACTTAAAGACCTCTATCAGGGTGTCGATAACAATGGGTGACTTAACATTTGACCTCATGGAGGGCGATACATCAGGGGTTAGAAAAAACATAAACCGTAGCACTCAAGGATGAGTGACCGAGAGAGCCCCCCTCGGACAATGCGGTGAAAAACACGCTCACGTTACTTACCCAGGACGGGTAAGAGCGCTCATACCGACAAGGATTGTCGGTCTACATGTATCACGGAGGATACGAAAATGAGCATCTCTCGCATTAACAATAATGTTGCATCTCTATCAGCCATTCGTCACTTGAACGATGCTGGCAATCGACTGTCCAAAAACATTGAAAAACTCTCATCCGGTTTACGGATCAATCGTGCGGGCGATGATGCAACCGGTCTGACCATTCGCGAACGCCTGCGTACCCAGATTCGTGGAACCGATATGGCCATACAAAATGCCCAAAGTGGGATGAGTATGATCAACACCACAGAAGCTTCTCTGGATTCTTTGGTAACCAGTTTACAGAGGATTCGTGAGTTGTCGATCCAGGCTGCAAACCAAGGGGCATTCGATTCAGCCGCGATTCAGGCGATTCAGGATGAAGTGTTTCAGCAAGTGGATGAAGTTAATCGAATTGCATCCACCGCCCGATTTGGCACGCGATTTCTTTTCACAGGTGACAATGCCAATGCAACCGGGATCAAAACCGGTCAGGATGATATTGGTGTGAAAATTTCATCTGATCCAAATGCAAGCAACCTGGCATCGGGGACTTCATTTTTAAATGTCATCAAAACCGTATCTGGTTCCACCAATATTCTTCCTTTCAAAAAAGAGGATGATCAAACGGTCTATGCCACGGGGATTCAGGATGCCACAGATATTGCAGTCACCACGGGACGGTTTTTAAATGCAGGCAATGCGGCTGCCTATACCGATGATTTAAACCAATTGACCTTTGATAACGTATCGATCGTGGGGACGGACATTATAACCTTTCAAGGGGTGTTATCGGATGGGGTTACGCCTTTTGCTGGTGCTTTGAGTGTGACTGATGCAGGTGGGATCAACAGTATGCAGGATTTGATCCAGGAAGTCCAAACCGCTATCGACAATGCAGAAGTGATCCTATTTGGTGTGGAAGAAGCGGATATTCCTGCCAATTTTGTGCAAACCCATGTGTCTATTCCATTGAATACGTTATCCCAAGCCGAAGGAAGCGGCCGTATTCGATTCATGAGTGCCAAAGCGGATGGTACAACCAGCACTACAAACAGTGATGTGACCCATGCGCAATCCCAGTTTAATATCAATTTCAGTATTATAGACAATAATGGCGAATTAAAACATACAGTGGATACCACCCGGGATTTTGTGAAAGGGCTTGATGTTGGTGCGCAATATGGAAACACCGTACAAGCCATAACGGGATCAACATTTGATTCAGGAAACTTTGATATCAACGTGACGGATGTTATCCAGCCCAACCAGCGAAAAGTGGAAACCACCCTTCAATTCCGCAATGAAGCAGGATCAATCATTACGCGGACCACCAGTTTGGCCAGTGGGGCGGTAATAAATGGAACGTTTGTGAACAATACATTTACCGTGGGTAATGATGGCATTCGGTTGGCGGCCGATGACACCATCACGATTGAAGGGACTCATGCGGATGGCACTAAATTTGAGACAACCTTTACCATTTCCACGGATAGCAATGACGATACAAATTTATCGGATGCCAAAATCGCCACAATGGACGGGCTTATCGATGAGCTGAATTATCGTGCCCGACGTGCGCCTGATGGTTCCGCCCGTCTTAGCGAAGGCTTTTTGGATGCGACGGTAACCCTGACCGGGCAAGGTACACTTCAGCTGATTGATGATGTTGCGGATCACTCAGAGTCAAATTTGTTTATGACCATACGAGACAAGACCTTTGCCAACGACGAAACGCCAAAAACCCTCACGGATAGGGCTCAGGTTATCACAACGGGTAATCCGGAAGAAGCCAATATGTCCATTGGTGGAGGGCCGGTGCAACGAGTTCGAACCGGTCAGGTTGCTACGCTGTATGGCCCGGAACCCACAAAATTTGGAGAAGCGCAGGAACAATTAACCATTCATTTGGGTGCTGGATCACGCGATGATATTGAGGACACCCTCTTCCGGCGTGGCAGTGATACGGCAGAAATTGTCGCTCAGGAATTTATTGGCTCGCTCAACGGTGGTGCTGCCGTCACATTCCAAAACGGGGATAATAATGTCATTTTTGAAAGTGGGACCAGTGTCGGCCGCACGGAAACTCTGAAACTTGACTTTGACGCCATTCTGGACGTTACGGGGCCACCCACGGATGGTACAACCAATACCGGGGGAACCATTCAACTTACAACTGTAAATAGTGCATTAAATTTTCAAATTGGACCTTTCAATAATCAGGAACTTCAGATCAATATACCAGATCTGCGGGGGGACAATATCGGCTTTGGACGAGGCAGTGGCCGCACGGTATCCGATATCAATGTCACTACCGTAAGCGGTGCCAACGAAGCGCTGAAAATCATCGATGAGGCTCTGGATCAAATCAACCGGACTCGAACGTCACTTGGTGCATTAACCAACCGGTTGGAAATCACCGTCGGCAGCCTTTCTGTCAATTCTGAGAATTTGAACTCGGCGGAATCACGCATCAGTGACGTTGATTTATCAAGCGAAGTTGCTGACTTTACATCGAACCAAATTTTATTCCAAGCAGGTACTTCCGTTCTTGCCCAAGCCAACTTCCTTCCGCAAGGATTGTTGTCGTTGCTCGGATAAGGAAACGGGTTACTATTCGGTCACCACAAAAAGATGTAACGGGGTGGGGAGACTAGCTCCGCCTCCTCACCCCGAGATGAAGACATAAAGGAGAAAGAAAAACATGCACCCATTCTTTGTCTATTGAATGATTCATCGAAGCCCTCGCTTGGTGAATCATTGAAGAGACGAAGCCTGCCAAACGGAACCCTCATCCATAAGTGGATTCTACCAATTTGGCAGCGTCTCGAAACCGAAAGGTTTATATGTAAATTGTATGGATAAGAACCATATAACAAGGAGGTTCTCATCATGAATCGCTATACTGTGCTTTATTCCGTCACGCAACTAATAAAATGGATGCGCCGCAACTTTAAAAAGAAATCCGCTCGTTATTTAGCGTTTACATGATCCATATGTGCGAGATATGGCTTATGTGTTAAAACGAGAGGTGGAGGTTGCCTGATGAAGAAGGATATGAACACCAGTGTGTATGATGCTCTACCAAGCAGCAAGTTGCTTGCATCACGTAACGGCCAGAAGAATAACCGGGTGCGACGGATAATCCACTACGCTATCCGATGGACGTTCTTCTTCCTCCGTCCATTGGATAGAGTGGAAATTCTTCAGCCGAAACAGTGTTCATACTGCACACCAGGCAATAAAAATGAACGATTGATGGAGGTTCCTGAACACACCGAAAGAAGGAAAGGGTCTACCTGGTTGTCCCGAATGCTCAAACGTCTGTATGCCTTGTTGATTTCCCGAATTCCCTTTCGGTTCTGTCAGGAACCTCCCATCGTAACACCGCCCCGGGTTAACAAGCCACCGGTGCTTATAAGCGAACTGCCGATATGGCCGGTGCAAGTCATACTCCAATCAGAAGAAACGGTGGCATTTATGGCTGCCAGACGGAAGCAAGGCGGGCAAACGGCTGAGAAGATCATCAACCTGGCGGATAAACGGGTGACACCCGTGTCTTCAGCCGGGCCGATCGCCACCTCATCCGCTCCGGCAGCATTACAGTAAAGATCATCGCTTGAAAATGAATGCCTGATTGCCAAAGAAAAATAATGAGTTCATGATAATTAATTTATATATAAATAATATAGATAAAAACTAAAGGTGGGATCACCCACACCACGAGGAGGTCATACGTCTTACATATTTACATAGCTCGTCTTTATCACCGGCCAATGAGAAGTTGATAAGCCAGGCTGACCACCTGGTGCCGACGAGAGGTTGATTGTGAAGGCAAGATGGCAATCTTACACACGTAGGGTGGCCAGCGTTAAACCTCACACGTGCGTGCCTTTTCTACAGCGCCCATAAGGCAGGCCTGGTGGCGAGGTTTATCGAAGCCAAAAGCAACCAATCGCGCCGGTTGTTTTGAAAAGTGTGCCGGGACGACTCACTCGACGTCCCGGCACACCCATCACAAAACAGCACCCCCGGTGCCATTGGAGAAAAATATCGACGTAGGTTTTAACCCTGCGTCACAATCTATAGCCGGCATGGATACCGGCTTGACCCTATTCACGGAGGAATACCATGAGTATTGCCAGGATTAACAACAATCTCAATGCCATCAACGCCAATCGCAATCTGGACATGACCGGTCGCGCGTTGCAAAAAAGCATTGAGCGGCTATCGTCCGGCTTACGGATCAACCGCGCAGCGGATGATGCGGCCGGAATGACGGTCGTCACACGCCTGCGCTCGCAGGTCCAAGGCCTCAACCGCGCCATGATGAACGCCCAGGACGGCATTAATTTGATCAATGTCGCAGAAGGCGCGCTTGAGGAGATGACCGTACGACTTGACCGGATCCGTGTCCTTGCGATTCAGGCGGGGAACACAGGAGTGAACGATTTACAAGCCCGTCAGGCCTTACAGGATGAAGTGTTTCAGAGTATTGACGAGATCACTCGAATCGCCAATACCACCCGATACGGAAGCAACTTCCTGTTAAATGGTGATTTCAGCGTCAAAGCGGAAATCAAACCCGGCCAGGACGGAGCACAAAATTTTGGAATTTCCGTCGACCCGGGGCCGACATCAAACACGCTGGAAGATGGTGTTCATTTTCTTAACATCGTTAAAACGAAGAATGGATACGCCCAGCTGGCCCCCGGTCTTGACGATAATGGAGTAACACGCAGCATGCATGTCGGCGTGCAAAACGCGACCGATATTGCTGTGACGCTGGCGCGTTTTGCATCCACCAGCGGTTTAAACGGTACGGCTGCCACCTCCGGTCTGCAAATTGGGAATGGAGGTATTTTTAATACCGTTTCCGTCGTTAATGGTGATATTGTATCCTTTCAGGGTGTCTTATCTGACGGTGTTACCAAGTTTGGCGGGACCATCAGCGCTTCCAATATTACCACGTTGGGAACATCCGCTGATACCGGCAGTGCGTCCACCTCGCTGCTTGGCGCCATCAATCAGGCGATTGACAATGCAGAAGTCGCCTTGTGGGGGACGAGTACGGCGGATAGTGTGCCCAGCTCATTTCGAACCACAGTGACCCTGGCCGATTCGACAGGAAACAACCGTGGCCGATTATTGATGGTGAGTGATATGGAAACCATCAATGAATCCAGCATGGATATAAAAATTGTGCGAAATGACAATCTGGTCACCCAGTCCAAAGGTGTCACCCGATCCGGCGCTATAGGTTTGAACTCTGTCTTATCAGGTGCAGGCCAGGTGGGGAACAATGTAACCGCTATTACAGGCACCACCTTTGGAAGCGGTGAATTTAATATTAGCGTCGAAGACGTCAAAGGTGCGCAAAGCCGAACTGTTGATGGAACCATTTCATTTACCAGCCAGACAGGTGCGGCAATTAATCGCACCGCATCGCTTACAAGTTCTTCTAATGGTTTGGAACTCAACGGCAGTTTTGTCGATGGAATCTACACCGGTGGAACCACCATATATGATGGTGATACCTTTACCCTGCGGGGAACGGAAGCTGATGGTACCACGTTTGAAGCCACTTATACATTCAGTAACACCGTCTCGACCGATACGGTATTGAATGATTTTCAATTCGCCAGCCTTTCTGGCTTAATTGCCGAATTGAATTATCGAACCCGTGACTATACCGTCAATAGTATGGATTCAAAACTATCCCGATTCGAAACAGCTGTGGCTACTTTATCGCCGGATGGAAAGTTGCGGATCGTGGATGATTTGGGCCGTGATAATTCCAAAATTAACTTTACCTTGACCTATAACAATGGCTCAAATGCCCCTGCATCATACACGCTAGTCGACGATGCCCACCTGCTTAAGGAAGGATTTGCCGAAACAGCCACCATACGTGTAAACGGTGGCCCCGCCGTGCGTGCTACAGCGGGTGAAGTGATCACGGCATATGGTCCGGAGGCCACCGCAGAAGGCGAGGTGCAGGAACAAGTTACCTTCCGCTTGGGCAGTAATCTTAAAGTCGGTAATGACATCTTGATTGTCGATTCCCATGAATACGTTGGCCAATTGAATGGCGGTCCGAAAGTGACGTTCCAAAACGGACAGCAGGATGTCACCTTTATCGATGATGGAAGCCTCGAGGAAGGGATAGCACGTTCGTTAACCCTCGACTTTGATGACGTGCTGGATATCACCAAATCACCCACGGAAGATCCGGATCCAGGCACCACGCTGATTATTTCGACGACCAATAATTCCATTAATTTTCATATTGGTGCCTTTTCTGGTGAGCAATTCAGAACATCGATTGGTGATTTAACCTCACAAAACCTTGGTTTTGGCCGTGGAAGTGGACGTACGATTGAAGATATTGACGTGAGAACAATTGATGGAGCCAACGAAGCCATTACAATTGTGGATGAAGCCCTGAATCAGATTAATCGAACCCGTTCGTTGCTCGGTGCAGCTACAAACCGTTTGGAAAGCACTATTTCGAACTTGAGCGTCTCATCTGAAAACCTGACAGCGGCTGAATCAAGGTTGCGTGATGTTGATATCGCCAAAGAATCATCCGAATTCGCCAAAGATCAGATATTGCTTCAATCCGGCGTATCGGTTTTATCTCAAGCAAACTTTCTCCCACAGAGTTTCCTGTCACTCTTGGGTTAACATGCACACTGAAAGCTTGTGCCTTAGCCGATGCGGTAATTCGCCGCATCGGCTTTGCGCTGCAAATAACCTTAATTAAGGAGACAATCAATATGGCCACCTCCGTCTGTCCGGTTTGCACCAGTGTGAACCATCAATCGTTTTGGCATTGGGAGCAGGAAGAAAAATTGATGCGGGATTGGGCTGCCGATACCCGCCTGCATTTTTCCATTTGCCGCGACTGTTCTTCTGTATTTCAAAATCCCATGATGGAAACGGGTCAATCAACTGCCGACAATTTATTTGGTGATGATTGGAATATTGGTGACACAGAAGAACCGCAGGCCCATGAGCCGATGGAATGGGTGCGCCAATTTACAGGTTATGGAAGAGAATCCGGCAAAGCGCTGGAGGTTTATTTTAACACAAAACGATTTGAGAGCTTTCTTCAGCAACAGGGTTGGGAGTATAAGGCGGTTAAGATCGACGAACTTGTTTCTGGTGGTTCGGGCGGATCGGAATTCGCGGAATTTAATATCGATTTCAGTGAAACCAATAAACTTGAGGAAGGTGAGGAATTTGACCTGGTTCTTTGTTTTGATACGCTTCAGCATAGCCCTAAACCGATTGATGTATTAAACCGTTTATATACGCATACGAAAAGTGACGGGGCTTTGTATCTGGAAACCTTTAACACGTTTTCAGCTCCCCGTGTGCGAAGGACGTGTTTGACGCGTGATGATTATTGCCTGTTTCACTTACACAGCCTGGTTTTTGCGCTTTATAAAGCGGGCTTTTCAAACTCCGCTTCTGAATTATGCGGTAACATTCGCATGTTATGCACGAAAATGGAGACCATTCCAGAGGCGGACCCCACTGCGTTGATTCCCAAAGGCATGTGGGGATTGTTATCCTACCGTTTCCAGCGCAATTATTATTGGACTTGGGCTACCCGTTTTTTGGAAAATTACATCAATCAGCATCAATCTCAGCAGGAACTATTGGATAAAGCCCGTCAGCAGCTGCATCAAAGCCCGCATGAGCTCCATTTAATCCGGGATATTTGCGGAGCGGTCTTGTTATTCGTGGAAGAGGTGGCCAATCTTCGAAGTACGACTCAACGGGATTGGTCCCACACCATGAAGCGTATTTTTGATGTGTTTAAGAATGACTATCCACTCTACGATATCCTACAACTGAATCCTTTGCATGGTGTGGGTACCTTCCCGGATGTTGAGCGATTCCATCTTAACGAAAAGATGATCTATATGACCACTCCTGAATATTTTGAAAAATACTTCAGCCAACAAGAAGCGGAAGTGGTGTGTGATACCATCATCCAGGCAGGTCAGAAGGTGTGTGGGCATTTGAGTTCGTTTTTGTAATGCGGAAAAAAATTGAGGGCAATCAAATGTGATTGCCCCCTCAGGTAATCAGGTTCATTATTGTATTGCGTTTTGATGGGGTTGCATTACACAATTATATTTATAGTGGATTAAATGATGTTTTGGTAAGCCAGCCAAAGAACGCGGTAGTATTTCATGAAGCGCAGCGAATCATTCATATCCTTCATACCACTCACTTCGGCCAGGCAAAAGCCATCATAACCGATCTGATTAAGGCGGGCGAACAGTTTACGGTAGGGATACCACTCGTCACCGAGTTCTTTTAAATGGACGAGAAACATTTTGTCTTTAACCAGGTTGAAATTATAGTCGAAACCTTCCCCTTCCAGGTCGTTACGGTTGCAGTTCCAGCAGACGCCCACGTTTTTGTGGTCAGCGACATCCATCATGGCTTTGATGTTAGGTAACAGGGAACTTTCGCCGCCGTGCACTTCCACTCGAATTTCCACGTCAATGGTTTCGCCAAATTCACCAATTTCACGCAGGGATTTGCCGATTTGTTCGATGGTTTTTTCTTTGGGCACTTCTTTGGGGATGGCATTGGGGCGGACTTTGACACCATTGGTACCCACATCACGGGCAAGGATCATATATTTCTTGGTGGCTTCGATATCGCGGCGCAGTTTATCCTGATCAGGGGTATGGTAATCAAAAGCGCTGCCTAATCCCACCAGGGTGACATCAGAATCCTCAAAGCGTTTTTTAACGTCTTCTCTTTGTTTTGGAGTGAGGTTAACCTCCACGCCGTGGGCGTGGGTGGTTCGCAGTTCAACCCCTTCATAGTTGACTTTAGGCAGGTTGGTGAGGATGGTTTCCAAGTCCCAATTTTTGGCCATGTTATAGGTCACTGTGCCAAAACGCATTTTGGTTTTTCCTGTTGGAACACGTTCTGAAGCAACAGCAGGTGAAGCAACCAATCCGGCAGTGGCTACACCCACACCGGCACTTTTGATAAGTTCTCGTCGATTGACTTTCATGTTTTGCTCCTTATTGATTTTTTATGTCTGGGTAATACATTTGCCCTTCGTTTACCACATCATCGCGGCCAGCCCAGGGTTTGTAAACAACACGATAACGAAATGAATAGTCGTGGCCTATTTTATAGTCAGGGACGATAAATTGAAAATCCCATGCAGGGCAGGTGTCATCACCAGCGGAAGTTGAGCCACCACCGCTGGGAGAATGGCTGAAACGTAGATTAATGTTTTGATCTTATCTCTTCGCCAAGGGGTAGGCTCGATGGTATAGTGATGCAACGCAGAATGATACGTGAGGGAATGGAATTATGAAAAAATTATCGATTGTCTTATTGGCCTTCATTTTTTGTATTGGATGTGCACAACAGGAGGAGAACTTTCCAGCTAAGCCGATTACCATTGTGGTGCCCTGGGATGTTGGTGGAGGAACAGATGGCTTGGCACGTGCGATTGCGGATCAGGCCTCTAAAGTTTTTGGAGTGAATGTGAATGTATTAAACAAGCCCGGAGGTTCGGGAACCGTAGGGCATACTTACGGAATGAATGTCCGGCCTGATGGGTATACGATTACCATGATTACGTATGAACTATGCTCCTATAAACCGTTGGGACGTGCGCCGATTGATGACACCGATTTTAAAGCGCTTCTACAGCTGAATGAAGATCCGGGGGCCATTACAGTTCATTCCAACTCCAAATGGAAAAATATGGATGAGTTTATTCAATTTGCAAAAGAAAATCCCAAACAAATCACCGTCGGTAATTCCGGCCCAGGGGCGGTTTGGCATTTGGGTGCGGTGAAGTTGGAAAGGCTGACAGGTGCGAAATTTTCTCATATTCCCTTGGATGGTGCCGGTCCGGCAGTGGCGCGTCTGTTGGGTGAACACATCAATGCAGTGGCGGTGAGCCCTGCCGAAGTGTTGCAGTACGTGGAGGATGGAACCTTTCGTTGTTTGGGTATTATGAGCGAAGAACGCTATGTCAACCTGCCCGATGTGCCCACTATGATGGAACAGGGCATTGAACTGGTGCATGGAACCTGGCGTGGCCTGGCGACGCCCAAAGAAACGCCGGACGATATCACAGAGATTTTAGAAGCCGGTTTTACCGAAGCCTATCAAAAACCGGCATTTCAAAAGACGGCAAAAAAAGCTTTGTGGGGATTGAAATATCGGGATTCAGAAGCGTTTACAAAATTTTTGCGAAGTGAATCCGAAAGTATCGCTGAACTGGTTAAAGAACTGGGATTGGGTTAATCCTCATGATCAAAAGCCACACCCGGGATCGTTTGATTGGACTTGGATTGCTGATCGGTTCGGTGTTGGTGTATTGGAGAACGTACACTTTTGCCCGGGAGGATGTGGGAATGGGGCCACAGGCTTTTCCCCGTTTGTTGGTGATACTGCTGGCCATGTTCAGTGTGATATTAATCCTGTTTCCCAGAAAGGATAAAACTCTTAAAACCCAATCAACGCTTGATAGCGAAAAATCTAAATCCGCAAGGGTAAAAACTGCTGTCACTTTTTTTGCCTTGGCAGGCTATGCCTCCTTGATGCCGGTCTCGGGCTATGTATTATCCACCATTCTATATTTAGTATTTATGACATTTTATTTAGGAGAACGAAATCCCTTACGAATGGCGATTTGGAGTATCGGTGTGGCGATGGCCGTGTTTTTGGTGTTTGATAAATTGCTGAATGTGCCGCTGCCCGGAATGTGGTTTAGGTGAGGGTAAATTAAATTAATTATGGAAACGGCTTTAAGTGGATTCGCTCTTGCGTTTGATCCATTATCCATCTTTGTGGTGGTGATTGGGGTTATTTCTGGAATCATGATCGGCGCGTTGCCGGGATTGACGGCCACCATGGGGGTGACGTTGTTGTTGCCCTTTACCCTAACGTTGGAACTGCCGCCTCAGGCCAGTATCGCCATGCTAATTGGTATTTATGTGGGAGCGATCTACGGTGGTTCTATTGCGGCCATCCTTATTGCGACACCGGGAACACCGGCAGCAGCGGCTACCGTGCTTGATGGTTTTCCCCTTACCCAGCGGGGGGAGGCGGGACGTGCTTTGGTGTTGGCGACTTCAGCAAGTGTTTGTGGGGGGATGATCAGCGCCTTAACACTGACTTTTTTAAGCCCATACCTTTCACGTCTGGCGATCAAATTTGACGATTATGAATATTTTGCCCTGGCCGTGTTTGGCTTAAGTATGATTGTCACCGTATCCGGCAAAGATGTGATTAAAGGGATTATTTCGGGGGTGTTTGGTTTACTGATAGCCACCGTGGGAGTTGATCCCACCGCTGGTGTGCCCCGTTTTTGGTTTGGACACGTTGCGTTGCTGGATGGGCTTGGTTTTATCCCCATCCTGATAGGTTTATTTGCTTTTTCTCAAGTGTTTGTTGAAGTGTCTGAAGTGGTGAAGAAAACCTTCACGATTCCCAAAGTGGTGTTTAGCTTTCCCTCGCTGCGTGAAACGTTGGGGAACTGGTTTGTGTATATACGCTCAGGATTTATCGGTACATTTATCGGCAGTTTGCCTGGAGCGGGATGTGATATTGCCGCATTCGTCAGTTACAACGAAGCCAAACGGGTTGCAAAAAAGACCGATCGTTTTGGAGACGGTGAGCCTAAAGGGATTATCGCAGCGGAGGGGGCTAATAATGGCGCGACAGGCGGCGCCATGATCCCCATGTTAACGTTGGGCGTGCCGGGTGATGCGGTTACGGCGGTGATGTTGAGTGCATTGACCATTCAAGGGCTTCAACCCGGGCCAGCTTTGTTTCGGGAACATCCGGAAACAGTCTACCCCATATTCGCCTGTATGATCATCGCCAATATCACGCTGGCAATTAGCGGTTTGATTTCTGCTCGCTTTTTGTCGAAATTGATAACCCTGGATAAACGCATCATGCTGCCCATTATTTGTGTGTTGAGTGTGGTGGGTGCCTATGCAATCAAAAGCAGCTTGTTTGATGTGGCGGTTGCTATAGTGATGGGCGGTGTGGGTTTCGGCATGCGGCGCTGGGGCTTCCCAGCCTCACCAATTGTACTGGCTTTGATTTTAGGGCCTATGGCAGAAAGCAGCCTGGGGCGGGTGATGCTGAAACCGGACTTCGCGTTTATTAACTTCTTTTACCGCAAGATCTCGTTTGTGCTTTTATTGTTGGCTCTTCTTACCGTGGGAACCGGCATCACCAAACGCCTGCTTGAAAAGCGGAAAGAGTTCAGCCAAAACGATGAGGATCAATCGGCTTTTTCCAGCGAGTAACTCAGTTCCGGCATGGGTAAGCCATCTCCGTCAGCGATTTCAAAATAAAAGCCCCACGGCCCGGTGCTTTCACACACTTTGACAATGATATGGTTCCAGCCCTGATTCAGATCCGTATAGACAATTTCACTCGAAGGGGCAGGTTGGCGTAAACTGCGTTTTTCGTAAACAGGCCGATAGTTTTGAAACACTTTTATATCCCCATTGCAACCAAATTCAAAGCGTGCCCGCTGCTGGCGTGGTGAATAAACGCCGACATAGGCATACCCCATGGCGTAATCATCGGGATCAAAAACCGAATCAAAGTCGACATAGCCTTCGGGGAATGTCTGGCTTTTCCATTTGATGGTTTTTCCTAGTCCTTCATATGCCTCATCCAACTTAACGTTTATTTCAGGCTTAACCACTTTATGGATACCTTCGCCATTTGCATTGGAAAAGGGGCCGATGACCAACCATTCTTTGATGAAATCGTGGCCGATAGCAAAATTGATTTCACGATGGAAAGGAAAATCATCCCGCCGGCCTGAAAAAACCGCCTTGGCCGGATAACGTTTTGCCCAGACATTGTTGGATGGGTGGAGGGTGACGGAGATCGTGTGTTCGCTTTGAGGATTGGTGAGATCGTCTATTTTCAAATCATCCGACGAACCCACTTGCCACCCAGAGGGCAGTTCGAAGTTAATGCGGTTGATGAGCACCGGGATTTGCAAAGGATTGCCCACACGGATATTTAATTGAACAGTTTGGTCATATTTTTTAATCGGCTCGTTAGTAATATTAAATGTGAGGGGAACGAAAAATCCTTTTACTTTAGCTGCCAGGATAGGATTGTTTGTTAAATTATCCAATTCATCATAAAAAGCCTGGGTGAGTTCATCGATGCGCTCAAATTCCTGCTCTACATTTTCACTGATGGCGGGTGGTTCATAGTTGGGATTGGGATTGGCAACATCGGAGGGGATGATATCGATGCGCACCCCTCGTATGGTGGAATCCAGGGCTAGTGCTTTGTCAGTGGCCTCCTGTAATTCCCATAGTCTCTCTTTTAATTCACCAGGAACTACACGGGTGCTTAGAAAACGGACCGCCTCTGAACATGCACTTTGTAAATGTTTGATTTTCGCAGCAGTGTGTTGGCTAATTTGGCCGATGTCAAGCAGCAAGGGGATGGATTGCAATGATTCGGCCGGTGTGGTATAGCGTTCTCCATCGATAAAGACCAAATAATCCTGTTCTCCTTTATTGAACAGTTCCACGGAGACTTCTTGTTTTTCGGGTAACAGGTTATTGACTTGAAACGACAAACCCGGTGATGATGGAGTTCGCGTTTGAATCGAACAGATGGCTCCCAGGTTGGTGACCAATTTATCCGCCAGGTCTGCGCGCAGGACGGCGCCAGCTGGCTCAGATAGAGTAATCAGTATGGTGTCGTTTTTTCGCACGTGGATTGGAAAACGCAGTTCAAACACTTTGAGCTGTTCACGCATGTAATCCTGACCCGCCAGCAAAGTGCCGTTATGAAATACACGCATGCGATGATTTTCAATTGAATCCAAACCCGTGGGATTAAACGCCAGTTGTTTGAGTTGAATTGATGGTTGGCGATGCAAGTTTTGGATGGTGATTTCATATTGTTTTAATGGATTGCGATTGGAATGCTTGAGATGCACCGTTCCAGATAGGATGGGAGTAAAAAAGGGCAGGGTGATTTTTCCCCACGGGTGGGGAAGGCTGGGGCCGATGATAAAGCACTCCCGGTTCATATCCATATGTGTGCCAGTAAGGGCGGCATAGGCTGACCAAACGCCTGCATCGGCATATGGTTCATGTTGCGTGGTGGCTTCAATTAAACGCATCCCCGCGTTTGGATAGCCCATCCGGATTAGGGATGATGCGGTAAATGACCTAACAAAGGCGGTGTGAATGGGTTTTATCATATGCGATGAGATGGTATAAAAATCAAATTCATCGACACCGGGTGATGCCAGGTAATTTGCCATCGTTTGGAAAGTGCTTAGGATTTTAGGTTCGCCCAACTCTCGCTTCCAGCCCAGGCGTAATTGAGCGGCTGTTCCTGGCATGAGGCCAGGAATCAGTTGAGCGTTGGTCGATGCAGTGAGGCGGTAGGGATTAAACCAGGAAGTGAAAAAACGTCCGTTCCACAATTGGCTTGCGATGTGGTTGGCGGCTTGATTTTTCCACTCGTTGCTGAGGGTTTGCAGTTCAAGGTCGCCATCCATGATGGCGGCTTCCTCACAAATACGCAAAGCGGTAAGCCACAAATCAGCCGTAAGAAGAAATACACCCTGTGATTCTTCCTGCCAAAGGTTAGGGCCATCCGGGGTGTCGTCTTGATTCTCTTCGATAATATCCAAAAGCCATACAATCGCTTTTTTGATGGCAGGTGTGATGGTTTCGAAATAGGCCTGATCACCGGTTAAGAGTCCATATTCATACATCATAAGGATAAAAGCAGAGGCTGAATCGGGACGGCCATAAAATCGGGCGGCGCTTCGCTCAATTCCCAAATCTGTATAGATGTTTCCGATCGCGCTGGGGATTTCGCCATTTTGCAATTGGCTGGATTGTATGAGCGATAACTGTGAGATCAACAGTTCCGGATAGCATTGCGCCAAGAGTGAATATGAAGCCAGCCATTCTTCCGGTGAGCCGAGATTGCCAGGGTATTTGGTATCTGCAGTGCGCAGAGCAAAGGTTTTATCCTCAAGTAAAACACCGTGAGTGGTTAATATTCCCAGCCCGTTAAAAAGGTGATCGGTAAACCAGCCCGGCAAAGGTGTCTGAGTAAACATCTGCCGCCATTGGTCCCAACGTTTGCTTAAATTGGGCAGTTCCTTATTGATTGAATTGAGCACATCACGTAATGAATCCCACCGTTTAGCATAAAAGTGCCGATAGGTTACATCGTTCTGCTTTTGAATAACGGGAAAATACCATACCACGCAGAAGGAGAGAGTTTTTTCTTCATTCGGTTTTAGAACAGTATGCGCCGCCACCGCGCCTGAGGGGCGTGCTTCTTTAGCAGTGACGTTAAGGGATGCCGATTGATTTGTGGGTTGGAAGGGTTGATTTCTCTTTAGCGGTTCCCAAAAAAGATGTGGAGATAACATCGTGTCCCACATGGGTTGGGATGAGATTTTTACTGACTCATCCTCTTTGGCAAAAAGGCCGAATGAGCCTAGAGCGGGCGAATGAATGGTGGAAGATTCCCCAGGCTGAAATTGCAATTCAATGCCATGCCAGCGGCCTTTCCGTGTTTCACGATGAACACATTCACCTCCTGGCGCGAACATTTCTTGTGGGATGGCGCCGATCCCACTCAGGTTGGTCCACGACATGGCCAATGAAATTGTCTGAGGTGTAGCGGTTTTGTTTTTCAAGGTATATTCAAACACCACGGTGGGGTAGCAGGATCGCTCCACTTCACCGGGCGCTTGGGGATTAAAGGCATGGAGTGATACCGATACGGGCAGTTCACGATCGTAAAATGAAACATGGGTGGAAGGATACCCCCCTGCCAAGCTGACCGATTCAATCCCCATGGAATCGCTGCGATCCTGATACAGCACTTTGGTAAGGCTGCGCGAAGGGGAAGAGATGCTTAATGCTGCGAAACATCCCTCTGTGTTGGTGATCGGCCGGTCAGGATTATTATTGGTGGTGAATTGCCCAAAGCGCCCATTGGGGAAAATTTCAATTTTTCCCGTACCAATTCCTCCCAGCGGCACCCCAGATAAAGTTTGTAATGGCTGAGAAAAAAATTCAGCACACTCTCCGTTGATGGGATTGGAAATAATTGGAACGGTTGTTAATCCAAAGCAAACCATGAAATATAAACTATAAAATGTACGAATTAGTTGTTGTTTAGCCCAAGTATAGTTTTTCATTTCTCAACCTTTGTTGGAGGGTGCAGAGTGAATTGTATTCTTCCACCGTTTGGTGGGTATCACGATCTCGATGATGAGTAATTCTATAAGTGCATTCCATGTGGATGGATAAGGGTGGATAAAAATCCAACCGCTGTTCTTTAGCCAAAAATAGACCGTATTCGTTCAAGGATTCGGGTATAATTCAAAACGGCAATTCCTACTAATATAAGTATAATTGATACCGCAATCAGAAGTTCCAAAAGAGAATGTCCCGATCGTTTTTTCACAATTATACCTTTCCTCTCATGTTCAGATAGTATAGATTATTTATTAGAATAGAGTAAACAGGGATATTATGTCCACAATTTAAGTGAATAATTGCTTAAAATAGCCATATTGCAGCAAGGTTAATAGTGCAGACTGAAAGCGGGATTGATTATGGGATGCCGAGGTTGTCATTGCTTTTTACCCCAACGGGGTTACATAAAATAGCCAGCGGGCAACGCCCCTGGAAATGATAATAAATACCTCTCGTAGGGGCGGATTTGTAACCCCCCCCGAAATACTGAATATTATATCTCCTTCAGATATTCCTCCAGCCGTTTTAATTGCGTTGGATTTGTACTGGCGATATTGTTATTTTCCTTGGGATCTTCCTGCAAATCGAACAGCAGCGGTTCTTTTGATTTGCCATAGCCGGTGGTCAGTTTGTAGCGGCCATCAAATACTTGCCGCCATGAGCGCAAGCCGGAATAGACATACTCACGAGTGGCTTTCTCTTTTCCAGAGAGAATGGGCCGTAGCGTTTGGCTATCCATATCGCTGGGGATATCCACATTGGCATAATCCAAAAAGGTCGCGGATAAATCCAAAATCGTCGCTGGTGCCTCACACCAAATATTTTGCGCAATACCTGGTCCAGCAATGACGAGTGGAACGCCCACGGAAGGTTGATGAGGCTTGGTTTTCGCCCATAGGTTATGATCACCCAGCATCTCGCCATGATCACTGCTGAACACGATGAGGGTGTTATCCAACTCACCTCGTTTTTCTATCTCCTTGATATAGCGCCCCAGCCATTCATCGATATTTTCTACCATCGCCGAATAATTTCGCCGGATAGCATTATGTTTTTCTGGGGTGAACTGGGTACTTTGGTTGGGTTGAGGGAAATCCACATCATCATAAAAGGAATGCATCCGTTTGGTGACATCCACCGGATCATGCGGTCCGGCAAAATTCACCTGAATAAACCAGGGTTTATCCTTGGGGAATTGATTCATCAAGTCCAAACCATTCTGGGCTACCCAGTTATCACAATACGCCTTTTCCGGAAGAGGCGTGGGAAAGGTGGCTTTGTAACTACCCACTTTTCGACGCCGCATAAAGTCATCCACATGAGTTTTAGCTAACTCATGTTTATGGAGGTAATACATATAAGGATCTTTGGGGGTTTTGCGCCCACTGTTGATCGCATCCCACTTCCCTGCATTGTCAATGCCGCTGGAAAATCCCCACTCATTCAATAAATGATCCCCTTTGATCCCCCATGTGGGTGAGGCTTTGTGAAGATCAAACTTGCCACATCCGGAGACATGGTAACCAGCCTGACGCAGAAGTTGGTAAAAGGTGGTTTGGTCGATTGGATAATCCACATGGTTGCCGGGAACACGGCAGCGGTCATATTCCTTGCCCGATGCTAAACAAGCACGCGATGGTGCGCATAACGGGGATGGACAAAGCGCATTGGCAAAATAAACTCCACGCCGGGCCAGGGCATCGAGATGGGGCGTGCGAACCGGTATATCCTTGTTCATTCCGGTCCAATCATAGCGATGCTGGTCGGGGAAGAAAAACAGTATATTAGGCGGACGTTTCGACAATGCCTGTTCTTCGCTTCTACTGGTTTGGGGCAAACAGATATTGGCGCCTATCACACCACCCAAGGTTTGTAAAAATTGCCGCCGTGTTTCGCTCATGTTAATTGGCCTCCCCGAGTACAATATTTTAATATGCCTTTTTTTTACTTAATGAACGATAAACCGGAAAATCCAGTTCGTCTACCCTGTTACAGGAGCGCTTCATGAGTGAATTTCAGAAACATTTGCTTCAGCCTTTGCTGGAAGACCAAATTCTTAATGATCCAATTGAACAATTTCAAAAATGGTTTGAGATAGCCCAGCAGTCTCAGGAACCAGAACCAACCGCCATGACATTGGCAACGATTACTCAAGATAGCAGGCCTGCGGCCCGTGTGGTATTACTTAAAGGAGTCGACCTGCGGGGCTTTGTTTTCTATACCAATTACCAAAGCCGCAAAGCGCAGGAGTTGAAACAGAATCCTCACGCTGCGTTGGCTATTCGGTGGGCTTCACTAGATCGCCAGGTTCGTATTGAAGGAAGAGTGGAAACTGTATCCGCTGAGGAATCAGATCGTTATTTCCAATCCCGCCCACGCGGAAGCCAACTCGGTGCCTGGGCTTCACCCCAAAGCCAGGTTTTAGCTAATCGAGAGGTTTTAGAAGGGAAAATGCACCATTTCACTGAAAAATTTAATGATCAAGATATCCCCCGTCCTCCTCATTGGGGTGGTTATCGGGTAATACCTGATCTCATTGAGTTCTGGCAATCCCGCCCGGACCGCTTGCACGATCGGATTCAATACCGTAAAACAGAGGATGGAACTTGGATATTCGAACGCCTCGCCCCTTAATTATTTTGTCACCTATTTGGGTTTGATGTCACTTATATTTATTGAATAAGTTAATAATGGAGATGGGTCATGGAAACATCTGTTAAAAGTGACATGCAAATTTTACAAGCCTGCCTGGATGGCAACCGGGAACTCTATGCCGAACTGGTCAAGCGTTATCAATCGTTGATATGTGCCATAACTTACAACGAAACGGGGGATTTGAACCATAGCGAAGAATTGGCGCAGGATACCTTTGTTCGGGCATGGCAGCGGCTGAAAGATCTCCATCAGCTGGATAAATTCAAATCATGGTTATGTGGTATCGCCCGTAATCTTTGCCTCGAATGGCGAAGAAAACATTCACGTGAAACGTCTTTTCAAACAAATGACCTCTCTATCCCCTCGGAAGACTCTCCGGTTGAGCGAATCATCAAGCAGGAAGAAGAAGCCTTACTGTGGAACGCTATCGAAGATATTCCCACTCAATATCGTGAACCACTCATTCTTTTTTATCGCGAACAACAGTCGGTCGCATCAGTGGCCGATGCGTTGGAACTTAGCGAGGATGCCGTCAAGCAGAGGCTATCACGAGGCCGGAAAATGCTGAAAGAATCCATCGCAGCTTTTGTCGAATCAGCGCTTTCCAGCAGTGGACCCAAAAAGAGCTTTACGATTATGGTGATGGCGGCATTACCCGCGACAGTTCCTCAGTGGGCAGCGGCGGGAATTGCTGCTTACAGCACGCAAGGATCAACTGCCATGAAAACCGCCACGGGATTATCCCTTACAGGAGCGATTTTAGGACCATTGATCGGCATTATGGGCGCCATTTTTGGAATTAGAGCAAGTTATAACAGCGCAAAATCCAATGCGGAACGCCAACATGTTATCTATTCCACTTTTATAATTTTACTTTATGTTGTTGCATTTTGGGGAGTTACCGCTTTAGGCATCTATATCTCATTAATATATCCACCCACAAAAACCAAACTTGATTCGTTAATTCAATCTTATCCCTACATTACGATAGGCAGTA
Organism: uncultured bacterium; assembly: GCA_964517495.1. Classification (GTDB taxonomy): domain Bacteria; phylum Hinthialibacterota; class Hinthialibacteria; order Hinthialibacterales; family Hinthialibacteraceae; genus CAZFER01. Next base: position 16,039 of record CAZFER010000027.1, on the reverse strand, counting down.
TGATTGTTGGATTTTCCATTCTTTATACGGCTGGTTTGTTTGTTTTGATCAGGCGATTTAACGAACAGCTAAAGAATATCCAAATCGAGCAAGGCACCTATGTTGATCCTGAGGAATTTAAGAGGAAGCATCAATCCAAAGTATTTACAAAAGGGAATATATACGGCGCCTATGGGGGATCCATATTTGGTTGTATCGCATGGGTGTACCCTTGCTCATGGCTCGCTGGTGATTGGTTAACACCTATTTATGTTAGCCTGTTAGGGATCGTGATCTTTATGATTTCAACCAGAATGGTTTTATCCGATCATAAGCACCATCATAAGGCAATACAATTTACGTTAATTGCCTTGGCGATCCTTGATTTGTTTGTTTTGAACTTCAACGTTTATGTTTTAAACTGGGGAGACACGGTGCTTAAAGATTATTCGCTCATTTGGCTGAATGCATTGTTGATCGTATTATTCGGGGGATTATCCTTACAGCAGTATTACTTGCATCGTCAACGTAACAGATGATATAATTATTGGAAAAAACCGATTCACTAATTTGTATTTACCAATTAGAGTGAGATCTTCAATCTAGCACAGGACTTTTTTCTTTATCATCAACCAGGATGTGCTCATTCAACCATTTAACCACCCAATCCGCCAGGCGGGGGTCATAGGCATGTCCCGTTCCCAGCATCATGGTGTAGGCCAAATTCTTATCCGCCCCGGCGGATAGATATTCCGGATAGAGTTTCTCATACATCATCGCCGCGTAACGTGGATCCGCTCGTGTATCTTTTTCACCAGTAACCAGTAACAATGGCTTGGGTGCAACTTTTTCAACAAAATTAAAGGGTTCATGCTTTTGCACAAGGGCATTTTTTACCAATCCCTTAAACTCAATCAGGCTGGTTATCTTGCATACCGGCAGTAAAGCGATGGCGCAACTCACCCGGCGTTCGGATTTAAGAGCATACATGGCATGCATTCCACCCCATGCCAGACCGGTGACTGCCAATTTTCCTGGCAGGGTGATTTTCTTATCGATCAAAAAATCAACAATGACTTTAATATCCTCAAAGGCTCCATCAAACGGATTTTTCTCTTTATGAGTGATGATCTTCATCATGTTTTCAATGGCAGGCCGCTCTTTATTTTCACGCCGCTCTCCATGCGCGCGTAAATCCACAGAGAGCAGATTACACCCCAATCCACTGATGGTTCTGGCAAATTCCACATAACGATCCTGAAAGATTTGATTGCGGGTTCCATTCAAGCCATGAAAATAGAGCACGGTAGGCAAGCTACGATGCTCATGCCCAGGACGGCACAATAAACCATGAATGGCTGGTGTTACACCACGTATCGTGACAGGAAAAATATTTAATCCCATTTGATTTAACTCTAACTTCCGTGCTGGATTATAGAGCCCAACAAAACTCTAATAAGAAGAATACACGAATGTGTGCCTCCATAAAAGAAAAATTTTGATAGAATGCACTCTAAAATTATATTTGTTTTGCTCCACACATGGGAATATAATTTATTTGATGAAAACATATAAAAAAATGAGGTATAAATCCATGCATATAAAGGACAGGAGAAAGGGGGTATTAACTCGAATTTCTAACACCACCTTACCCTGTACACGGTGCTTGGTTATGCGCCCTCAAAATTCCCAATCCGGCATCCATGAAAAATATCAACGCAAACGTTTAACAGAACGAAAAGATTAAATGTCTTTCGATCCACATTGCTTCCACTAAATTTCTTCCCAAATAAAAGAACCTCGATAAAATAGTCATTGCTCAAGTTGAAATATTCTCCTATATTATTGAATCAGGAGAGATCGCCGTCGTGATGTATGCTGAAACACAATATCATGTATATCAATAGATATTTAGCTATAACATATAGATGTTGATCCAATCTCATTAACTTAAAAGGGAGGGAGAGACTCCCGTCGAGCCTTAAAAGGGAGGGCGAGACTCCCGTCGAGCC
>CAZFER010000027.1:0-13948 GCA_964517495.1 uncultured bacterium | reverse complement strand
GAGACTCCCGTCGAGCCTTAAAAGGGAGGGCGAGACTCCCGTCGAGCCGTTTTCACGTACAACGGCTCATCAGGAGAGATTGTCTAAAGCGGCCGTGTCACAACATAGGGCGAACACATAGATTTGCCCCTATAACATGCAGGGGATTGAGCTATGTGTTAACCATTTCATTTTATTATAGTTGAGGGATATCTATGTCCGTATCGAATTTTACACACCTCCATGTGCATTCTGAATATAGCCTGCTTGACGGCGCATGCCGGTTAAATGATTTGATCCAACAGGCCAAAAATTATGAAATGTCCCACCTGGCGCTGACCGACCACGGGGTTATGCATGGCTCATTGGAGTTTTATCAAAAAGCCCGCAAGGAGGGAATTCAACCCATCGTGGGGGTTGAGGCCTATGTGGCAGCTGGTTCCCGCTTTAACAAAAGCGGTGGCAAAGAGACCAGCATTGATGATCGAAATGATCGTTCGAACTTTCACCTTGTTTTATTGGCCAAAAACGAGACCGGCTATAAAAATCTGATGTATCTCACCTCTGTCGCCCAGTTAGAGGGATTTTATTACAAACCTCGCATCGATCATGATGTATTGGCTGAATACTCAGAAGGAATTATTGGCTTAAGCGCCTGCTTAAAAGGGGAAATCCCAACCCTTCTGCTCGATAATAATTATGAAGAGGCCAAGGTACTCACCGAAAAATATTCCAGGATATTTGGTGAAGGGAACTTTTTCCTCGAAGTGCAGGGGAACGGTATCGATCTACAAAACATCGTCAACCAAGGCATGCGTTCGCTGTCAGATGATCTATCCATCCCCCTGGTGGCGACAGCGGATGTGCATTACCTCAAGCCAGAAGATGCTTCCACTCAGGATTGCTTGATCTGTATCGGTACCAAAAAAAATCTGAATGATCCCACTCGCTTGAAAATCTCCACCCAGGAGCTCTATTTCAAATCCGGCCAAATTATCGCAGAACAAATGCCGGATTATGTGGATGCAGTGGAAAACACCGCGCTGGTAGCCGAACAATGCCAGTTGGAGCTAAACTATGATGGTTCCAAATTAATCATGCCAAATTATGAAATCCCTGAGGATGCAGGAACCTATGAGGATTATCTGCGCAAGTTGGTTTATGATGGAGCCAAAGAACGCTATGGCGAGGTTACTCAAGAGGTTAAGGATCGCATCGAGCGGGAACTCGATATCATCATTGGTTCAGACTTTACTGGCTACTTCCTGATTGTGTGGGATTACATGAATTTTGCCCGCAAGCAGGGTATCTCCGTCGGTCCCGGCCGAGGTTCGGCGGCAGGATCGGTGGTGGCCTTTTGTTTGTATATTACCGACATTGATCCTTTGAAACATGGTTTGCTCTTCGAACGCTTTTTGAATCCGGAGCGTATATCGCCGCCTGATATCGATACTGATTTTTCCGACAAGCGCCGTGATGAAGTGATTCGTTATGTCCAGGAAAAATACGGAAGCGACCGGGTGGCTCAAATCGCCACCTTTGGAACCATCGGCGCCAAAAACGCGGTGCGGGATGTGGCCCGTGTGTTGGGGTTACCAGCCGTGGAAGGCGACCGAATCGCCAAGCTGATTCCAGATGGGCTGGGAGTTACCTTGCAGCAAGCATTGGATGATGTGCCTGAACTGCGCCGCATTCGCGACCAGGATGCCGTGCACCAGGAATTATTTCGCCATGCGCTCAAGATCGAGGGGATGGCCAGAAACACTTCCACCCACGCTGCCGGGGTGATTATTGCGCCGGATGACCTTCGTCTGTTTACTCCCCTGATGAGGGGAGCCGATAAAGAGAACGACATATCAACCCAATATGAAATGAAGATTCTGGAATCCATCGGCTTGTTGAAGATGGATTTCCTTGGCCTGAAAAACCTTTCCGTCATCGATGGCGCGATTGAAAGTATTCACGAACGCCATGATCCCAATTTCGATATCACCAATGTGACGTTGGATGATCCCAAGACCTATGAACTGCTGTGCAAAGCGAAGACCAACGGTGTGTTTCAGCTTGAATCGACGGGGATGAAAGAAATCCTGCGAAAATTGGGACCCGAAACATTCAGCGATATCATCGCCCTTTTGGCGCTTTACCGCCCCGGCCCTTTGGGCAGTGGAATGGTGGAAGACTTTATCAAACGAAAACACGGCGAAGCCCAAATCGTCTATGATCATCCCAGCCTGGAACCCATTCTTAAAGAAACTTACGGCATCATCTTGTACCAGGAACAGGTGATGAAAATCGCCAATGTGATCGCCGGCTTTACTTTGGGGCAAGCCGACATCATGCGCCGGGCAATGGGCAAGAAAAAAGTCGAACTGCTTAACAGGATGGAGACAGAATTTTATGAAGGTGCCAAGGAAAAAGGGGTTGATAAAGCCATTGCCCAACGTTTGTGGAGTTTGATTTATAAATTCGCCGGGTATGGCTTCAATAAATCACACAGCGCCGCCTATGCCATAATCACTTATCGCACTGCTTACCTGAAAGCCCACTTTCCTGCGGAATTTATGGCCTCGTTATTGACCACCGATATGAACGATACCAACAAAGTGGTCAAGTATGTGAATGAATGCAACGATTCCGGTATCCTTGTTCTTCCGCCGGATATTAACCAATCCAAAGAGACTTTTACCGCGACAGATGAAGGCATCCGATTTGGATTGGCAGCCATTAAAGGCGTTGGAATGAATGCCGTTCGCAGCATTATTAAAGAGCGGGAAAAGAATGGGGCTTTTAAATCCATTTTCGATTTTTGCGAACGCGCAGAAGCGGGCATTCTGAGCCGCTCGTTACTCGAGAATTTGATCCGGGCCGGCACGTTTGATTCAATGGGCTATAACCGGGCCACTCTGTTGAATGCTTACCCATCCGCGTTGGAACGGGCGCAAGGTATTCTTCGCGATAAGGCCATCGGACAAGGCTCGCTCTTCAGCGCATTTGAAGAGGATGAAGACCAACAGGATATCCCCATCGAGGAAAAACCGGAATTGGACAGAGCTGAAATCCTGCAATATGAAAAATCCCTCTTGGGCATGTATATCACCGGGCATCCATTAAATGATTTTGGAATGGAACTATCCCTCTTTGCCCGAAACAAAGCCGCTGACTTGATCGATAAACAGGATTCCAGCAAAGTGCAGCTGATGGGAATCGCAACAGAAATAAAGAAGAAAAAAACTCGCAACGGGGATCGTATGGCGTTGATGATTTTAGAAGATATGACCGGGACGGTTGAAGTCGCCATCATGCCCGCTAGCCTTGAAAAATACGAGGAAATTTTACAGGAAGAATCGATCTTGATCGTCGAAGGCATTTCCAGCCAGCGTGGTGATCAAATTTCTGTCCGTGCCGACCGCATTATGACGGTGGAAGAAGGCTGGAACAAGTATGTGCGCGAAATGCATGTGCAAATTCAAACAGATAACTTGGATGATGATTGTATGCAGCGCTTAAGAGGCTGCTTTTTAGAGAACGCTGGTGATGTTCCTATCATATTGCACATCGGTGTACCGGAAGTGGGGACTGTGGATTACTCGATCTCTGATTTCAAAGTTCGCCCCAGCCGGGAATTGAAACTTCGCCTCGAGGATTTTATCCAGGAAGGTGCTGTATCTTTTTCAAGAACCAACGGCAGTTCATAAGGGACGGGTTGCTTCCATATTTAAAGAACGCATCATCATTATTATTGTGTAAAATGTTAGCCACCCAGGGAGGGCGAGGCTCCCACCGAGCCGAAATATCTGGTGCTGAGAATGGTACTTCAAATGGCTGATCTTTTACATTGTTTTTTATTGCCAAGGGTTTAAAATATTATCCTGAAGTGGAAGTTAATGGTCCTGGAAGCCTGAGATGAGCATCAATGAACCCACATTATATATAGGTATCGGGGCATCAGCCGGTGGCTTGGAAGCCTTGGAAGTGTTTTTTTCGAGCATGCCTTCCAACAGCGGTTTGGCATTTATCGTTGTTCAGCATTTATCCCCCGATTATAAAAGCTTAATGGTGGAACTACTTTCCAAGCGAACCCAGATGATGGTGTTTCGGGCGGAAAGCGGTATGCGGGTTGAAACCAATTGCATTTATCTCATTCCCCCCAAAAAAAACCTTAAAATCTTTCACGGTAAATTAATTCTCAGCGAGCAGGATTACTCTAAAGGTATCAATTTACCCATCGATATATTCTTGCATTCCCTGGCAGATGATCAGGGAGAAAAAGCCATTGCCATCATCCTGTCCGGAACCGGCAGCGATGGGATGAGAGGAATTCGCGCCATTAAGGAAAGCGCGGGCATGGTGATGGTGCAATCCCAGGAAAGTGCAAAGTTCGACGGTATGCCTCGCAGCGCCATCTCAACCGGCTTGCCGGATTTTATCCTGGCGCCCAACGAAATGCCGGACCAGCTGATTTCATTTGCCAAACACCCCTATGTCAACAAGTCATCCACCTCAACTCCACTGCTGACCGACGAGGATGGTTTAACCCGCATCTTTGCCTTATTGCGTGAACAGTGCAAAGTTGATTTCACCTATTATAAGCCCAGCACGGTCAATCGGCGTATTGAACGGCGAATGTCTATCAATCAAACAGAAAACTTAAATGATTATGTTCGTTTGCTTGAAAACCGCCCTCAAGAAACCACAACCCTATATCGTGAATTACTGATTGGCGTTACCAATTTTTTCCGTGACCGTGAAGCATTTGATTTTATCAAGAATCAAGTTTTCCCTACTTTATTGCAAGGTAAAGAACATCAAGAAATCCGTCTTTGGGTGGCGGGATGTTCAACAGGTGAAGAAGCGTATAGCCTGGCCATTCTTTGCAAAGATTATATGAATCAAGTGGGACAGAAATACAATATCAAAATCTTTGCCACTGATATTGATCAAGAAGCTATAATACGCGCCGGCAACGGGATTTATCCCGAAAGTATTACCGCCGATCTTCCCCCAAGCTATTTGTCAACCTATTTCACCCGGAAGGACGATCATTTCCATATCTCCCATACGCTCCGTGAAATGGTCGTTTTTGCTCCTCACAATATTATTAAAGATCCCCCCTTCACCAACATTGATTTAATCAGCTGTCGAAATCTTCTCATTTACCTTCAACCGGTATTACAAAAAAAAGTGCTTGAACTATTTAATTACTCCTTGAATCCCACTGGCGTTTTGTTCCTTGGGACAAGCGAGACTACTGGCGAATTGGCCGATTATTTCGATCTAATCCATCACAAATGGAAGGTATATCGCTCCAAGGGAAAACAAAGAAATGTCCCTGGTGCAACCGATTTTTCCAATAATCTAAAAGATGATTCTTCATCGTTTCGTCGATCTTATACCACTTATCCGATGGTTCGCCCTCATAATGAAGAGCGTTTGTATGAACGTTTTTTATCAACCCTGGCGGACCGCCACTTGCCCTTATCACTTATTGTTAATGAAAAAAAGGAAGTATTACACATAGTTGGCGATACAAGTGATTATTTCAAAGTGCCTTCCGGCAGGATGAACAACGATATCGTCAAAATGGCCGTCAAAGAATTAAGCATTCCTCTGGCCACCGGTATTCAAAAAGTATTTGTCCAACAAAAAGAATTACGCTATACCAATATCCGGCTTCCATCCAAAACCATTCAATTGCAGATTATCCCCTTTAAAGAACAAACAAACCTTGATCCCCTGGCTGTCGTGCTGATCTCTGAAATTCAACCGCCTCAATCACCAACGGAATCGGATGTTCCAACGTACGATTTTGATAGGGAAAGCCAACAACGCATTGAGGATTTGGAGCAGGAATTGCAATTTACCCGGGAAAATTTGCAAGCAACTATTGAAGAACTGGAAACCGCCAACGAAGAATTGCAAGCCACCAACGAGGAACTGTTGGCCAGCAACGAAGAACTGCAAAGCACCAATGAGGAATTGCAATCCGTCAACGAAGAACTCTATACCGTCAACGCAGAGTACCAGAGCAAAATTCTCGAATTAAAAGATCTCAACAACGATATGGATAATATATTCTCTTCCACCCAAATTGGTTTTTTGTTACTGGATGAGAATTTCGAGATAAGAAAATTTTCTCCCAATGTATACAATATCTTTAATTTGACCGAAAAACATATCGGCTTGCGGGTCAACGATCTTAACCATAAAGTGAACAACACCAATCCCGTGGAAATTATTTTATCTGCCAAGGGAATTACCGAACCCCTGGATCATGAAATCCAAACACAGGACGGCAATTGGCATCTCATGCGGGTGGTTCCATATCACATCAATTCTGATTATGATTCCGGATATGTTATTACTTTCCTTAATATCACTTCTTTAAAAAAGATACAATCCCAACTCCATGAAACGGAACATCCAAATCATGCCATTTTGGATTCCTTAAGCCATAACATTGCCATCCTTGATGAAAATGGAACCATCGTTTATGCCAATAACGCCTGGAAAACCTTTGCCCGGGAAAACGGATTGAATGACGATTATTTGGGCGCAAACTACTTAAAATTATGTGAAAATGCCCATGGCGATTGTGCCGATGAAGCCCCACTGGTTGCAGAAGCCATCCACGATATCTTGGCGGGACGGCGTGAAATGTTTTCAATAAGGTATCCCTGCCATTCCCCCATCAAGGAAAGATGGTTTTTGATGTTTATTAATAGAGTGATAGGCACGGCACCAAACCGTGTTGTAGTTTTGCATATGGATATCACTTCTCTAAAGCAAGGAGTTCAATCTCAATAAATTTCGTATTCTTTTTTGTTATCGGTTACATGTATTGTAAATATTCACCGGGGATGATTGATTGCAGCTGCCGAAGAAAGGAAGTCCAATGGATGTGTCCAAAAAGAATGATTCCGCAGATTTAAGAAAACTGGCGGAACAACGTATCCACCGCTTGACGGGGGATTTTAGCCAATATACACCAGCAGAAATCGCACGCCTTTTTCACGAATTGCAAGTGCACCAAATTGAATTGGAACTGCAAAATGAGGAATTACAAAATACCCAGCGTGATTTGGAACAATCCCGGGATTGTTATTCCCATCTATTTCACAATGCTCCAATTGGGTACATCATTGTTGATTCGAGAGGCATGATCAAGCAATTCAATCACACCTTTGCCGCTATGGTAAAAAGGAAACACGCTCAACTGTTCAATCGGCCCTTCACTAATTTTGTACATCCTGATGATCGTGATAACTATTTAAACCGATTCACGACTTTCTTTAAAAATCCTGAAGACAAGTGCTTTGAACTGCGGTTGGATAATCAAACCAGCGCAGGAATCATTGTCAAAATTTCCGGGAAAATAACTCGTTACAATATTGATGCACCAAAAGAAGAACAAGAAATCGATGAAACAGAAAATCTTCTTATAACCATCACCGATATTACCGAGAGCAAACGTTCCGAATTACGTACCTTTCAACTCAATTCCATACTCAAAGCCATCCGGGAAGTCAATACGTTGATTAACCAGCTGCGATCGATCCCTATCCTCCTTCGAGAAATATGCTCCATTTTGGTTCAAGATACCGTCATGACAGGTGCATGGATCGTTGTTCAAAATAAGGACGGTGAAATTGTCTCAGCCGAAACAGGTTTTGGCCAACCGTTTGAACGGTTTTTAGAATCCTATACCTGCGGAGACATCCCTGAGTGTATCCAAAAAACGTCGAAATCTGATAACGTCACCTTGATCCAGGAATCCCAATCCTTTTGCGATCAATGCCCAATCGCTCATCAATTTGAAACTCAGTCCGTATTCATTACAAAATTAGCCTATATGGACACTCCTCACGGTTATATGAGCTTAACCGCCCCAAAATCACTCTCTCAAATTGATGAGATTCAGACATTAATCGGCGAAATTGCCAGCGATACTGCTTTTACCATCCATAACATTTTCCTGGAAGAAGAACGCCAGGCCACCAAACAAAAACTGGAAGAGACCAACCAAACACTGACTGATATTCTGGAAAGCATCAGCGATGGATTCATCGCCTTGGACAATAACCTGGTGGTTACCTATTATAACCAGGCGGCGGAACAACTCTTGGGAAAGTCTAGCAAGGAGGTTATGGAAAATAATCTTTTCGATTCCTTTCCCGAAGCCAAAGGATCAATCTTTGAAGAAAAATTCAACTTTGTCATAAAAGAAAAACAATTCACCTCCTTTGAAACCTATTTTGATGTTGAACCTTTCAATGATTGGTATAATGTCCGCGTTTATCCTCATTCCAATGGAATTTCCATTTTCTTCCAAATTACGACGTCTCACAAAGAAGCAGAAGAACGCCTTGCTTATCAGGCTCAACTGCTCGATAACCTGCGGGAGTCCGTCGTGGGAACAGACTTGGAAGGCCGCATCACCTACTGGGGTCAGGGTGCCCAAAAGTTATACGGATATACTGAGCAAGAAGCAGTGGGGAAAATAGTGGCGTTTGTCGTGGAAACGCCCGAAGAATTGGAAGAGGAACAAAAGCGCATGCAGCATGCGCTTGAACATGGCTCCTGGTCCGGAGAGTATTATCAGGTCAAAAAAGATGGAACCCGTTTTTTGGCCGATACCTTCATTTCACTGGTAAAGGATTCTGAGGGAAGGCCCATTGGTTTTATCGGAATGGATCGGGATATTACCGAACGCAAAAAAGCCGAAGAGGAACGGCTTCAACTCGAACGTCAAATGCAGCATGTCCAAAAATTGGAAAGTCTGGGTGTCCTCGCCGGAGGTATTGCCCATGATTTCAACAATATTTTAATGACCATCCTGGGCAACGCCGATTTATCACTGATTGAACTTTCACCCCATGCCCCCGCTCGTGAACACATCCATGAAATTATCACGGCCGCCCGCCGGGCATCGGATCTCTCCAGACAATTGCTGGCTTATTCCGGTAAAGGAAAATTTGTTATCGAGCCAATTCGCTTGAATGAATTCATTAACGAAATGTCCCATCTGCTCTCGGTCTCAGTGTCTAAAAATGTCGTCATTAAATATAACTTTGCTGACAATCTCCCCATCTTCGAAGGCGATGCCACCCAAATTCGGCAAATTATCATGAACCTGATCACCAATGCTTCAGAAGCGATCGGCAATAAAAGCGGATATATTGCTATATCAACAGGGGTGATGGAATGCGACCGGCACTATCTGGATGAATGCTGTCAGGTGAGCCGCTTGAACATTGATCCACCCCCAGCGGAAGGAACGTATGTTTATTTTGAAGTAGCGGATACCGGCTGTGGAATGGATAATAACACGAAGGAAAAAATCTTTGATCCCTTTTTTACCACCAAATTCACTGGCCGTGGATTAGGTATGGCCGCAGTATTGGGCATTGTTCGGGGACATGACGGTATTATGAGAATTTACAGCGAAATAGGCGAAGGCACAACTTTTAAAATACTTTTTCCGGTGCAAGAAAAATATCTTCTCCCCGACGATCCCTCGCGCAAAAAAGATGATGTTCCTTCTTTCGACGATATTAAGAAAGGTATCGTTTTGATCGTCGACGATGAAGAAACCGTCCGAACAGTTGGCAAACGGATGCTTCAGCACCTTGGTTTTAATGTGCTAACCGCTGAGGATGGAAGAGACGCAATGAAAGTATTCAAGAGTCATCAGGATGAAATCACCTGTGTGTTGCTCGACATGACCATGCCCCACATGGATGGTGAAGCCACCTTTCGGGAAATTCGCCGCATCCGCAAGGATGTTAAAGTTATCCTGTGCAGCGGTTACAATGAACAAGACACCACCCAACGCTTTGTGGGCAAAGGATTGGCTGGCTTTATTCAAAAACCATTTCAATTAACGGAATTAAAGAAAAAACTATTTGAGGTTTTACGTTGAAAAATTTCTATTATCAAATCATCCCTTTATTTATTCTTGTTTGGCTGCCCTTATCCGGATTGAGCAGTGACCTTCCCCTTGAAAAAACCTGCTTTCAAACAGCACGGCCCTGGATGCCTGAAATCGACCTGCGCTCGGATGTGGCTATTGTCTACGGTGTTAATTCCTCGTTCCCCGCACGGGTTAAAAGCTGGCGTGAGCGCGGCTATGCCATCCATTTAATGACCGGCGTGGCCTGGGGGGGCTACCAGGATTACCTGAATGGTAAATTCGACGGGAAAGAGCATCACGACGAAGGCCAAGTCCAACGCAATGGCCAAATGATCATGCATGGACCTACCGTCCCCTATATGGTTCCCACCCAAAGCTATGTTGACTATTTAAAAAGCCTGGTAAAGCAAGCCATCGATGAAGGCGTCGAAGCCATCCATTTGGAAGAGCCGGAATTTTGGAACCGCGGAGGCTATAGTGAAGGCTTTAAACGCGAATGGCATGCCTATTACGGCGAAGAATGGCAGCCCCAACACCGCTCTCCCGAAGCAACCTATCGCTCCGCCAAGTTAAAATATCACCTCTACTTTCGGGCATTGAAAGAAATTTTCCTGTACGCCAAAGCCTACAGCGAACAAAAAGGCCAACGGGTGCGCTGTTATGTGCCTACTCACACCTTGATCAACTATTCAGCCTGGGGGATCGTCAGCCCTGAATCCAGCCTATCCGCTCTCCCCGGTATGGATGGTTATATCGCCCAAGTCTGGACCGGCACCGCCCGTACACCGGTCTTTTATAATGGCGTCGATAAAGAACGCACCTTTGAAAATGCCTTCCTTGAATATGGTTCCATGGTGGCCATGACTGAACCCACCGGACGGAGGGTTTATTTCCTAACCGATCCTATCGAAGATAATCCCAATCATACCTGGGAGGATTACAAACGCAATTACGAAGCCACGTTTACCGCCCAACTCCTCCATCCCTCCATTGCGCACTACGAAGTCATGCCCTGGCCCAGCCGCATCTTCAAGGGACAATACCGCACCGAAGGCTCCGCAGACCGCCAAGGCATCCCCGCTGAATACGCCACCGAAATCCTGGTGCTCATCAACGCCCTTAACCAAATGGAAGCCGAAAACCAAAATGTTCCAGGTACCCAGGGAATTGGTGTACTTATTTCCGATACCATGATGTTCCAGCGTTTCCCCACCCATCAAAATTACGAAGATCCTCGTTTATCCAATTTTTATGGTATGGTGTTACCGTTGCTCAAGCGGGGAATTCCCGTCCGCCTTGTCCAAATGGAGAACCTGCTCGAATCCGATACGTTAAATCATATCGATCTGTTGATCATGAGTTACGCCAATATGAAGCCCCTCAAACCTGAATACCATCAAGCCATCGCGGATTGGCTGAAAGAAGGCAATACCTTAATTTATGCCGGACGTGATAACGATCCATTCCAACGCATCCGCGAATGGTGGAATCACGAAGAGATGAAATATAACGCGCCTTCGCAACATTTGGTTGAATTAGCAAATATAGAAGAGGAACCACTCAACGCCATCCCCTATCAATCCGGAAAAGGCGTGATGACCGTTATTCGCCAGGATCCCAAGGAATTTATCATGCAAGCCGATGGCGATGCCATTCTTCTTGATGCCATTAAAAACAGGCTATCCCAACGATGGCAACCCAAAAACCATTTCCATGTCCAGCGTGGCGCCTATGATGTGATTGCTGTTTTGGATGAAAGTGTATCAACCCAATCCTTACACATCGATGCTCCGGTGATTGATTTATTTGATCCAACGCTACCTCTTTTGGACAGCAAAACAATCGAGCCTGGCCAGCGTGCTTTTTTACTGAATCTTAACCGTGTAGAAAACGATCCACCGTGCATTTTGGCGGCTGCTTCCAGAACCTCAAATATCAAAGTGAATACGAATCAGTTCTCTTTCACCATGAAAGGCCCTTCCGCGACACAGGGGATAGCGCAATTGTTGCTACCTGAAGGGCCAAAAAAAATCACCGCCCAAAAACCGGACGGTGATGTGATCGATCTGAAACCAATATGGAATGCCAAAACCAAAACGTTGAAAATCCACTACCCAAACTACCCTGATGGGGTGCAGATTTCAATCGAATTGGAATAGCGGGCTATTTAAGTTCTTTGACATAAATATCCTTGAACTTTAAACCGGATGAACCCCCGCTATGCAATTGCAGGGCCAGTGAACCTTTTTTGAAATACTGGTTCTCATCCACATAATCGACCGCTTTTAAACCATTAACATAAGTGACAAAATGGTTGCCTTTTACCCATAATAGCAGCTCGTTCCATTCACCGAGGGGATTAAGTACCTTTTCCGCATCCTCGTTGGGTTGAACCAGCCAACCGCGAGTGCCTTCAGAACCGCGGCCCCCGCTTTCATATAATCCACCAGTGTGCCGGTTGGGATTGGGATCGATTTCCGCTTGCACACCATAGACACGCACGCCTTTAAAACTGGAATGGAAAAACAGACCACTGTTGCCGGTTCCGGTGGCATTAAATTTTACCCGTGCCACAAAATCCTTGTATTGCTCTTCGGATGAGAGATAACCATATTCATCCGTCACCGCCTGCCCAATGAGCAGGCCGTCGTCCACATACCATTTTTCTTTTCCGTGTTCTACCCAGCCATCGAGGTTCTTACCATTAAATAGTGGTTTCCAACCTTTCCCGTATCCTAAATCAGAGATCGCGATATCCTTCCAGCGTATTTTGACCGGTGGGGTTTTCCCGCTATGCACTTGTAGGGCAATAATCCCACGGATGGCGCGGTCATCTTCAAAATCGGCAATTTTTTCGCCATTCAAAAAGGTTTGGATGTGGTGGCCAACCGCTTTAATGCGATAATGATTCCATTCCTCCGGCTTAAGAATCTTTTCCTGTTCCTCCGTCGGTTGGGCTAACCAGCCACGCCCGGTACCTTCGTCATATACGCCGCCTGTATGCTTGCCGATGTTGGGATCCAACTCAGCCTGATAGCCTTTCATGTGCCCATCAATAACGTGTGAACGAAATTGAATACCCGAATTACCTTTGCCTTCCGCCTTGAATTTCAACTCGAGAACGAAATTCGAATACGGTTTGTTGGTAACCAGCCAACCATAGCGGCCGTCGCCGGTTTCTCCGATGATCTCTCCGTTTTGCACGAACCATTTCCCACCCCCGATCTCATGCCAACCACTCAAATCCTCACCATTAAACAGCGATGTTTTCAGCAACTCCTGCTCAGAACCCCACGTTGCCAGCGGTAAACAGAAAACAACAAGTAAGATAAACACACGCTTCATTTGGTTATTCCTTTCCATAATTTATTATGATTTATTATTGCTTAATAAACAATGTTTTCTACTCCTAAAGAAACAATATTTCCACCACCTTTCAACAGTTTTTTGACTTGCTTGATTTGCAACTCACCCCCCCAAGTAGAACATTTTTCAAAAGATTTCATCTCTCACTCTTTCCACCTAAAAATATTCTACCCAACACCAATCTATCAAGTAGCCTGGCACATTTGTTCAATGTAAAATAGGTGAACAAATTGGTCAGACCCTCGATCCAAAAAATCAACTCCAGGTTATCCCCTCATACCCAATTCCTCCCATAAATCCAAAAGCAACCCTCCACGGGGAGCGGGCATCCCTGCCCGCTCGTCACACCCACCAACCAAACATCTTTCTCCAAACCAATCAGCAACCCACCAAAAAAAATCCAGTTCATCCTCAACATCCTGATTCACAAAAAAAAATTAAAAAAAATTTTTACCCCCTCAAATATCTACACTTACAAACGCCTATTTACCAGAAAAACCTTCAAAATTCAAAATAAATACCCCTTTAATCATCCCAAAAAGTCGGGTTCAGCTCTATTAGTAGGAACGCACATCGTTTTTCCACGATTGAAAGATCATGTGCTTTCCGAAATGAATAACGTTATTCAGATTAAAACCGGGTGCATACGTTTAAAAAGGATTATACCCTCCTCAATGTGAGAGCGTTGAG